>CAZCAS010000010.1:0-22114 GCA_964496725.1 uncultured Dehalococcoidales bacterium
ACCTGTTTGAATGTCAGCCTCGAGCTTTACTCGGGCGGTCTATGTCAGTTTTCGCTTTTTAAGCTTTCGACCATTCGCCTGCCCAGCTCTTTTCTCATTCAGATCTTAACGCCTTTTTAATATTCAGTTGATAGCATAATCGGTAGAAAGGAGGCAAACCTCAGATGAAGAGAAGCAAGAAGCTTATCATCATTATAGCGACAGTTGCTTCTGTGCTTGCTTTGACTCTATCAGGGGTGGCTTTTGCCCAGACAGGCGATGAGGGCGGTAGCCAGGCTCAAGATTCGCATGGGGCCTTACTGGACAAGGTCTGCGAGATATATGAAGAGAACACGGGTGTTGCCCTTAATCCCGAAGAACTGCAAAATGCTTTTGCCCAGGCGGGAGCTGAGCTACGTGACGATGCTATAGAATCTCGTCTTCAGAACCTAGTAGAGGAAGGCAAAATAACTCAAGAAGAAGCTGACCAGTACTTGGAATGGTGGCAATCGAAACCAGACACAGCATCACCTGGGCTATTTGGGTTCCCCGGTGTTCGTGGTTCTTGGGGTGGTATGCACGGGATGTTTCATAATCAATCCCAGTAAGGCTTTGGCTTTCATTGCCCGGTAAGGTGATAAGTGCCCTTGGGGAAAGCCTGTTTTGTAGGACATAGTTAGGTAGCGCTTGCATATAGGTACTCTACCTCCCAGGCTAAATCCCAGTTAAAAGGAGAGGGGGTATTCCCCCTCTCCTTTTCTATGTCGGAGCAGCTGCGAATGCTGAAATCGCGGTGAGATAGCACGCAGTTGACCTTAGCGATTCCTTAACATTTATGCTATAACATTAGGTGAATGTGATGGTTGGGGGGTCCAGACATGGCAGGTAAGAGGGTTCTGGTAGTTGACGATGATGTAAAAACAGTGGAGTTGGTCAAGCTCTATCTAAACCGGGACGGATATAGGGTATTTACAGCATATGATGGTGTTGAAGCCCTGCGCTTATATCGAGAGAGGCATCCTGACATCATTGTTCTTGACCTCATGTTACCCGGCATAGATGGACTCCAAGTCTGCCGTACCGTTAGGGCTGAGTCAGACGTGCCTGTTATCATGCTTACCGCTAAGACAACTGAGCAAGACAAGCTGATTGGTTTGGATTTAGGGGCAGATGACTATGTAATTAAGCCCTTTAGCCCGAAAGAACTGGCAGCAAGGGTGAGGGCAGTGCTTCGTCGGCTTCCCGGGGAGCGTGGCCCTGCCGAGGTCAAGCGTGGTGAGCTGACTGTTAACTTTGATGAACATGAGGCATCGGTTGCCGGTAAGCGTCTTGGGCTAACTCCGGTTGAATTTAAGCTGTTGGGGATTCTTGTTAAAGAGCCGGGAAGGGTATTTACCCGGGGGCAGCTTATTGAGAAGGCTCTTGGCTATGATTTTGAGGGTTTCGACCGTACCATCGATGTTCACATCCTCAATATACGGCGCAAGCTTAAAGGAGTAGATGCTTATAATCGTGTACGCGTGGAAACGGTTTACGGAGCTGGTTACAAACTTGTTTTGAGTGAGAAATGATACATAGTTTGAGATTTCGCCTTTTAATAGCCTTTGTCGCGGTGATAGCGATAACCATAGGCACGACATTCTTCTTCATCGGCCAGAGGGTTGTAGGGGAAATCCAGCGGTTTCACGAGGTGGGTGAACAAATACGCGTTGCCAGGATGGAACAAGCGTTGGTGGTTTACTACTATCGCCAGAGGGGGTGGGGGGATGTCCAGCCTTTTGTTGAGCAGATGGGAGAGTTAAATAACCAGCATGTCATATTGACCGATGCTGGGGGGATAGTAGTAGCTGATTCTGAGGGAGACCTTTTAGGTGAGCAATTCCAACCCGATTCACCCGGCTGGGTTATATGCCCACTACCGGGAGGAATTACACTGGGGAAACTATATGTTAGCCCACAATCATCAATCGACCCCCTCTCGCCATGGCGTCTTCAAGAGCCAATAAGCCAGTACATCCTCTGGGGATGTCTTATCGGCGGTGGTGCAGCCTTGGCATTCACCTTCATCCTTTCCCGACGAATTTCAACCCCAGTAAGGGCTCTTACCACAGCTGCCAGTCGATTGGGACGGGGTGACCTCTCACAACGGGTTCACTATAAGGATAAGGGTGAGGTTGGAGAACTGGCTGAGGCTTTTAACTCCATGGCTGGTGAACTGGAGCGCGCCGAACAGTTGAGGCGAAATCTGGTGGCTGACGCTGCTCATGAACTGAGAACTCCACTGTCTAATCTCCGCGGTTACCTTGAGGCGATCCGTGATGGAGTTATCGAGCCGGATGCGAGCACTATCCGCTCACTTAATGAAGAGGCTGCACTGCTGTCGCGACTGGTTGATGAACTTCAGGAGCTAAGTCTGGCTGAGGCAGGCGAGTTAAAACTGGCTTGCCATCCGCAGGATATTGCTCAAACAATCGACATGGTGGTAAAGGCAGTCCAGACTCAGGCGACGGCAAAAGGGGTGTCAGTATCGACTGAGCTGCCTGATGGACTCCCGCTGGCGAACATCGATGCCCATCGGATTAGCCAGGTGTTGCTCAATCTGGTAGATAATGCAATAGCCCACACCGCCGCGGGAGGCAGCATCACCGTGACGGCTAGGGAGCAGGATAAGTGGATAGAGGTTGCCGTGGCTGATACCGGTGAAGGAATCCCTGCCGAGGATTTACCCAATATATTTGAGCGCCTTTATCGGGTGGACAAGTCCCGTGCCAGAGCCACTGGTGGCAGTGGCCTCGGACTGACTATTGCTAAGCGTTTGGTCGAGGCTCACGGTGGCAGGATTGAAGTCAGAAGCGAGGTTGGGAAGGGCAGTCGCTTCGCATTCACCGTCCCTGTAGCAGATTCCCTTTGAGCTGAAACCAAGCTGCTATCTCTTTAGCTGAGTTTCTGGAAGTAGTAGCCCACCCCTGCCTCGGTCATGATATATCTGGGATTGGCAGGGTCTGGCTCTATCTTCTGGCGCAAATGGGAGACGTAGATGCGTACATAATCTATGTCATCGGTATATTCCCAACCCCACACCTTTTCCAGAAGCTGCTTGTGACTGAGAATACGGCCGGCGTTCTTCACCAGCAGGGCAAACAAACGGAACTCTCTTGGGGTGAGCTTAATCCGCTTTCCTTTTACTGTAATCGTCCGCGCAGCGACATCAACGGTGAGGAAGTTGTCGCTGTAGGCGGTTTCCCTCTCCCGTGGCGAGGGCAACTCGGCACGGCGCAATGCTGCTCGCACCCTGGCTACCAGTTCCCTGTTCCCCACTGGTTTAATGAGGTATTCATCGGCTCCGTAGTCAAGCCCGCGGGCTACGTCCTCCTCGGATTTGTGCCTGCCGGTAATCATGATGATAGGTAAGTCAGAAATTTCACGGATGCGACTGCAAGTTTGCCAGCCATCTAGGCCGGGCATTGCTACATCCAGAAGCACCAGATCTGGCCGCTGGTCGAAGGTAGCCCGTAGCCCTTCCTGCCCACTATTGGCCTTGAGCACCTCGTACCCTTTATGGGCGAGAACCTGCTCCACCAGCTTCACGAAGGCGGGGTCATCATCAATGACAAGGACCTTCTTACCCATTACCCTTTCCTTGGGTGCTACCCCTTCGCCGTTTTAGCAGCGTCTTGGCTATTATCTCCGGTAACTGGCGAGTATTGATTGGTTTTGATACGTAGACATCGCATCCGGCTTTAATAATCTTCTCCTTGTCCCCCTTCATAGCATAAGCGGTAACCGCAATGATGGGGATTTTTTCGAAACCTGGCATCTGCCTCAGTCTTTTGACGACCTCCGCCCCGCTCATTTTGGGAAGCTGCATATCCATTATAATGAGGTCTGGTTTGTCCTTGATGGCTGTATCCAGCGCCTCTTCTCCGTCGGTCGCCTCGATTATGATGTAGCCTCTCGTTCTGAGGGTCATCTCAAGCAATCTCATATTTTGGGGGTTGTCTTCTACAATCAGTATTTTTTCCTTCATTGCCCATCTGTTTGGTGCGGCTTAACTTTTTGCCAGCGGTATGGTGAAGCTGAACCGACTTCCCTTCCCGTATTCGCTCTCCACCCAAATGTTGCCGCCGTGCTTTTTTACGATTTGCTTGGCCAGTGCTAGCCCCAGCCCGGTCCCGGTCTTCTCCTTCATCAGGGGGTTTTCCAGCTGGTAAAACGGCTCGAATACCTTTTCCTGTTCCTCCTTCTTTATGCCGATGCCGTTATCAATCACGTTGACATAGCACCGGTCATTCTTCCTGACAGCCTCAATCTTCAGCTTGCCTTCATTCGGGGTGAACTTAGTGGCATTGCTCAACAGGTTGAAAAGCACCTGTCTTATTTTGTCTTTATCGGCATGAACCGGAGGGAGCCCCTCTTCTATCTTGATATCAAGGGTTTGCTTTCTTGATGACAGTATAGGTCTCATAGTTCCGGCTAATGGTTCTATAACATCGTTCACGTGGAAATCTGTCAGCTGAAGTTTTAGCTTGCCCGATTCTATCTTGGAGAGGTCGAGAATATCATCGATTAAGCTCAGCAGATGTTCCCCGCCGTTTAGGATGTCGGTGAGGCATTGCTTCTGCTCATTGTTGATTTTTCCCGGCACTTTATCCAGCATTAGCTGGGAGAAGCCGATGATAACGTTGAGCGGGGTGCGCAATTCATGGGACATGTGAGCCAGGAATTCAGACTTAGCCTGGCTGGCTGCCTCCACCTCCTTGGTCTTTTCCAGGAGTTCCTGCTGTTGCGCTATCAACTCCTCGCCCTGTGCCCGGAGCTCCTCATTACTGGCATCCAGTAGCTTGTTCTTTTCCCGAAGTTCCTTGCTTGACTTCTGTAACGCTGCCAGCATCAGGTTAATCTCACCCGCCAGCCTTGATAGTTCATCCGTGCCTTTTACTGGCACACGTGATGAAAGTTTACCGCTGGTACCAATGTCGCTGACAGTTTTGCTGAGGCGGGCTAATCGAAGCAAAACCTGCTTTTCCACAAAGAATATGGTTGCCACACCAGCTACCGTGCCCACACCTGCTATTATCCAGATGAGATAATGGATATTGGCTTGGCCTTGGTGGTAGATATCCCTGGGCATCTCCGCTCTTAGCACCAGGCTCGGCTGTCCGTAGATGTCTTTCAGCAAAGCATATCCGGCGATGGATTGCTCATCTAGTGGTTGGACGAAAATTGGTTCCTCTTCTGACAGAGATGAAAGTGCCTCTTGGAGCTCGGGAGGCATATTCGCATCGGTGAGCCGGTGCACGTTGAGAGACAGCTGTGTTTGCGCAGCAAGCCGCTCGATTTCAGTGACGTCCAGATAGCGCCCTATAATCATCGTCCCCCGGCTGGGGCCTTCGTCTTCACTGGTCAGGATAGGGTAGGAGGCGACAAGCATTGGCCCTTCAGGGAGAAGAACGATTCCCGTGACGCCGCCCTCTATGTCAGAGGGGGTCACCAGAGGAGCGCCGGGGGCGAGGTGTTCCTGTAAGCTTTGTGGGACGGTTATCTCCTCTCCTTCATACAGGTCAAAGGCTTTGGCGAAGACGGTTTCGCCGGAGGAGCGGATGAACATCATCAGGTTGAGCCCTAGTTCGATGAAGGTTCCATCAACGAGATTTGACTGTATATACTCGGCATTGGCGTCCTCGATAAAAGCATAGGTATCATCCCACGCTGCCCAGTCGCCGACTGTCGAGCCTAAAGAAGAGAGCTCGGCAGACAGCGCATTAACTGCTCTCTCGGTATTCTCTTGAGCATGGCATTTTTCTACTTCGGCGAAGCTGCGCATCATGATGTCATGCGAGACAAAATACAGGGTTAACCCCAAACTGAGGAAGATCACGCCAATGAGGATTAGTGTCTTCTTACGCAGCGTCATGAGTCCACCTCCGGTGGCTTGAAATTAAAATCTCCCCACCTCCTCTTCGTCCTTCTTGTATATTTTTGCCTTGAAATCGAGGCACTTCACCTTGCCACGTAGGTTCTCTGTCGGTGTCTCTGCCTCCCCTAGAATCAGGTAACCCGGGGTAGCCAGTGCCTTATACAGCATGCCTAGCAGCCTTGACTGGAGTCGCTTTCGGAGATATATCAGGATATTACAGCAGAATATGCAGTCTAAATCGGTAAAAGGCTGTCTTGCGGTGGAGGTCAGGTCAAAATGGGAGAAGCGGACCATTTGCCTTACTTCGTTTTTTATCTCATGGCCTCTGCTATTGCGGTGGAAGTAGCTTTCCAGAATGCTGGGTGAGAGATTTTCTATATCCTGTGGATAGTATATCCCTGTTTCTGCTTCCCTTAAGGCTTGCCTGTTGATATCGGTGGCATAGATTTGAATGTCGAAGTCCCCGACTTTATCTCCCAAAAATTGGGCAACCGCCATCGCTATAGAGTACGGCTCTTCACCCCGGCCGCAGGCAGTGCTCCAGAATCTCAGATTGTGGTTCCCCTGTCTTGTTTTTATGGATAAAAGTTCGGGTAAAACTAGCCCTGCCGCCTGCTGAAAGGTATATGAGCTTCTGAAGAAACTGCTCACCAGCATGGCTAGATAGTTGGCAAGGCTCTCGTATTCTTCAGGGTGAGCGTCTAGAAATTGTTTATATTCCAGGTATGATTTTGTCCCTGTGGCACAGAGTCTTCCCCCCAGACGGCGCACCAGCGTTCCCCGCTTATAATCCCGGAAATCATACCCCCCCTCCCGGTATACCTTTTCCAGAATTGAATCTATGGCTTTGGTTTCGCTCTCCGGCACAATATTCTCTATGTCAGACCCCGCCTTTGCTGTCAGCTTTTATGCTGATTGTATCATAAAAGGACAGAAAGTGCCAATTAGTGTTCGTAAATAGGGTTGATAATCCCGATTACAGGGCAATTTTATGGACAATTGTCTTACTGGGTCTCGCAGCGCCACTCCCTGATATTGCCCCTCCCGCTCACCAGCCCTCTTTTGGGATTATCCTTAATTCACTCTCCCCGCTGGGGAAATAACCGAATACTGCGTCTGGCGGGGCATCTTGTAAGATTTTTTCCTTCACTTCTGCGTATTGCCCCTGATATTCGGGAATTTGTTGACCTCTTTTATCGAATACCAGAGTCATACCGTTAGCACACTTGATGACAGTTTTAATCATTGTTGTCCTCCCTGATTTACATATTAGGACTGTGTAATTAATTGTTCATAAAAGAGGCGTTTAAATTTCATTAAAAAAATGCAATTGGGGAAGACAGGGGGTGACCACATTGACTAGCTAGGCTCGCCTGTGCTATATTGAAACGGACTAGATGGATTGTAGATATGGATATTACTTGGCTAGGTCATTCTTGCTTTAGAATCAGAGGCAGCCATACCACCATTATTACCGATCCTTATCCACCGGAGCTGGGCTATTCCTTGGGCAAGCCTACCGCCCAAATTGTAACGTTGAGCCATCAGCACTTAGGTCACTCCTATGTGCAGGGTGTTGGCGGTGAACCGAGGCAGGTCGCCTCACCCGGCGAGTATGAAATCGGTGGCGTCCTTATCATGGCGATAGCTACCTTCCATGATATGGAGAAGGGGAAGAAAAGAGGGAAAAATACCGTTTATCTTATAGAGGCAGATGAGATATCGGTATGTCACCTTGGCGACTTGGGGCATGTGCTTACTACTGAGCAGATAGAAGAGCTGGACAATGTGGATGTGTTACTCCTCCCGGTGGGTGGGGTGTCCACTCTTAACGCTTCTATGGCGGTGGAGGTGGTTCGCCAGCTTGAGCCGAGGGTGGTCATTCCCATGCACTATAAGACCGAGGCATTAACTCGGGAGCTTGAGCCGGTGGATAAGTTTATCAAGGAAATGGGGATAGAACAGGTTCTCCCACAGCCCAAGCTATCTTTGAGTAAAACAAGCCTCCCAGCCACCACACAGGTCTTTTTACTTGAGTATTGATAGGCTGAGGTTACCGCTTGCCTCTCATCACCACTAGGATAATAACTGATAGCAGGACTACAGCAGCAAGCAAGGCGCCGAGAGAATACTTCATCCAGTCGGGGGTAGTTGACTGGGGTGGTGGGGCTGATGGGGGCGGTGGTTGAGGTGGTGCTTCTGGCGATGATTCCTCTTGTGGTGGTGATGTGGTAGTGAAGGCGCTGACAGCACTCCACGCACTATGGGTATCAGAGCTGATAGCTCTGACCTTCCAGTAGTAGGTAGTATTGTAGTTCAGGTTTATATCGCATTCCCAGGCAGTGCTGGGCAGGGCATAACTATCAGTCTTAAGGATTGTCGGATTGCCAAATGAGGGGTCGGTAGATACTATTAGCTCATAGCTGTCAGCCCCGGCGATGGCACCCCACTGGAATATAGGTTTTAGTGGTATTCCATTAGTTCCAGCTTCAGGACTTAGCAGTTGGGGGGCAACAGCCTCAGTGCCTATGGCGGTGGTGAACGACCACTTATCGGACCATGGGCTTAGCACTGGCTCGTTAGCTCGCACTCGCCAGTAGTAGGTGGTAGCTGGCTCAAGTTCTGGTAGCTGCGTTGAACTTGCTTCGGTCTCCCCCTCAAATTCGTCGGGGA
The DNA here is from genome assembly GCA_964496725.1 of uncultured Dehalococcoidales bacterium. Classification (GTDB taxonomy): domain Bacteria; phylum Chloroflexota; class Dehalococcoidia; order Dehalococcoidales; family E44-bin46; genus JAZGHN01. Next base: position 8,570 of record CAZCAS010000010.1, read on the forward strand.
CATCGGAGAGGTCGGTGTCATCGTCAAGCTGCCACTCATAGCTGGTGGCACCGCTCAGTGTCTCCCAATCAAGGCCGACGTTACCGACATTATAGTTGATAATGTTGCCTATACCCGGTGCTTCATCTGAGGGCGAGGTCAGGGTAACCGGTACCGATAGGCTGTCTATGAAGGTCATCAGCCTGATATTGGAGGTGTCAATCGCCCACAATCTGTTATCGTATAGCCATAGGTTGGATAGGGTGGCTCCATCCTCGAGCCCGCGGGTCACTGTTTCAAATGTTGGCCCCAGGGAGTAGGTGGGGTCAAGAGAGCGTTCTATGCCACCATCGGCATCGGAGTTGGTGGCGTATAATACACCTTCAGCCGATACCGCTACTTGAGTTAGTGTAGCCCCGGCGAGACTATCTATGTTTTCCCATTCGGTATCGGTGTCAACGGTGAAGCGGAAGATGCCTTCGTCTGCGGTCTCGCTGGCGGCATAGATGGTGCTGTTACTGCTGAACTGGGGGCCAAAGGCAACGTGTAGGGAGCCGGTGAGGGGGGATGAGGTGGCATCCACGGGCAGTGGTTCAAAGGAAGCACCGTTGTCGTCAGACCAATAGACCCACCCATTGGTATTGCCTACCAGAATAGACTCGTCCTGCTCATAGTCGGGCGACAGGGCTATGGAGTTCAGTGATTGGCTTCCTGCTTCTACGGGGCTGGAATAGGTTAAACCGCTGTTGGTTGTCTGGTAGACCAGCCCGTCAGCGCCATCGAAGCCCCCGATAAATAGAGTGGTGTCATCAACCACTGCCCATATATCGATATCGTATGGAGTGTTTCGGGGGTGGCTGAAATGTTGTCCCTTATCGCTCGATTTCCATATCGCTGAATCGCCGCCGCTTGTCCCGGCCAGGAATAATACATCGCTCCCATTGCCGTATTGAGGGGAGAGGGCAACCATGCTCAGGTTGTCTACATCGGGCAGGCTGCTGGTAAACATCCTTTCCCATCTTGTGCCGTCGTTGAGACTGCGCCACAGGCTGTGCTCTCCCCCGAAGGTGAGCATGAACATGGTGTCATCCTGGCTATATTCGGGGGATATGGCTACATCCAGGATGGTGGTGATAGTGGTGTCAATCAGGCTTATCTGGTTCCAGGTAATGCCGCCATCTGCTGTGTAGGAGAGGGCGCTATCATCGCCGCTGGTGACGGCGTATGCCTCACCGCTACCAGCGAAGCCATCAGCCATCAGCACGTAGGTAGCACTGCTGCCGGACGGGGCTTTTGTTGTTGAATCCCAGCTATCGCCGTCATCGGTGCTATACCACACCTCAGCGTTGGCGTTTTCACCGGCCAGCAATTGAAGACTGCCCCACTCCCCCTCCACCTCCAGACTGATGATATCGGCATCAATATCAAGGCGGTGGGAATCGTCCCCATCCGCCTGGTAGATACCCCCATCCCCGCCAACCACACCGACAAACAGCACCTGCGCCTGGTCGAAGTCGGAGGGGAAGCAGATGTCGGAGGCGGTGGTGATAGCAAAGCTATTGTCACTGGCATCGAGAAGCTCCACCCTGTCCCACCCCCCGATAGAGCCGTCATTATAGGCAACATAGGTGTGGACATTGTCGGTGATTACGGCGATGGTCTGCTTATCGGTGCCAAAGTCGGGTGAGCAGGCTACGGAGTAGACATCGTAGTTGCCTATATCCAGGTCTGTCCACCCCCCGCCGAGGGTGCTGTCGCAGCGGTAGTATACCCCGCCGCCCCCCGCCCCGTCGGCGGTTCCTATAAAGACATGGGGCCTGTTCTCCATATAGCCCACATCAAGGCAGGTTATAGGGGCGATACCGGCGGGACTGCTCAGGTCCTCCCACTCCTCCCCGCCGTCCTCTGACTTGTAGACGCTGCTGCCGTCGGTTACATAGATGGTGCCAGCCTCAGGTGTGACCAGGGCGGTTACTGCCTCCTCGTAGTCCAGGTGTGACCAGCTGTAGCCACCGTCGCTGGACTTGAACAGGGTGTGGCTTGTCCCGGCAGGGTTGGCATAGCAGTAGAGGGTGCCATCAACGGCCATGGTCAGGTGTTTGACATCTGAGCCGCTGGCAAGCACCCAGTCGCCTGCTTTGCCGTCGGTGGGAATACTGACCCTTGCCCACTTGACATCATCTGGGGCAGCCACGGCTGGGGCGGCTATTGAGATAAGCAGGGCTATGAGCAGGAGTATTTTTATGGCAAATTCAGCTCTCGCCATTTGTTGACATTTGGCGAAATTCTAACCCTGCCTTGGTCTAAAGTCAACACCCCCTTGTCTTTGCCCCCATTGCGAGCGTAAAGCCCCTTTTAATCTCTTTGCTAAATAACCAGAGGGTGTGTTTAAGAGGGGCGTTAGCCCCTCTTTATGAAATCTTCCCCCTCTCCTTTGAAGGAGAGGGGGATTAAGGGGGTGAGGTAGGTAAACAGTCTAGTGATATGGTTTTCGATTAAAAAGAGAGTCCCCCGAAATCTCGGGGGACTCTCTGCATTATCCGTCAAGTCAAAACCGGTTAGGTTTAGGGTTTTCTGGTTCTGACGATTAGGACAATTACCACTACAGCCAGCGTGGCACCAACACCGATAACAGCATAGATCCACTTAGGAGCTACCTGTTGTGCCGGTGGAATGGTGACCGTTGGTGTTTGAGCGGGTGGTGCAGGAGCTACAGCTTCTACTGGCGCTGACACGGTGGTGAAGTTACCAGTAGCCCATCTGCTCTCGCTGGTTCCGCTAACTGCCTTCACCCTCCAGAAGTAGTTGGTTGCGTAGTTTAACGGTGAATCCAGTTCATAGACAGAAGTGGTTACCGTCACCGAAACGATTGGAGTGGTGAAGTTGGGGTTGTCAGCCACCTCGAGCGTATAGCTGTCAGCTTCCTCGATATCCTCCCAGCCGAAGGAGGCCAGGATAGGAACATCGGTGGCTCCTAGTGCCGGGGCGAATGTATCGGCATCAATGGTCATCGTCTCGGGTTCGGTGGTGAATGTCCATATATCCGACCACTTGCTATGTACCGGCTCGGCCGCTCTTACCTGCCACCAGTACTTGGTGCCAGAGTCCAGCGCATCACCAGCATGGGCGCCGGTGGTGGTATTTTCGGTGAGGTTCAGTACCCCATCATCGTCGCCGGTAAGGTCGTCGAACCACTCATAGGCCATGCCCATGTCGGCATCGGAGTAGACGCGTACCTCATAGTCGGTGGCATTGTCGAAGCCGTTCCACGTCATGAGAGCCGAGTCCACATCGGCATTCGCAGCGCCGCCGGTAGCTGCTACCGCCAGCAGGTCCTCGATGGTCCAGATGGTGGCATTAGCAGTGTCAACGGCGAATAGGGTGGTGCTTCCCTCAACGGCGTAGAGGCTATCGAATATCTCCAGACCGCCGGCATCGGCGTCAAGACCCTCTATCATCTGGTCGAAGTCGCTCTCGTCGACATCGTCCAGGTCCTCAAGCGGGTTGGGTGTGCGTTCCACAGCACCCTCGACTCCGGCATCTGCCGAAGCAGCGTCGGAGACGTAGACCACCCCATCTGCGACCGCTAGGCCGCTGATAGCAGTGGGGGCGCTCTCAGGAGTGAAGTCCTCCCAGTCCGCATCAAGGTCACTGACGTCGAGGAAGCGGGCGATGACATCGTCACTGGCAGCATAGATGGTGTTGGTGGTATCGAAGTCGGTGTCAAAGCCGACATAGGTAGCCGCAGCAGCAGTAGAATCGAGGTCGGCGCCTACTACATCCCAGTCCTCGCCGAAGTCCTCGGAGATGAACACCGCATTGGAATCGTCACCGCAGATTACGGTGTCGCCCCATACTGCTAGCGATGTTATGTCGTTAGCGCCGCCGGCTTCTACCTCGTAGTCGTCCCACGCCCTGCGTCCCTGTCTGTCGGTAATGTAGACTGTTGAGTCTCCAGCACCGCCGGCGATGATGGTATCGGCGTCAACTATCGCCCAGGAAGCCAGTGTGTCGGGAACGTTTCTGGTGTCTGCCCAGACGGTTCCGCCGTCATCGGAGACGAATACCTCCGGACCGCCGCCAGCATCGCTGAGCCCGGCGAAGACGGTGTCGTCACTGCCGAACTCTGGCGAGCAGTCAATCATGTCTATATCGCCGGTCACGCCTAACACGGTGGCGTACTGGGTGTCTTCCCAGACCCTGTCCCAGTTGTCGCCGTCATACCGCAGCACTTCGTCGTCGCCGGCAGCATTCTCGTAGGCGACGAACATGGTGCCGTCGGATGCCCACTCTGGTGACGGTCCGATGTCATGAAGGGCATCAGCGTCGGTGTCCATCAGGCTGATACCGACCCAGGACTCGCCGCCGCTCATGGTCAGCTGTACGCCGGCTCCCGTGCCGTCAGTTGCCGCCCAGCCCATGCCGTCATCGGCGATATCATCGCCGCAGATGACATAGGTGTCGGCGTCGCCAGCAGGGCTTATTCCCTCTGCGGAAGCCTGCAGCCAGTTGTCGCCGTCGTCGTCGCTGTACCATACGTCAGCGACGCCAGCGTCGCCGATGGCGCCGTCAATACCGGCCATCAGGTAGGTGTTGCCGATGTCGCCCACGACATCCAGGCTCATCACCTCGTCCTCAACGTCGTCGAGGAGGTCGGTCAAAGCCGTGGTGTCGCCGTATATCCGGTAGACACCGCCGAGACTGCCGACATGTGCCGGACCGGATACGCCCACGAAGAACTCGAAGGCGTCGTCCTGGTCGAAGTCGTCGGGGATGGCGATGGCAGCCGCGGTGGCTAGGAATTTGGCATCGCCGTCGCTCTGTATCTCCCATGACTCCCAGCCGGCTGCGCCCACGCTGGCGCTGTCGTTGTAGGCGACGTAGGTCTCGTCGCCGGCGTCAGTGGTAAATACCGCAAACACCAGCCCGTCGTTATCGAAGTCGGGCGAAGCCTGCAGGGCTAGAACGTCCTCTAGGTCGGCATCTTGGTCTTCTAAATCGAGGTCAGTCCAGGCGCCGCCGAAGGCGTCCTCGTAGTAGTAGACGAGGTCAGGAGTAGCAGCGGCAGAGTCAGTCGCCACATAGATGTAGTGGGTATCCCCGCCCTCGCCCACCGTCATGGCACTGATGTTGTTGGCGTCCGGTGCCCCCAGGTCGTCCCAGTTGTCGCCGGCGTCGTCTGTCTTCCACACCTTGGTGGCAGCAGCGACATAGACGATATCCGCGTCAATCGGGGAACAGACTATGGCCGTTATGGCAGCTGCATCGGTGTCGTCATTGTAGTCGGTTACATCCCAGCTGCGGCCGCCGTCGCTTGACATCACCAGGTCCTCGTCAGCGCCTATCGAGACGTAGGCCCAGAGGTTGCCGTCAATGTCCATGTCAATCGGTCCCGGCCCGGCATCAATGGTGTTGTCCCAGAAGTAGTTGCCGTCCTCTCCCTGGTCGGGGAGGTCGTAGGTTGACCACTCGTCCGGGTCAGCCGATACCGGGGTCGCCATTAAGGCGATGCCCAGGCTGAACACCATGGCTATTGTGACGCCTACCCCCAATATTTTTAGTATCTTGTTACTTTTCACGACCTTTATATTTCCTCCTTAAGGATATATTCTCATCTCCATAAAATAATACAGGAAACCACAAGCCCCCTCTTCATAATATGGAGACAAGGTTGGTTCTTGTTTTTTCCGGTGAGTTCGCTTTAGCCTCCCCCTTTGGGTCCCATACCCTCCGGGCTCTTGGCATAGCACCACCTCCTTTCCTGTTATTGCCCCTCGTCATTGCGAGGGCAACCGCTGCCCCCCTGTCATTGCGAGGGCGCAGCCCGAAGCAATCCCATCTGGGATAACTTCCTACTAAATATAATAACACACTTTGTCAAGTATTTGTTACGTATTTGTAACGCTACAGTAAAAATACCCCTTTGTCAACCCCCCTTCCTGCCCTTGCCCCCCCTGTCATTGTGCCCCCCTTGTCATTGCGAGCCCAGCGAAGCAATCCCACTCCCTTCCCTTCTTATCATTGCCCCCCATTGTCATTGCGAGGGCGAGGCCCGAAGCAATCTCTCTATAATTCCTCATATAAATCGCGCCACTCTTTGTTCATTTGGTTAATCAAATCGATTTTCTTTTGCCTCGAACCCGCCTTGATCTGCTTCTCCCTCATAATGGCACCCTCTATATCCTCACACACCTCATAGTAGACAAGCTTACCGATGTTGTACTTCTTGGTGAATCCCTCAACCAGCTTTTCCCTATGTTCGTAGACCCTTCTCCTTGGGTCATTAGTAACACCAGTATAAAGAACTGTGTTCCTTTTATTGGTCATAATGTAAACATAGTATTGTTTATCCATATTGTCCCCCATTGTCATTGCCCTCCATTGTCATTGCGAGCGCAGCGAAGCAATCTCATTTCTTTCCTGTCTTTGTGTCCCTCCTTGCCCCCCTTGTCATTGCGAGCCGAAGGCGTGGCAATCTCTAGGCATCCCTGAAGATTGCTTCGTCGCCAAACTCCTCGCAATGACAGTGAGTCTCTCCCTTAATAATGGAAGGGGGAGTGGAGGTCAGAGAGGGGCGAAGCCCCTTCTAATCCCTTTACCCTTCTTGATTCAGGGAAGCCAGGAATTCGGCATTAGTCTTGGTCTTCCTCAGTCGGTCGAGGACCCGGTCTGTGGTCTCGGTAAAATTGACTGAATCGGCGGAAATCATAGACACCATACGCCGTAGCAGCCAGATTTTCTGTATCGTCTCCTCGTCCAGCAGCAGCTCTTCTCGCCGTGTGCTGCTGCGCTGGATATCTATGGCGGGGAAGATACGGCGCTCTGACAGTCGGCGGTCGAGGTGCAGCTCCATATTGCCCGTTCCCTTGAACTCCTCATAGATGAGGTCGTCCATGCGGCTGCCGGTGTCGATAAGGCAGGTGGCGATGATGGTCAGGCTGCCACCCTCGGCTGTATTGCGGGCAGCCCCGAAGAAGTGCTTGGGTGGATAGAGGGCGGCGGGGTCAATACCGCCGGACAGGGTGCGACCGCTCGGTGGCATCGCCAGGTTATATGACCGGGTGAGGCGGGTGATGCCGTCAAGGAGGATGAACACATCCCTGCCGCTTTCCACCAGCCGTTTCGCCCTTTCCAGTGCCAGCTCGGCCACGCGGGTGTGGTTCTCCACCGGCTCGTCAAAGGTGGCGCTTATCACATCGCCCTTGACCGAGCGCTTCATATCGGTAACCTCCTCCGGTCGCTCCCCGATAAGGCATACCATCAGGTGAATGTCGTTGTAGTTGGTCGTGGTGGCGTTGGCTATGGACTTGAGCAGAATGGTCTTACCCGCCTTGGGCGGTGATACGATTAAGCCTCGTTGCCCCCGGCCGATAGGGGTGATGAGGTTCACCAGTCGGGTAGACAGCTCCGTGGATGAGTTCTCCAGGTTAATCAGTCTGTCGGGAAAGGTGGGGGTAAGCGAGCCGAAGCGGGGTCGGGATTTAGCCAGTTCGGGATTAAGGTCATTGACTGTCTCTACCCGGAGCAGGCTGTGGTACTTCTCGCCGCTCTTGGGTTGTCTCCCCTGGCCGGCAACCATATCGCCGGTGCGTAGCCCGAAGCGTCTTATCTGGGATTGGGAAACATAGATATCGTCCGAACTGGGCAGCAGGGTGCTTTGTCTCAGGAAGCCATAGCCGTCGCTCATAATCTCTAGGATGCCGCTGCAGAAGGCGTGGCCCTGTTGCTTGGCATTCTCCTGGAGCAGGCGCACGATTATTTCTTGCTTCTTGAGGCTGGTGCAGTTGGAGATACCCATCTCCTTGGCTAGCCCAATCAGCTCGTCCTTGCTCTTCTTTTCTAGTTCGCTGATATTCATTGATGTAACCTCTCTAGTTCAGTGATGTTCATGGCGCAACCTCCACAACTTAACATAACTCAAAAAACAATTCCCCAGGCTAACTCCCCACGAATTGTTTCCTTATTTTTCTATAGTTCATTTCCCCCATTATCGTTAGCCCTTAATCGCACAGAACCTCTGGCCCTTTACGAGTTAGGGGGAAGGGGTAATGAGGGTTGAGCTCCTTCTCGCAGTGTATCCTTGGCTACGCCGATAAAATCGCGGAACAGGGGGTGGGGGCGGCTGGGTCGCGAGTTAAATTCGGGATGGAACTGACAACTCACCATCCATGGGTGATTGGCTAGCTCGCAGACTTCTACTAATTTGCCGTCAGGGGATAGTCCGCTATAAACCATTCCGGCCTCCTCGAGGAGAGAGCGGAATTCGTTGTTAAATTCGAAGCGGTGTCTGTGGCGCTCATGGACCAGACTTTCCCTGTAGGCTTTAGCAGCACGGCTACCGTCTATCAATTGGCAGGGATAGTTGCCCAGCCGCATCGTGCCGCCTTTGGTTTTTACCTTCTTCTGCTCGGGGAGAAGGTCAATGACTGGGTAATGGGTGGAAGCATCAAACTCGGTAGAGTTAGGTTCGTTTGAGCCTACGACATAGCGGGCGAACTCAATTACCATGACCTGCATTCCCAGACACAGACCTAGGTAGGGGATTTCGTTATTTCGGGCATAGCTGGCTGCTTTGACCATACCCTCAATCCCTCTGACGCCAAAGCCGCCGGGAACTATAATGCCCTGGGCTGAGCGCAGGAGAGTGTCGGCGCTATCATTATTTTCCAAGTCCTCAGAATGAACCCACATCAGGTTAAGGCATCTGTTATGGTAGAGGGTGGCGTGGGATAATGCCTCACGAACCGAGAAGTAAGCATCCTGTAATTCAACATATTTGCCCACCAGAGCAATATTAATTGGCTCTAGGGGCTCCTTAATTTGCATGGCTAAGTCCTGCCATAGACTTAAATCTGGCTTGCGGGCTTTCATCTTGAGCTTATCTACAACCAGTTTCCCCAGCCCCTCTTCTTCTAGGAGCAGCGGTACCTCGTAGATAGTGTCTACCGTAGGTAATGGGATGACAGCTTCCCGCTCAACATCGCAAAACAGGGATATTTTGTCTCTGAGTCCTTCTGACATTGGATAGTCACTGCGGCAGATGATAATGTCGGGCTGGATACCAATGCGGCGCAGTTCATTGACACTATGCTGAGTGGGCTTGGTCTTTAGCTCTTTGGTGGAACTAAGGTAAGGGAGAAGGGTGACATGGACATATAGCACATTCTCTCGCCCCACATCCTTTCGCATTTGTCTGATAGCTTCCAGGAAGGGCTGCCCCTCAATATCGCCTACTGTGCCGCCTACCTCTATGATTACTACCTCTGCCTGAGATTTATCGGCTAATTTTTTAAACTGATCCTTTATCTCGGTGGTAACATGAGGCACTACTTGGATGGTGCCACCAAGGAAATCCCCTCGCCTCTCCTTGGCAATAACGGCGCTGTAGATTTGCCCTGAGGTAACATTGGACTCGGCGGTAAGCTTGATGTCAATGAAGCGTTCGTAGTTACCCAGGTCAAGGTCGGTCTCGGCGCCGTCTTGAGTGACAAATACCTCACCGTGCTGGTAGGGTGACATCGTTCCCGGGTCGACGTTGAGATATGGGTCGAGCTTCTGAACCGACACGGTGATTTTGCGAGCCTTGAGGAGAGCACCAATAGAAGCGACGGCAATGCCCTTTCCTACTGAACTAACAACACCACCAGTAATAAAGATGTATTTTGTCATCTAGGAGAATCACTCGGGTTTTTAGGAATAACCAAGGTCTAATGAAATACCTTATCTTTAGAAAGGGTAGGGGGAAATTGTTCTCTGACTTAAATATAATAAGTTTAGGTGCTACTTGTCAAGTGGTTGAGGAATCTTGGGAGGGAAATGGGGGCCGGGAAACCGGCCCTCATTTGCTTAAATGTTACTTTTTGCCTTTAGTGGCATTGGACTCAGCCTTGATCTTTATCTGTTTGGGCTTGACTGCTTCAGCCTTGGGAATGGTCAAGGTCAGGACACCATCTTCAAAGGTCGCTTCTGCCTTGTCAGCATTGACCTGTACCGGAATCACTCCGAGCGGCTGAAAGCACCACATCGGCATTCCTGACATAGGTAATCCTTTTCCTTTACCTCCTGCTCTTCTCTGTGCTCTCCCTTTATGGTGAGGGTATCTCCAGTGATACTGATGTCGACCTCTTCAGGCTTTACTCCGGGGAGAGATGCCTTCACCACAACATCATCCTTGGTCTGGTATATATCGAGGTCTAGTCTGCCGCCAGTTAGCTCAGGCCAAAGATGTGTGGGATGAACAAAGCTATCCTCAAATAACTTGTCCATTGCCTGCCTAAGGCTTACTATGTCTCTAAACGGCTCCCATCGTACTATGTTGCTCATATTACCTCCTTGGATTTTTATTTGGCTGGTTAGATGTCGCTCTCTCAGCCACAAATACTATAGCATTCTTAATAAAGTTTGTCAAGTATTCTATAAAAACTTATCAAGATTATTAAATAAATGTTGACATGTCCTGTCAGGTGATTTATAATGTGTTCAGGTTGAGGAGAGAAAGATGGCCGACAAGGATTTTTTCAGTATATTAGGGTTTAACACTGATGCTGGTGAACCAGATGAAGATGAAGCTCAACAGGGAGACGATGTTACTATGGATGAGGATGTTGAACCATGCTATGTGATAAGTGTGGCTGCCAGGTTGCTTGGCATTCACACCCATACCTTGCGCTACTATGAGAAAAAAGGCATAATAGAGCCGTCTCGGTCGCAGGGTAACGTCCGACTCTACTCCAAGAAAGACATAGACCAGCTTCGCCGGGTGAAGATATTGATGGGTGACCTCGGGGTTAACCCGACTGGGGCTGAGATTATTTTGCGTATGCGGCAGCATATGGCGGAGTTGTTGCAGCGGATGAAGAAGTTGGAGGCGGAGCTGGATAGCCTGAGGGAGGATGAGTAATCAATGAGGCAGGGGAGATTTACTGAGCAGGCACAGGAGGCTTTGGCTGCTTCCCAAGAGTTAGTTCGGCGGTATCATCACAATCAATGGGACGTGGAGCATATCTTGTTTGCCCTGTTCCAGCAGGAGAAGGGGCTGGTCAGCGATATCTTGTCAGAACTGGGGGTTGATATTGAGGCAGTGAATGGGCAAGTTGATGCTATCTTGAGGGGAGCTCCTAGTGTTACTTATGAAACGGGGCAGATTTATGCTACGCCACGTGTTGCCCAACTGATAGAAAGGGCTGCCAAGGAAGCTGAGAGGCTTAAGGATGAGTTTATCGGCACCGAGCATCTTTTCATCGCCATGGTGGGAGGGGAGAGGGGTGAGGCGGCCAAAATCCTTAAAGGCGCTGGCGTTGACCAGGAGAAGGTATATTCTGCCCTTCAGAAGCTTCGTGGCGGGCACCGGGTCACTGACGAACATGCCGAAAGCAAATATCGTTCCCTGGAGAAGTATACTCGCGATTTTACCGAGCTTGCTCGTAATGGTAAGCTGGACCCGGTTATTGGTCGGGAGGATGAGATTAAGCGAGTAATGCAGATACTCACCCGACGCACCAAGAATAACCCGATGATTATTGGTGATGCTGGGGTGGGTAAAACAGCTATCGCTGAGGGGTTGGCACAGAAGATTGTCGCTGATGATGTTCCCGATTCTCTTAGGGGGCGCAGGGTGGTAGCTCTGGATATGGGGGCACTGGTTGCCGGCAGCAAATTCCGCGGTGAGTTTGAAGAGCGGCTTAAGGCAGTGATGGATGAGATTCGACAGGCACGGGGTGAGATTATCCTGTTTATTGACGAGTTTCACACTGTGGTTGGGGCTGGGGCGGCTGAGGGGGCTGTCGATGCCAGTAATATGCTCAAGCCAGCTCTGGCGCGTGGCGAGCTGCAGTGTATCGGCGCCACTACCCTTGATGAATATCGCAAGTTTGTGGAGAGGGATAGGGCGCTGGAAAGGCGTCTCCAGCCGGTATTCGTTGGCGAGCCGAGTATTGAAGCTACTGTTGAGATGCTCAAGGGGCTTCGCCCCCGATACGAAGCCCACCATAAGATTAAGATTAGCGACGCGGCTTTGAAGGCGGCAGCTAGGCTCAGCCAGCGCTATATTTCCGATAGATATTTACCTGATAAGGCTATTGACCTTATTGACGAGGCGGCCAGTAAGTTGCGAATTGATACTGAGAGCGCTCCGCCAGAGGTTAAATCGCTGGAACAGCGCCTCAATCAGTTAACCAATGAGGAGGAAGCTGCCTCGCAGCGGCAGGATTATGAGCAGGCAGCCCAGCTCAAGAGCGAGAGAATGCGTTTGGAGGAGGAGTATAACCGAGCCAAGAGCCAGTGGCTTAAACAAGAAAAGATTGATGAGACGGTTGGTGAGGAGGATATTGCTCAGTTAATCTCTAAGTGGACAGGAATACCTGTGTCCCAGATGCTGGAGGGTGAGGCGGAGAAGCTGCTTTACATGGAGGAGCGGATTCACGAACGCCTAGTGAATCAGGAAGAGGCAGTTGCTGTTGTCTGTGAAGCTATCAGAAGAAGCAGGTCTGGATTAAAGAACCCCAGGCGACCTATTGGCAGCTTTATGTTCCTGGGTCCCACCGGCGTTGGTAAGACCGAGCTAGCTCGCACCTTAGCCCAGTTCTTATTTGATGATGAGAATGCCATTGTGCGACTGGATATGTCGGAATATCAAGAAAAGCATACGGTATCACGTCTTATTGGCGCCCCCCCGGGCTATGTTGGCTATGAGGAGGGGGGGCAGCTTACTGAGGCGGTGAGGCGGCGTCCCTACCGGGTAATCTTGCTGGATGAGATTGAGAAGGCGCATCCTGAGGTATTTAATAGCCTGCTCCAGGTTCTTGATGATGGGCGTTTGACCGATGGGCGAGGGCGGACAGTGGATTTTAAGAATACCATAGTTATTATGACCAGTAATGCTGGAGTTGAACTCATCAAGCGTGATATGAGCTTCGGCTTTACCCCTAAGAAGGGCCAGACTAAGGCTCGGAAACAGAGCTATGACGAGATGAAGGGAAAGGTGATGGGCGAGGTGAAAAAGATGTTCCGCCCCGAGTTTCTTAACCGATTGGATGAGATTATAGTTTTCCACCAGCTAAATGAGAAGCAACTCAGGCAGATTGTTGACCTGCTGGTAAAGGATTTGCAAAGTCGTCTGGCTGAGCGTGAGTTGCAGGTGGAAATAACAGATAAGGCGAAGTCGTGGTTGGTTAGGGAGGGCTATGACCCAGCCTATGGGGCGCGACCACTAAGGCGGGCTTTAGAGCACCATGTAGAAAATCCGTTGTCAGCAAAGCTCCTTAGAGGTGAATTCAGTCGGGGTGATATCATCGTTGTTGACCATGGTGATAGAAGCTTGACTTTTACTGCTGAGAAGGGGGCGAAAGCGAGCGCATAAAGGGAATTCTTGGTGAATACAGTCGTTAGCGCAACCTCGAAAAAGAAACACCGCCGATTCAAGATATTTGGCGGCTTATATATAGGCGGACTCATCGCTGTCTCCGTTCTTTTAGTTTATCATTGGGAGGCAATAAGCCGTTTCCAGAGTTATGGCTATTTTGGCCTTTTTATTATGGGTCTTGTAACTGGCTTCAGCCTGCCTATGCC
>CAZCAS010000011.1:0-22098 GCA_964496725.1 uncultured Dehalococcoidales bacterium
GGGAACCTCCACCGGCACCTGATATGTAGCACCACCAACCCGTCGAGGTTTAACCTCAATCACCGGAGTGGCATTCTTTATCGCCTCTTCCAGAACATCAACCGGAGATTTTGACGACTTCTTCTCAAGAATTCTCATGGCGTCATAAATAATCATCTCCGATGTGCTCTTCTTGCCCCTCGTCATTATCCTATTAACCAGCTGGGTCACAAGCACACTGTCATATTTAGCATCGGGAAGTATTTCCCTTATTACCACTCGGCCTCGCCTTGGCATCTTACCTCCTTAATTTAAGCAACCTCGGCCTCAACCTCAGCTAACTCTTTAGCTCGCTTGCTGCCATACTTACTACGACCCTGACGACGATTAGCCACACCAGTAGTATCCAGCGCTCCCCGGACGATATGGTACCGAACACCAGGCAAATCTTTCACACGACCACCGCGAATCAGGACCACGGAGTGCTCCTGCAACTCATGCCCCTCACCAGGAATATAAGCTATTACCTCCATACCATTACTCAACCGCACCCTAGCTATCTTACGCAAGGCTGAATTGGGTTTCTTGGGAGTAGTGGTCTTAACATGAATACACACCCCCCGCTTCTGGGGAGAACCCTTACCCATCAGCCTTTTATTCTTCAAAGCGTTATAGGTAAGACGCAATGCTGGCGTCTTGATTTTCTTAATAGCCCTCTTACGCCCTTTACGAACAAGCTGGTTGACTGTAGGCATCGACTCCTCACCTTCTTTACAATTTTAATGGATGAGCCTAGGCTCATCCATTTCTATCTAAATAATAGATTGAACGCCAAACTTCAATCTACTACCTATTTAGCATGGTAGGTAAATGCAATTTTAAAGTCTATCACAAAAAGAAACTAAATGTCAACAGCCACAGGCAGGAAAGCCGCTAAGATGTTGGAGCAAAATCAATCTATATTTTCCCCCTGGTAGACTCCGCGATATCCCTCCGTCTCGCCAGTTAGCCACAGGAAAATAAGCTGTATGATTCTGGCATTCTTCTGCAACCGGAACCCCTGAGGGTTATAGACTACCAACAGAGATTGAGAACGGCCAGAGTAACCAGCATCCCACACGGCGGTGTTTACCGTGACGCCACAGCGAAGCAAACTCGACCTCGGTGTGGCTAATGCCATCACATTCTTAGGTAGATGGACAATCTCATTATAAATGATAGAGTAGACGCCGGGCATCAGGTCAATAAAACCCAAGCCATCAAACACTAGTGGAGCCAAGTCAGATACCAGTCTCTGACTATTTTCAACCGCTATCTTGCCCGATGACTGTAGCATTGCCACCTCACGCAGGGTAAGGTCAATGCCATTAGGCTGAACCTGCCCCTCAAGGTCAATGTAGCCTTCCACCAGAGGCGGTTTTTGCTTCATCAATCCATTAATATCTTGCTGGGATAAAACTGCTGACATTTTCCAGACCCCACTCACTACTATCTGCTTCACCACATAAAGGGGTAAGATAAGTATAGATTATAGAAGGACAATTAAAAGTGGCAGCGGCTGGATTTGAACCAGCGACCAAAGGCTTATGAGTCCTCTGCTCTACCACTGAGCTACGCTGCCGTTCAGTTCAAATATATACCACAGGTTTAATGGGAGTGTCAATCTACAGGCAAACGTAATAAATCGAATCAACCTCAATGACATATTGCCGTTTCAGCCAAGGTTAATCCCACTTTTTGAGAGTACGTATTGCGCTGGCTTTAAAACTGGCGTGAACCAGCTTGCCAATAGTAAGATTTAGTTCCTCAGCCGATTTGTTTGTCACCAAGACCAGCAGGGGGAAGCCACAATCCACTTCAATTCTGATAAGCGGCCCCACCAAAGCCATCCTCACTATCTTACCCTGAAAAGTATTCCGGGCACTACCCGCCCCTTTAGAGAGGGTCATGGTGATATCCTCAGGCCTGACTAGGGCATAAACTTTTTCACCCAGTTCATAGTCCGAAATAGCTTCGATAAGGTCATCATTTATCCCTATAGTAGCTAGACTATCCTCTTTCTTCGTTATAGTGCCAGTCAAGATATTATCGACACCGACAAACTCAGCCACCTCTTTACTCTTGGGCATAGTGAATACTTCGCTGGGGCTTCCCACCTGGAGTATTTCACCATCAACCAGCACACCAATTCGGCCAGCAAGGCGCTGACCCTGAGACATATCATGGGTAGCCATTACTATCGTCATCGTCTGCCTGTGGATAATGTGCGACAGTATTTCTTCTACCTTTGACACTGAAACGGGGTCCAAGTTAGCAGTAGGCTCATCAAGCAAGAGTAAATCTGGCTTGGTCACCAAAGCACGGGCTATAGCCACCCGCTGGGTCTCACCACCTGAAAGCGTTCGGGCGTTCCTACTCCTGTAGTTGGTCATGCCCACAAGCTCTAACGCCTCATCTACCTTTTGTTGGACAACTTCCTTTCTCGCCCCACGCCATCTCAACCCACAGGCGACGTTATCATAAACACTCATAGTGAACACCACCGGCTTCTGCTGCACAAACGACATCCTGCGGCGTATTCCCAGGCTTTCAGCTTTGCGATGGACAACCTCTGCACCATCGAAGTATATCTCACCTGAGACTGGCGGCTCCAATAGGTTCAAAAGCCTGAGCAAAGTAGTCTTACCAGCGCCGGTAGGGCCAATCAGTGCAAAGACTTCGCCCCTCTCCAAGCTAAGGTCTACATGCTTCAAGACATATTGGTTCCCATATTTTTGCCCCAAGTTGATGATTTCCAAAAAAGCCATTATGCTACCTCTGCTGGAGTCTGTTTAGAGTTACATTTATTGACAGCGCTAGCAGGAGCAGTATTATCCCCAGAGCCAAGGCTAATTCAATATCACCCTTCGATGTTTCAAGTGATATGGCAGTAGTGAGGACTCTGGTGAACCCTCTGATATTACCGCCGACCATTAAGGCTACTCCCACCTCTGATAGCGCTCGGCCAAAGCCCATTATTACCGCAGTCACCACAGCATACCTCGCCTCCTTGAGAGTAATGAGAGCCACCTGTAGCCGGCTAGCACCGAGCGAAATCGCGGTCTCTGATACTGCCGTGTCTACACCTCTCAGAGCTGAAATGGTAAGGCCCAGCATGAGAGGAGTTATCAGGATCACCTGCCCTATCACCATTACTCTAGTTGTAAACATGATATTTAAGCCACCGATTGGCCCCGCTCGGGAGAAAAGGACGAATACCAAGAGACCGACAACAACAGTGGGCAGGCTGAACAGGGCTTGAATGACACTTATTAGCCCCCGCTTACCCGGAAAGCTAGAAAAATGAATAAGGCTGCCCAGCGGTATCGAGATTAAGGTAACGATACTGCAGGAGGTCGCTGAAATAGCTAGCGACCTCCTGGTTATCGCCAACACTTCCGTGTCAAGAGATACGATAAGCTGTATTGCTTTAATCAGTCCCTGCCATAATTCTTCCAATTTAACCCATCACAAACGCAAGCCTATTATTGGGGCTCGGCACCAGCGCATGGGGTGAACAGCTGCATGCCGTATTTCTCGACCCCATACTCGCCAATAAGCTTCTGGATTTCCACCGAGGTAAGGAAACTCACTAGGTTCTCTGCCATCTCCGAATTAACGCCGGGATTCTTTTCGGGATTACAGGCGATGACAGAGTAAACGTTAAGCAGTATATCACCCTTGTCCACAATAGGAACCAAACTTATCTCCCCCGTATAGGCAAGGAAGGTCCCCATATCGGTCAGGGTATACCCCTGCTTTTCGCTGGCCATAAGCAAGGTGGGACCCATACCTCTGCCAGCCTCTACATACCACTGCCTGGCATTTCGAATTGCCTCATAATCATAGCCAGCAGCTTTCCAGATGGCTTTTTCTTTACCATGGGTCCCTGAGTCATCACCCCGGGATATAAAAGGCGCCGCACCGGTATCAGCAAGCTTGGCAAAGGCTTCCTCAGGCATCATTCCCTTGATACCAGCGGGGTCATCAGACGGCCCAACGATTAAGAAGTAGTTGTAGGCAAAAGGAACCCGCTCCACCCCATATCCCTCAGCCACAAAATCCAGCTCACGGCTCTTGGAGTGAACAGTGATGGCATCCACATCTCCCCGTTGGCCATATTCCAAGGCTATACCAGTGCCAGCATACAGAACATCCAATTCAACATCATACTTTTCTTCAAACATTGGCTCAAGGTATCCCCACAGACCAGTGTCATAAAGGCTGGTGGTAGTGGCTACACGCAGTCTTTCTTGTGGTGGGAGCGGCTCAGTCCCCCGAGCAACACAGCCGATGGTGGCAGCCAACATGCTCATAAGCACAATTACTACTGCTAAATAGCGAAATGGTTTTTTCAATACAATCCTCCTAAATATTGATGAAAGGACGACGGCTAAAATGGAAAAGCACCTCAGAAGGAGGCGCTCTCAGCCATACAACGTATGCCATTATGAGCTCTCCTTTCCAAACACGGGAGGCATTACCGTTTCCAGTAACACCCTACCGGCCGATCTCCATAGTTACCCTTAGGAGAATAGGCTCGGAGAGATATATTTACTTTCGGGGTATGATAGTATCACATCAGCAAAATAGCTGTCAAGCTTGCCAGGAGGCGGGGCAGACCTGAAGGAGATATATTACCCCCCTCGTTTCTTATAATCAGGACACCAAGTAGCATTGGGACGCGCTGGGTCATGACACGCCCCACGCCAGTTCCACTTACAGCTATCACAGAGAAAAATATTTATTCCCAGCGCTTTTTTAATTCTGAGGGAGAGCCTGTGTCTCCACGGAAGTTTAGCGAACTTCATCCCTAACCTCGACCACCTTGAAGTCAAAAATACCCTTTTAGTATATCAGGGTAGGTGTCATCCAGCAATAATTGTGCTAAAATAGGTTACTATATTTAAAAGGTGATTTATAATGACTACTCCTCAGGTTAAAAAAGAAGAGTTGAATATTGAATCCGTCACCTGGGGCGACCTAACCTGGGTCAACATTGAAAACCCGACAGAAAACGAAACCGAGTACCTGGCGCAAAACTACTCATTCCACCCCCTGGATTTAGACGACTGCCTCAGTCGGATACAGCGCCCTAAAATAGATGAGTATAAAGACTACTTGTTTTTAGTTTTCCACTTTCCCGTATTCCACAAAGAGGCGCGGGTAACCTCACCCAGCCAGCTATCCGTATTCATCAGCGAAGGCTACCTGATCACCCTCCACAAAGGGGAACTCAAGCCATTAGTAAAGCTATTCAAAGAGTGCCAGATTGACGAGGAATCGCGGCAAGAGCATCTCAGCCAAGGCTCTGCTTACCTCCTCTATCGCATAATTGACCGACTGGTTGACTACTGCTTGCCAATCTTGAGCAAGATTCATGCAAATATTGAGGATGTTGAAGACAGAATATTCTCCGAAGGAACACGCAGCCAAATTAAAGAAATCTCCATCCTGCGGCGTGATGTTATTGCCTTCCGCCGTATCATCTGGCCAATTAGAGCTGTTATTGGCAGTCTGGAACGGAGGGTTCGCCGCTTCAGCAAGGCAGACTTGACGGTCTACTTCGGAGACATGGTTGACCATGTGGACAGGATTTGGGACGGACTAGATGAATACAAAGAGATAATCGAAGGTTTAAATGATGCCCACGATTCACTGGCTAATAACCGCACCAATGAAGTTATGCGCATACTGACCATCGTGGCTACTATCTTCTTCCCCATTACTTTAGTAGCCAGTATCTGGGGGATGAACGTTCCGCTACCATTCCAAAATTCAAGCTACTCCCTCCTTTATATAATACTTATTATGGTAGGTATCATCAGTGGTATGCTATATTTCTTCCGCCGCCGACGCTGGATTTAACAATGAATATTCAATTCTTGGGTGCCCACAATTGTGAAGCACAAGGCACAAAGTTCGTCAGTCTGCTAATTGATGACATCATAGCCATAGACGCCGGAGGACTCACCTCCAGCCTGTCCTTTGAGGCACAACAAAAACTCAAGGCAATCCTGCTCACCCACCAACATTACGACCACACCAGAGATATTCCAGCCCTGGGCATGAGCTTTTACCTTCACCACGCTACCATCAACATCTACTCCACGCAACCGGTATATGATGCCCTCGGCGCCCACCTGCTGGATGGCAAGCTCTATCCCAACTTCCTGGAAAAGCCAAAACAAAATCCGACAATTAAGTTCACCATAATAGAACCATACCGAACTGAACAGATTGAAGGCTACAGTATCCTAGCCATCGAAGTAAATCACACTGTTCCCACCACCGGCTATCAGGTCACCTCCCCAGAAGGCGAGACACTGTTCTATACCGCGGATACCGGACCGGGTTTAGCTGGTTGCTGGAGACATATATCACCCCAGCTGCTCATCACCGAAGTTACCGGGTCGAACAGGTACGAAGAAGAGGCTAAAGAGACAGGGCACCTCACTCCCAGTCTGCTCAAGCAGGAGTTAATCACCTTCCAAGAGATTAAAGGTTATCTGCCACAGGTAGTCCTGGTTCACATGAGCCCCACCCTGGAAGAAGAGATAAAGGCTGAGTTAGCCATAGTAACCAAGGCTCTGAAGCACCCCATCACCTTAGCCCATGAAGGCATGAAAATTAAGCTGTAAAAAGTCCACCAACAAGCGACAGGGGTAATGGGAAGGGGGAGGGAGAGCAATAAGCAATGTGGAAATTTATAGTGGACAATAATGTGGGCAAGCTGGCTAAGTGGCTGAGGATAATGGGATATGACACCCTGTTTTTTAATGGCAGCAATGATTCCCGCATGGTAGCCGTTGCCTTGGCTGAGGGAAGGGTACTAATCACCAAAGACACACAGATTATGAAAAGAGGAGTAATAACTAGGGGACAGCTCAAAGCTATCCTTATCCAGAGCGATCAACCTGAACAGCAGATGCAACAGGTAGTAGCTAACCTAAACCTAGATTGCTGTTTCAAGCCGTTCTCTGTTTGCCTGGAATGTAACAAACCATTAGAGGAAAAGAGCAAGGAGCAGTCAAAAGACCTGGTGCCGCCTTATGTTTTCCGAACACAAAATCAATTTATGGAGTGCCCCAGTTGCCACCGAATCTACTGGAGAGGAACACACTGGCAGAGGATGAAGGAGAAGCTGAATAAATTCGGCAAACACCTCTCAAGCAATAGTTAACCAAGTAATCCTGCCACGCTTTGTTATGTATATTCCACTTTATGTCAAGCAGAGGAGTTGACCTTCGACAAGAGTATTGCTACACTTCAAGCGGCAAGTGAGGTCAAAGAAGAACTTTATGTTGTTAGCCATTGATATTGGAAATACCGATACCACTCTAGGCCTTTTTGAAAACGAGGAGCTCCGTGCTACATGGCACATGGCTACTACCATTCACCGTATGGCAGATGAGTATGCCGCCTTACTGCTCAACCTGCTACACCACCAAGGCCTAGATACCTCTGCCATTAAACAGGTAGTTTTGTGCAGCGTCGTACCGCCACTAATAACCACTTATAAAGAATTGTTTCGTCGATACTTCAATATCTCACCGCTGGTAGTAGGAGCCGGAGTCAAGACTGAGGTAAACATCCGCATGGACAACCCCAGAGAGGTGGGCACTGACCGCATTGTGAATGCTGCCGCCGCTCATCACCTCTACGGCGGTCCGGTAATCATTATCGACCTGGGAACAGCCACCACATTCGATACGGTATCCGCAGGAGGCGATTACCTGGGAGGAGCAATCGCGCCGGGTATAGATACCGCCGCCGAGTCCCTGTTTATAAAGGCAGCGATGTTACCCCGAGTGGAATTAGTCCGCCCCAAACATGCTATCGGTACCAACACCATTGCTGCCATGCAATCAGGGATTCTCTTCGGCTATGTAGGACTCATTGAAGGCATAGTGACTCGCATACAGCAAGAGCTAGGAGAAAAGATCAAGGTAATAGCTACCGGGGGCTGGGCGGAACTCATAGCTAAGGAAACACCGATAATTGATGAGGTCAATCCCAATCTGACGCTCATCGGGTTGAGACTCATCTATCTGCTGAACAAGACCGATTAGGAAGAAAATTATGCTAGCCAATAAGACAGTGATACTGGGGATAACCGGGAGCGTGGCAGCCCATAAAGCAGCCGACCTCGCCAGCAAACTAACTCAAGCTGGAGCTAAGGTTGAGGTAGTGATGACCGAGGCAGCCACCAAGTTCATAACCCCGCTAACCCTTCGCAGCATTACCGGCCGACCGGTAGTAACCGATATGTTCGAGTTAGCCTCTGAGTTCAGCATTGAACATGTAGCCCTGGCTGAGGCGGCCGATATAGTGGTTATCGCCCCAGCCACTGCCTGCGTCATCGCCAAACTGGCAGGCGGCATCTCCGACGATGAGCTTACCTGCACCGTGCTGGCTACTGAGGCACCGATTATTGTCGCACCAGCCATGCACGCCAGTATGTTCCAGAACCCCGTCACTCAAGAAAACCTGACCAAGCTTAAAGCCAGGGGCTTTATCATCGTCGGTCCTGAGTACGGCCGTCTGGCGTCAGGTGAGGCAGGCATTGGACGCCTGGCGGAGACCGACAAAATCATAGACGCCATCGGCCAATCATTAAGCCGACGCAAAGACCTAGCAGGTAAACGCATCGTAGTCACTGCTGGAGGCACCCAAGAGCCTATTGACCCCGCCCGCCATATTGGAAATCGCTCATCAGGCAAAATGGGTTATGCCCTGGCTGAAGCAGCCAGAGACAGAGGGGCTGAGGTCGAGCTAATCGCTGCCCCTACCCTCCTGCCAGACCCGACAAAAGTAGCGGTCACCCACATAAGAACCACCGCCGAGATGAAGGAGGCGGTAGCCAGAGCGGTAGCCGGGGCTGGCGCCCTGATTATGGCGGCTGCAGTAACCGACTACCAGCCAAAAAGCACCGCCAAAAGTAAACTCAAGAAGGAAAGCCCTGACCTGACCTTAGAGCTGGTCAGGACACCGGACATACTTTCCGAAGTTAAGGGCAACTTCCTCAAGGTTGGCTTTGCTGCCGAGAGCGAGAACATCATAGCCAACGCCAGACAAAAGCTTCAGCAGAAAAAGCTTGACCTCATTGTAGCTAATGACATCACCGCCGCTGAAAGCGGCTTTGGCGCCGACACCAATAAGGTGACCATCATAGATAAACAGGGCAACGTGGAAGACGTGCCCCTGATGAGCAAGAGAGAGGTGGCGGAGAGGATACTGGACAGGGTGGCGGAGATGCTAAAGTAAAAGAGGGGGTATGGACAACGAAGGGTTGATGTGACTGAAGGCAAAATAGAATAAAAATTTTGGAAAACAATCCGTATCTGGTTAGCTTTGAATTGTTTTACGTGTTATGTCAACAGAAATGGACAGTAGTCCAAAAGGAGGACATAAGATAGGGAGATGTTACTTATAGATGGTGTGAAGTACGAGCTATGGACACCGCCATCCGAAGACGAATTTGAGCGGGTGGTAAAAGAGCATGCCCGGGACATCTTCGGTGAACAATCTATATACCTTGATAGGAAGCAAAAACTAAAGTCACTGTCGGGAATTGGTTCAATACCCGATGGATATGTTATTGTCTTCGGAGACTCGCCCGAATGGCATATTATTGAAGTGGAACTATCCTCCCATCCCTTATACGAACACATAGTTTCTCAGGTCAGCAGGTTCATTAACGGCATAAGCAATCCGAATATCCAGAGAGGGATAGTTAATGCCATAGAGGGTGAGATAACCAGGGATGACTTCCTCAAGCTCAAATTAAGGAAAGCAATTGAGCCTGCTGAAATTTACAGATTCTTATCAGACCTTATCTCAAAGCAACCAATATTGACAATTATCATAGAAAAGGATACAGAGGAGTTGAGAGAAGCTCTTAACACGCTCCGTTATCCCCAAATTAAGGTTGTAGAGTTCCAGACTTTTACTAGAGAGGGAGTGGGTTTATCTGTTCACGTCCACTTATTTGAGCCGTTACATAAAGCGCCCATTGCTACTGAGCCTCCTTCAATCAAGGCAGAGGTGTTACCTAAAAGTATGGAACTAAAAGTTTGGAATTCCTACAAAGAGTACGGGTATATCGGAATCTGGAAGAAATTTCGAGATTCATTTCCTGCCGTTGGTAAAACCATAGAACTTGTAGACAATGCTGGTGAAATCTTTAAAGTTAAAGTGGGCGATTATGAGGGAAGCAAACAGCTTTGGGGTTTACAAGAATGGTATAGAAAGAATCCTGACCTAAAAGAAGGCGACGTTATTCGCATTATGCCAATTGAACCAATGAAGAAATATCGTCTTGAAATTGTAAAATGAGATTATTAAAATCCATCCTCCTGACCCCCTTCCTTTAGTAAAGGAAGGGGGATTAAGGGGGTGAGGTCATAAAATAAGAATAATGTGCGAGATTGCTTCGTCGCTGGCGCTCCTCACAATGACAGGTGAAAGAGACTTTTAGAAAGGCAAACATGGCAGAATCAGCACCAATAAAATATGACATGCCCAAGGCATATGAGCCGGGGGAGGTAGAGCAGAAGTGGTATAAGTTCTGGATGGAGAAGGGATACTTCACCCCCAGAAGAGACCCCAAGAAGAAGCCCTTCGTTATCATTATGCCCCCACCCAATGTAACCGGCGAGCTTCACATCGGGCATGCCCTAACTGCCACCCTGGAGGATATTATGACCCGCTGGCACCGGATGAATGGTGACCCGGCACTGTGGCTTCCAGGCTTCGACCATGCCGGCATCGCTGCTCAGGTAGTAATGGAGCAAAAGCTGGCTGAAGAAGGAGTGGACCGCCACCAGCTGGGCAGAGAGAAATTCCTGGAGAGGATGAAAGAGTGGGCAGATATATGCCATCAACGCATTGCCGAGCAACACCAGCGGCTGGGTGCTTCCTGCGACTGGAGCCGGGAGAAGTTCACCCTGGACGAGGGACCGAGCCAGGCAGTCCGAACCACCTTCGTCAGCCTCTATAACAAGGGCCTAATCTATCGGGGGGAACGGATAATAAACTGGTGCCCCCGCTGTGCTACCGCCCTCTCTGACCTGGAGGTAGAACACAAAGAGGTAAACGGGCACCTGTATTACGTCCGCTACCCCATGGCTGAAGGCGATAACGAATTCATCACCGTAGCCACCACCCGACCGGAGACAATACTCGGCGATACCGCCGTAGCGGTGAGTCCTAAAGACAAGCGGTTCAAGGCTATTAGAGGTAAAAAAGCCATCCTGCCTGTGCTAAACAGGATAATACCTATCCTGGCTGATGAGGCTGTCGACCCCAAGTTCGGCACCGGGGCAGTTAAAATCACCCCGGCTCATGACCCGGTGGACTTTGAAGTAGCCCAGCGTCAGGGACTACCGCTGATAAACATAATGAATCGTGATGCTACCATGAACGAAAACGCCGGCCCCTATGCTGGCCTCGACCGATTCTCCTGCCGCCAGGCGATACTATCCGACCTAGACCGAGAGGGGCTTCTGATAAAGACTGAGGATTATGTTCACTCAGTGGGATACTGCGAGCGCTGCCAGACGGTTATTGAGCCCACAGCCAGCAAGCAGTGGTTCATCAAGATACAACCCCTAGCCCAACCAGCTATCGAAGCTGTCACCGACGGGCGCATTGAGATTATCCCCGAGCGCTTCAGTAAGGTCTATCTCAACTGGATGGAGAACATCCGCGATTGGTGCATCAGCCGCCAGCTATGGTGGGGGCACCGCATCCCGGTATGGTACTGCGGGGACTGTGGTGAGCTAACGGCAGCCATGGAAGACCCTGACTCCTGTAGCCACTGCGGCTCCACCAATATAAAACAGGACCCGGATGTCCTCGACACCTGGTTCAGCTCAGCACTATGGCCTCACTCCACTCTGGGGTGGCCTGATGATACCAAGGATTTAGACTACTTCTATCCCACGACAGTAATGGAAACCGGCTATGACATCCTCTTCTTCTGGGTAGCCAGAATGATTATGATGGGAATGGAGAACATGGGCAATATCCCCTTCCACGCTGTCTACCTTCACGGTCTAGTGCGCGATGAGAAGGGGGACAAGATGAGCAAGGTCAGGGGCAACGTAATCAATCCAGTCGACACCCTGGAAAAATATGGCACCGATGCCCTGCGCTTCGCCCTATCCACAGGCACAACCCCAGGGAACGACATCAAGCTAACCCCAGCCAAGCTGGAGGCAGGACGCAATTTCGCCAATAAACTATGGAACGCCACCCGATTTATAATCAGAAGCCTCCCCACTCAAGAAGAGTTCGCCTCAGTCTGGAATAAGTATTATAAAATCCCGCCAGAGAAACTCCCGGTAGAGGACCGCTGGATTCTAAGTCGGCTGAACAAAACCATATCAACGGCAACCGGTCTTATGGAAGACTTCAATTTTGGAGAAGCCCAGAGGCAAATTCATGACTTCCTCTGGGGCGAATTCTGCGACTGGTATATCGAGATAGCAAAAGTTCGCCTCCAACCCGCAGATAAGGGGGTGGTACCACCCCTACCCCTGCTGGTCTATATCCTGGAGGCTTCACTGCGCCTGTTACACCCCTTCATGCCCTTCATCACCGAAGAGTTGTGGCAAAAGCTGAAGAAGCACCTGCCAGAGCAAGGGGCCGAATCGATAATGGTGTCCCTCTACCCTGAAGCTAAAGGGACAGCCGTTGACCCGGAGGCAGAGCGAGTTATGGAATCCATCATAGAGATAATTCACTCCATCCGTAATGCCCGGGCTCAATACAAAGTGGAGAGGACAAAGTGGGTTGAAGCACACATCCACGGTGGCGAGCTTACTCCAGCCATCACCCCCTACTCCCAAACCATCCAGACCCTAGCCAGAGCAAAACCACTTACCTTCCTTGATAGCAGACAGGCAACCAAGCAAAGGAAAAATGCCCTGGCATTGGTACTCAAAGAGACTGAGGTCGTCATACCGATGGAGAGTATGGTCGACCTGAAAGCTGAGAAAAAACGACTAAAGGAAGAGCTAGAACAAATCCAGGCCGAGGTAGCTCGACTTGAAGCCAGACTCAAGGACAAAGCCTTTCTTACCAAAGCACCGACAGCTGTTGTGAATAAAGAACAGGATAGGCTGGCGACAAGAAGAGATAAACTCGAACGACTCAAAGAGCAGCTTGCTAAATATCAAACTGATTCTAAATAAGCACAAACTGAGAGACTGCGCTGTTAAACAGGAACATCAACGGTTACAGAGGTTCCTTTACCCAACTCCGATTGTATCCTTAGCCTGCCCCCAATTAGGCGGGCTCGTTCTTGCATCCCAGCCAGACCAAGCTTGCCCACACTGGCCAGGTCTCCCAGTCTTCGGGGTAATTTAAAGCCCTTGCCGTTGTCGGCAACGGTTAGAACAACCTTACCGTCACCAAATTCAAGTGTAATCTGAGCCGTCGATGCTTCTGCATGCCTCCTAGCATTTGCTAACGCCTCCTGAGCAATACGGAACAGCAGTAGCTCCACCTCAACAGGCAAGCTTCGCCCACTACCTACCACCTTAACCTGGATATCAATCCCCTGCTTTTCTAAGTCCTCTGCCATCCACTCCAACGCCGCTAATAAGCCCAGGTGGTCTAGTATAGGCGGTCTTAAATGCTGAGCACAGCGCCGCAAACCCTCCAAGGCATCAATGGCTTGGCCGCGCAATTTTTCCAAACTTTGCTTAAGCTCCGGATTAGACAACTTCTTTCGCGAAGTGGAACTGAGAAAATCCAGTCCCTGAGTAAGAAGAAGCAAGGGTTGAGCCAAATCATCGTGCAGTTCCCGAGCAATACGCCTTCTCTCCTCCTCCTGCGCCCTAGTAATCTGCTGGACATAGAAACGAGCGTTATCCTGCAACCGTTTTTCCTCAGTAACCCTTCCTAATCGCTCAGCAACAGCGTTAATCAGCAACCTCTCTTCTTTTAAGAACGGCCCTTCGTCAGCGTCCGGCCTCTTCTCTAGATAATTAACCTCTACCACACCTGCCTTTTCTCCATGCACCTTGATAGCTGAAGACAGCTTCCACCCACTCTCTCTATAATTCTTGGTCTTAAAGTGCCTGTTGTTAATAATAACCCGAGCACAGGTAATCTCTGAATACTGCCAGCCCTGTGGAATTACATTAACCACTTCCCGATAAAGTTTATCCAAGCTAATCCCCGGTCTTTGGGCAATCTCAGCAATATCATAAAGACACTGGAGTTCCTTTACCCGTTCATCCAGGGCATCCTCTGCTCTCTTACGCTCGGTGACATCCTGCAAGGTCTCTATTGCCCCTATTATTTCTCCCCTGCTATCTTTGATAGGACTCGCTGTAAAGTGAAGCCACCTGCCACCGCCTCCAAGGTCCGGGTAGAAACCCTCAGCTTCATAGGCACCATCAATCAGGTCGGATTTCCTGCTTTTACCACCATAGTATCGCTCAATATCATCATCGGAGGCCCCATCCACTATTAAATCAGCCATTACCGGTCTCTTCTCAGTGAAAAATGCCATCCACTGCTCATCTGTCCCAACCACTTCATCCTTTTTTATGCCGGAGAGAGACTCCAGCGCCGTGTTCCAGTGGGTAACCTTATGCTCCTTATTGATGGCAAACGTCGGAATGGGGGAGCCATCAATAATTTTGGCGAGCATCTCCTCTGCTTTCTTGCGCCCGGATGGCTTAAATTGTTTTTCCATCAGCCACCCTCTCCTTCCCCAGTTGTATCATCAAAGCTAATATAGCCTTCCCTCAAGCCCTTAATTATCGCCTCAGTACGAGAGCCAACCCCCATCTTGTTAAAGATATTACTCAAGTGAGCCTTCACCGTGCGCAAGCTGAGAAAGAGTTCATCAGCAATATCCTTGTTGCTCATCCCCTTGGCCGCTAACTCCAGAACTTCAGTCTCCCTAGCAGTGAGCTCCCCACCAACCTTCCCCTTAACAGCCCCGCTGGATGACCCAACCACCCGCTGCAAAAGCTTATGGGTTACCACCGAGTCGAGCACAGATTCGCCGGAACGCACAGCACGGATAGCCCTGGCAATCTCACTGCCCCGGGCACTCTTCAGTAAATAGCCACAAGCGCCAGCCTCCAAAAGGCCGAGGATATAGCGAATATCGCTATAGGCAGTCAATATCAATACCGCGGTAGATGGACTTGCCCGCTTAATTAACTTTGTCGCCTCAATGCCGTTAAGCTTGGGCATGACGATATCCATTATCACTACATCCGGCTTGAGCTCTGTGGCCAATCGGACCGCTTCCTCACCATCGCCAGCCTCACCAACCACCTCAAAATCCCCTTCTCGCTCCAACAGGTCACGCATCCCCTCCCTCAGCACAGCATGGTCGTCTGCGATTAAAATCCCTACCTTCATTACGATACCACCTTTCTTACCCTCAGGCACACCCCATCAACCAAACCAATTCTAATACATCCCAAGTCTAACCTCAAGGACTCCTCTGCCCTTGAGATATAAGACTTTGGGACACATCAAGATTAGACCATCAGCCAAGAGTAAATAGGCTGTTAGGTCAGTGTATCACCGCCCGGTAAACGATATTCTATAAGCGAGGAAAGGAAAAGGAGGTATTACGATGACACAAGGAATGATGCAAACGAGAAAGCCTCTCACTGACGAGGAAAAACTGGAGAGAAGGGAGAGAATCCTGGCTGTCCTAGCTAGAGCTGCCAAGGATAGCGACTTCTTATCCCGACTTGCCGAGGATCCGGACGAGGCACTCGGCGAGTATTACACCCTAACCCAGGAGGAAGTGGCAGCGCTGGCAAGCGGCGACATAAAGAAGATAGAGGGCTGGCTCGGCAAGCTAGATCCATGGCATGCAACCTGGTTATGGTGCCGAATAAGCCAGGAAAAGTGGTGAATATGGTCAATTATATGACTTATATTAACGTGGAGGAGGAATGAAATGGCACGCCAGAATAAGTCAGCTGAAAAGCAACCCGCCACCCAATTCGGCTCCCCAGAACAGATGCTAAGAACTCAGGAAGAAGCTACAGAAGTAATAATGCGACTTGAGGCGGTGGCTGATAAGATGGGAAAGGCTGCCACCACTGAGGCTCACCCCCCCGCCAAAGTAGCAGAGAAAGCGGAAACAGCAGGAGTAACCAAAGGGAAGCTCAATACTTTAAGCACTGTGCTACTAGGTGGGCTGGCCGGGGCTTTCATTGGTTTGGGAGCAATGCTCTGCACACTGGTCACCACTAATATAAATATCGGCTTCGGCCTCACCAAACTGCTAGGAGGGCTCGTATTCTGCCTAGGCCTGATTCTAGTGGTGATAGCCGGCGCTGAACTCTTCACCGGCAATTCCCTGTTAACGATGAGCTGGCTCAGTGGGCGGAATAGCTTCGCCCGGGTGGCAAGGAACTGGGGATTAGTCTACTCTGCCAACCTTGTCGGGTCTTTAGCGGTGGTAGGATTGATGTTCTATACCAACCAGTGGACATTCGCCAACCACGGAGTAGGAGCAAATGCACTACTTATCGCCAATGCTAAGGTCAATCTGGGCTTCGGTGAAGCTCTGGCTCGAGGTATTTTGTGTAATTTCCTAGTTTGTCTGGCTGTTTGGTTAGCCTTGAGTGCCCGCACCGTTACCGGCAAGATACTCGCTATCCTGTTCCCCATAACTGCCTTCGTTGCCGCTGGTTTTGAGCACAGTGTTGCCAATATGTACTTCATACCCATGGGGATATTAATGGCACATCAGCCCGCTGTCCTCGGGGCAGCCGGAGTAACTGCCCAAGGCATAGCTAATCTCAACTGGGCAGGCTTCGTAGGGAATCTGATTCCAGTGACTATCGGCAACATTATCGGCGGCGGTCTCCTCGTCGGCGGTGTCTACTGGTTAGCCTACTTGCGCCAAGAGCGGGCAGCCGAGATAGCGACGACAAGACCATGGCTCGCAGCCACTATTCCTGGCTACCGCCGTGCCAAGGTAAAAGAGCCAGTCCAGCTACCAGAAATCGTGCGTGCTCAGCTAGAAGAGCTAATCCGCACCAAGCTAGAAGAGCCGCTTGAACTCGACACGGGTGGTAAGGTCCTGCTAGAAGTGCTAGCTAAAGCAAGGGATGACCATGACTTCTTGGCCAGACTAGCTGAAAACCCAGACGAAGTGCTTAAAGGCTACAACCTAACTTCTAAGGAAAAAGCGGCCTTAGCAAGCGGAGACATTCGATGGATAGAGACTAAACTCGGCACACTGGACGAACCACTTCGGACCTGGCTCAATGCCAGATTAACTCAAGAAAAGTGGTAACAATACAAGCAAGTTGACAACAACCCTTATCATAACCTCAGCCTGCCTGAATCACCGCGGCAGGCTGAGGTTTTTACCCCCTGCTATCTTAACTCAATAAAACTACTTACTAAATGACCCGTAGTCTATTGATTTAAAATACCCTTTCTACGTGATTCCATTTGGGATATAATAAGAGTAAAATATACAGTTGGTCTCCTGTGCAATTCATTCCCCTGGCTAGCAAACCACAACATGGCCAAAAGGAGAAGGGAAAATGGATAAATTAGAGATACTAGAGAGGTCTGATCTGTTCCGAGAGCTAAGCCATGAGCAACTCAGCCTTGTAGAGAAGATGTGTACTGCTGAGGTATACGAACCAGGGGCAATTATACACAGGGCAAACACAATTATAGATAAATTATATGTCATTGAAGAGGGCCTGGTGGGGATTATTCTGGAACCAGGACCACTGTCCCATCGCCAGCTTCAGGCAGTTTGTAATTTTGAGACCTTTGGGTGGGAAGCTGCCATACCAGCGCATCTTGCCACCGCTACAGCCAAGGCTATAGAAAAAACAAAGGTATTAGCTTTTAAGGGGCACGACCTAGTCAATTTATTTTCTACTAATCCCAAGGTGGGCTGTGTAGTATACCAGGGGATAGCTAGGGTAGTCGCCCAAAGACTACATGCAGCATATGTGCAATGCCTCGGTGTTACAGCACAAGATTAAACAAACGGAAAGCTAGCGGAAATGCAGCTCAGTGCTGGTGGGGCGTGCGTGCACATATATCACATATAGATGAAGTATAAAGGAGTTCGATCTTGGAGAAATCAACATCAATCACCTCTATGATGGCAGAGAAAAGGGTTATTAACCCGCCGGAGGAGCTCAGCCAAAAGGCATACATCAAAAGCATGGCTGAATATAAAGAGATTTATAAACAGTCCATTGATGACCCTGAGGGATTCTGGGCGAAGATGGCAGAACAATTGGACTGGTTTAAAAAGTGGGACGAGGTTCTGGTGGAAGACTTTAGCGAAGGCAAACACGAGTGGTTTGTAGGTGGCAAACTCAATGTTACCTACAACTGCTTGGACAGACATCTTAACACTTGGAGGAAAAACAAGGCAGCACTGGTCTGGGAAGGAGACATTGGCGACAGTCAAACCCTTACCTATCAGGAGCTATACTATCAGGTATGCAAGTTTGCCAACGTTCTCAAAAAGCACGGGGTTAAGAAGGGTGACCGGATTTCTATCTATCTGCCCATGGTTCTTGAGCTTCCAATTGCTATGCTAGCCTGTGCCCGTATCGGCGCCGTCCACAGCGTAGTTTTTGGCGGTTTTAGCGCCGATGCACTGAGAGATAGAATCCTGGACTGTGATTCCACGCTTCTTATCTGCTCCGATGGTTACTATCGCGGCGGTAAGGTAATCAGAAGCAAGGACAACGCCGACGAAGCCCTTGAGTCATGTCCAAAGGTAAAGGATGTGATGGTAGTAAAGAGGGCCGATATCGGCATAGACATGAAGGAAGGGCGCGACTACTGGTGGCATGACGAGATAAACGCGGAGGATATCAAGCCATATTGCGAGCCAGAGGTTATGGACGCCGAGGACCCGCTTTTCATCTTATATACCAGCGGCAGCACAGGAAAACCTAAGGGCGTGCTCCACACTCAAGCTGGCTATCTCCTCTACTGCTACCAGACACTGAAGTGGGTATTCGACTTAAAGGAGGAAGATACTTACTGGTGTACCGCCGATATTGGCTGGGTAACTGGTCACAGTTACATTGTGTACGGACCTCTAGCTCTAGGAGCAACCAGCCTGATGTTCGAGGGTGTGCCAATCTATCCCCACCCAGATAGATTCTGGGACATCGTGGAGAAATACAGGGTCAATATTTTCTACACCGCCCCCACTGCTATCCGTGCTCTAATGAAAGAAGGCGAAGAGTGGCCCAATAAACACGACATGAGCAGCCTGCGCATCCTGGGGACAGTCGGGGAGCCAATTAACCCCGAGGTCTGGATGTGGTACTACAGCGTGATTGGTCAAAACAGGTGCCCGGTTGTTGATACCTGGTGGCAGACCGAGACTGGTGGCCATGTGATTACCCCCCTTGCCGGAGTCGGTCCCCTGAAACCAGGGTCAGCCTCGCTGCCTTTCCCCAGCATTGTACCAGCGGTGTTCAGAGAAGATGGCTCAGAAGCCGATGTCAACGAAGGTGGCTGGCTGGTAATCAAGAAACCCTGGCCAGGATTAATGCGAGGGGTATACGGTGACCCAAAGAGATTCAAGGAGACCTACTTCGTTCGATTCCCCGGGGTATATACTGCCGGTGACGGAGCCAGAGTGGACGAGGACGGTTACTATTGGCTGATGGGTCGTATAGATGACGTTATTAATGTGTCAGGACACCGCATCGGAACCGCCGAGGTTGAAAGTGCCCTAGTATCCCACGAGCTTGTAGCAGAGGCTGCTGTCGTTGGTATGCCCCACGACATCAAGGGGCAGGGAATATATGCCTTCGTTACTCTCAAGACCGGCGTGGAGAAAACCGAAGCCCTCAAGAAGGAACTGGCCGCTCACGTGCGTAGGGAAATCGGCCCGATAGCTACACCAGATAAGATTCAGTTTGCCGAGGGTCTGCCCAAGACCAGAAGCGGTAAGATTATGAGACGAATACTAACTAAGATAGCCGCTGGCAAAACTGAGGAACTGGGTGACACTAGCACCCTAGCTGACCCCTCAGTGGTTGCCACGCTTGTGGCAGAAAAACAGTAAAAGCCAGTATTCTCTCACAAACATTTTACTAATTGATGATGGAGGTTATTGTTACATGTCAAAAGACGAGGTTGTATGGGCTAATCCGGGTGCTCTAGGATTAGCTGCCTTTGGTTTTAATACTATTTTATTGAATATTCATAATATTGGTTTGATACCCAATACTATGCCCCTAATCTGGGGGTTCTTCTGGGGAGGAATGGCCCAAGTCATTGCCGGAATAATCGATGCTCGTCGAGGAGACACCTTCGGCTTGACCGCTTTCACCTCATATGGGGCATTCTGGATAGGCCTCGCCTTCGCCTTTCTTTTAGAATGGATGGGCTTTGTTAAGCTGGATAACGCCAGTTTAGCCTGGACTATGTTAGCCTGGGGCGTATTCACCAGCTACATGACAATTGGCGCCATTAAAATATCCCGAGCACACGCTACCATACTCGGCTCGCTGTCAATACTATTCTTCCTGCTGACAGCACACTTCTTTGGCTATATCCCAGCCCGTGTGGCTGGCATAGAGGGGATTTTCGTCGGTGGTTCGGCAGTTTATACCTCAGCAGCCGTCGTTCTACACGCCCAATACCGACGTTGGGTAATACCCATCGGGTTGTTCCCCACTGTATCCAAAGAGCCTGAAGAAGCCCCGAAGGTACCATAAAAATCGCACTTAACACGAATAAAGTCGCTGATTACTTATTTCACACACAGGTTTCAGCGACTTTATTTTATTATATGACTCAGTTCTACCAGCCAAGCTTAACAGCTCTGAGGGTAACCATCTGCAGCCAATTTGCGCAACGCTTTCTTGGTATCACTGGCAATACGGGCTTTATCACAGTTATTCAACCGATATTTAAATAGCCAATAGGTAAACTCTTTCAGCTCAGTGAGGCTGATAGATTTACGATGGGGATAACCCTTTTCTTTGCGAAAACGTTTAAGCAACAGCGCTTTCGCCACCCCATATACTCGCTGGCAGGCTTCATCGGCAACATTGTGTTCATTATTATAGCCCAAAGACCGCCTCTCCTTGCGCACCTCCTCCTGCACTACCAGAAGCAAAGCCTCCTCCACAACGATGCCATAGAAATAGTTAAGATACTGGCGATACTTAGCCCTGCCAATGTGCTTCCTGAACTCCCCTGCAGTTAGCTTGAGCGGCGGCTTCCCGTGCCAAAGGAGAGCCCCTTTCTCATCTTCAGACAACAAACCATCCACCGCCTCGCACAGGCGCTCAGCCAGAAGCAGCCAGTCAAATGCCTCGCCGGCGATAAGGTAGCAATAACGACGCTGGTTATGGACTTCCTCAGCAAGGGTCCACATCCCGATAGCCTTAAGTAAGGCGATATACCAGTGCTCACCACCAGCGATAGCCTGCTCTAAATACCTTATTATCTCAGTATTGGTAGCGGATGTCTTATCCATAGAACCTGCCCTCTTAATACCTTCCAAGGCCCACTGACAGATAGAATCGAAGGTCAAGCCCCCAAATAAGGCATCACCTCATCTAAGGGTCTGGCATTCAATATATCTTGTTTCTGACACCACCCCCGCCTAGCCACCCCTACGCCGAAACGCATAAATCGCAGATGCCCGATGCTGTGGGCATCGGTATCAATTGCCAGCTTTACCCCAAGCTCCCTCGCCCGATAGGCGTGAATATCCTTAAGGTCCAGTCGGCTGGGCATAGCATTTATCTCCAGCACAGTACCGGTTTCAGCCGCCGCCTGAAGCACAGCCTCCATATCTACCGCTACCGGCTCCCTGTCAGGTAACAGGCGACTGGTAGGATGGGCGAGGATATCCACATTAGGGTCTTTTATCGCCCCGATAATCCGCCTGGTCATCTGCTCCTCGCTCTGGTTCATAGCCGAGTGCACTGCGGCGATAACAAAATCCAGTTCAGCGAGGAGCTCAGCAGGCATATCCAAGCTGCCATCGGCACGAATATCAACCTCTATACCGCTGAGAATGCGGATGCCATCGATTTTCTGGTTGAGCTGCTCTATCTCCGC
>CAZCAS010000012.1:0-18402 GCA_964496725.1 uncultured Dehalococcoidales bacterium
TGAGAATACTGATAACCAACGACGATGGAATCTTTGCCCCAGGGCTGTGGACACTGGTCAAGGAGCTAAAGAATATCGCCCAGGTGGTAGTGGTAGCCCCTGATAGAGAACAGAGCGCCGCAGGCACCGCCGTAACCCTGCGCCAGCCACTGAGGGTGCAAAGAGTAACCCCCTTAGTACCTGAGGTCGAAACCTACGCCATAGAAGGCACACCGGCTGATAGCGTTATCTTAGCCTTAGGCAAACTGACCAGAGACAACATAGACCTGGTCGTTTCAGGGATAAACCAAGGACCGAATTTAGGTGACGATGTCCTTATCTCAGGAACGGTAGGGGCTGCTTTACAGGGATACCTGCATGGTCTCCCTGCCCTCGCTTTCTCAGCAGCCAAAGCGGATAGCATCCACCTGGACAGCGCCGCCAGATTAGCTGCGCTGTTAGCTGCCAAGATTGAATCACACTCCCTGCCGAGTGACATCTTCCTCAATGTAAACCTGCCCGGCCTACCCATGGCAAAAATTAAAGGAGCACAGATTACCAGATTAGCCAGCGAAAGCCACATTGAGACGGTGGAGGAAGGGTCTGACGGGAAAAAGGAGTACTACTGGGTGATACGCCAGCAGGCAAATACAAACAGGCATAGAAATACAGATATATGGGCGATGGAACAGGGAAACATCTCCATAACCCCCCTGCATACCAACCTTCTCCACAGGCCTGCGTCCCCTATACCGGACAGCCTTTGTTCTGAACTCATTCAAGAGCTACACAAAGCCCGATGATGTTGATTGGCCCCCGGCACCTTGCTTGACACCGCAACATCCCTCCAGTATAATTAGCCTTACGAAACAGGCAGATTCTACCTAGTCTTCGCTGAATACAGATAGCCTACGGAGTAAGAGAGCCCAATCTGCCCACCTCAACCAAGGCTAGGAAGTTTAGGAGTTAATCCACCTGAACTAATACAGAATGAAGCGACCGGCAACATGAATAATAGCCTCGCCAATCAAACTAGAGACGCTACCAGATACTTCTTTCAAGCCTCTCCTCAGAGAGTCCTTCGCGGAATCGAAACATTCCAAATTGTCGGCTGGCAAGTTAATTTTAGCGGAGTGAAAGGGGGTTAAGCTAAGATGTAATGGCCTAACAAGTAAGCGTTGTTACCAGTAAACACTTTATTCACTAAAGGAGGTGATTGTTGATGGCGAAGACGTTGCAGCGTCGAGGCGACGGCACGATAGTGGAGATGACTGTCGATGAGGTAAGGAATGACCTGGAAAGAGGAGTTGAGGATGCGGCCAGCAGAGCCAAGGTTCCCCCACTAACCAAAGAAGAGATAGCACACGCGGTAGAAATTTACACTCGCCCGGAAAGGGTCGTCACCGTAGAGCCAGGAAATGAAGTGGTTCTATCCCATGATGAGGGCACCGTTAAGATAGTTGCCGGGGTGTGTGGGGGCGCCGGATTAGGAATAGATTGCGGAAGGATGGTTGCCTCAGAGCTTTACGAGAGGGCATTAGGCGCTGATATTATCGAATATGGCCACATTGACTACAGCTATAAGCCGATAAGGCCTCTTGTAGATGACGAGCATATCCTGGTAGAGCGAACACTATTAGTTACCACCGCTCCCCTTCTTTATGGTGCCATGCCCAACCTAGGATTATATACACAACCCGATGGCCCCTTCCCCAATCCAACAGAGTTGCTAAACAAGGGGATGATAAAGGAAGCTAGGGAAAGCGGCGAAAAAATGGTTGAGGCAGCAGCCAATGATATAGTCTATATTGCCAGTAAGGTCTATGAAGGTGGCGCCGATGCTATTAATCT
Source organism: uncultured Dehalococcoidales bacterium (assembly GCA_964496725.1). Taxonomy (GTDB): domain Bacteria; phylum Chloroflexota; class Dehalococcoidia; order Dehalococcoidales; family E44-bin46; genus JAZGHN01. Next base: position 1,831 of record CAZCAS010000012.1, read on the forward strand.
TGACACCACGGGGGCCTTTGGAGACCTAGACTTTAAGGCCGCTTTAACCGCTACTGAGAGACTGAAGAAAAAGTACCCTGATATATGTATAGAGATGGGGATGGCGGGAGAGTTTGTCCTCGGAATACACGGAGCGCTAGAGTACAGTGGAGTGCGCTTAGCCGGTTTATACCCCCATCAACAGGTTAAATTAGCTGAAAAAGCCGGGGTCACCATATTTGGCCCGGTAGTCAATATCCTCACCTCTCAGTCATGCGCCTTCAATATCGGCCGTGTTCTTACCTTTGTCAAGGAATGCGTCAAAGCTTCAAATATACCAGTCCACAATAACATGGGAATGGGAGTTGGAGGAACCCCATTGAATGATGTCCCACCGATAGATGCAGTAACCAGGGCATCAAAAGCAGCCGTGGAAATCTGCAAGCTAGATGGGATCTAGGTAGGCATCGGAGACATCCATGGCATGCTCGAAGCACACGCTATAGCCTCAGGCATGGGTGGAATGCGTACCGCCGGAGATCTGGTGGCGCGTATGGAAATGACCGGCATGAGGCTTCAGGAAGCAAAGGAGTATGTCGCCAAGAAATTGAAGGTGTCGACACGCGACCTCTCTGACTGCGTCAAGATGAGCGAGGTAAGAGATAACCTTCAGCTAGGTCTCATTGCACAGATGTCTGGCCGTCCCAAGGGAATGGCAGCTAAGTTCCACATTGCTGAACTACTGGGAATCAGAATTAACTGCGTAGAGCAGTTCAAAACAAGGGCCGGACTCGCCACTGGTGCTCGTAAAATCAAGTAACCGAGCGAAAGGGATAAATAAAGACACCCACTATCCCAGATGGGGTGGTGGGTGTCTTTGCTTACTAAGCAACCTCTTATAACTTAAACTCGAACCCTATCTTCTTCATAGTCTTCATGGCTTTATCCAGCACCTTCAGGTGCTCGTCGGTAGGCTCCAGAGTACACACATCGTAACACTCCTGGAAGGTCTTCCCAAGGGGTGGGTTATTGAAGCCCTCCCTCTTGGCTCCCCTGGGAGCATCGGCGGGAATCCCCTCGTAGGTTTCCACCAGCTTATCCAGCAGGCGGTTCACCTTTACCGGGTCCATCCCGGCTACGGCCCGGGCGGCATAAGCCATCATCCGTGCCTCAATAGGAGTGGTGCGGTCCAGAATTGTGCCCTTGGCTGAAGCACAACCACTCATAAGTTCACGACCGCTGGCAGTATCGGTAATAGCTTGAGCTGCTGCCTCCAGCAAGCACATCTCAGTGCATGGTCCGGCGGCAGTATAGTACTGGTTGCCGGTGAGCAGATGCGAGTGACGTTCGATAGCCAGATTTACATGCGCAGCAATCATCAAACACTCCCTGGCGGTTGTGATTCCCCAGCGCATATGAGTCGGGCCATCCAGATGCCAATGTCCCCCCACCAGAACGGGGGTGTTCAGATGGGCGGCTGTGCCCACGATGGCAGTCTCCTCGATGCCCCCGGCCCAGCCTCCCATGATGGGCATCTGCTCGGTCATAATGATATCGCCGTTCATCTGATAGTGGGCAGTGAAAACAAAAGCCTCGCGGTCAATCTTGAGCTCGCAAAGCTGGCTTATCTCATGATTATCACACGGCCTCATGCCATCAGGAAAATCGGCGGCAATAACCCCAGCTGCAGTGAGCGGAGTCTCGGGCCCCTAGAAGCCCATCCCAGGACGGCCAACTCGCCGCACTGCCTCACGCAATGCCAGCGCCTCCGCTTTAGCAGCGGCAACATCCCACGGCGTATCCATGGCCAGGGGGTGTCCATATATGCTACCGAAGACCCCGTCTACTATGCAGTCAACTAACGGCTCCCTGGCAAATGCTTCATGGGTCTCCATGAAGATATTCTCACTGACCGGAGCTCCGGTGGGCCCACCCTGACACAATGGTGGACGGGGGTCGTTACCATAACGGGGCGCCATTATGCGAGCATCACGCCCCTCGCCGATAACCAGTTGCGTGGGGGCACCAGCCACAGCCTCCAGCACCTCCTCCTCGCTGTACTTGATAACCCGTCCCATATCAGCGCAAAAGGTTCCACAGGTGACCAGCATCTCAAGCCCTGCTCGGTACAAACGCTCCAATAAATCCTCGTCAGTGGGGATGATTACCTTCTTATCAAATTTTAGGTTATATTTCTCTTTTATCTTCTTGGCTGTCTGGGGGATTACCTTGCGGTCCCACTCTTCATCAGTCATCTGGGGACCGGTAAGGGCTCTATCATAACTCTCCCATACGCCAGCCTTAGCTTTAACTCCCATATTTGCCTCCTTCCTTTGGCTAAATCTTAGTTTCGTAATGGATAGAAAATAGCCTGATATATCACCCCCTTTCTTAATTAGGAGATATCATCTCGACATATGCTTCAATGGCCTTCAGACACTAATTATATATTACTGTGCCAAACACCGTCAACCGCCCAAAGGTATTATTGACAAATGACCAATGCACTGCTATAGTCAATTAAGTGACTCTGAGATAGCACGTAGTTCAAACGTTGAATCAAATCAATTCCAGAATGGTGAAAGGGGGTGATAAATAGCGGTATAGGGACTGGAGGTGCTGGTCTAGACAACAAAGGAGGTGACAATGATCAGAGGCACGAGAGCACCATATAATCAACTCTCTGGCTTAGGCCTTAATATGTTTACCGATGATGAATTAGCCGAGCTACATAGAGTAACCCTAGATGTTCTGGACGATGGTGGCATTATGGTGCTCAATGATGAAGCACAGGAGATTTTCTATTCACACGGTTGTAAAGTTGATAAAAAAACTAGTATCGTTAAGATACCCCCATACCTCGTAGAGGAGGCGATAAGCTCAGCTCCCTCGAGGGTATTACTTGCCGGACGAGACCCCAAGTATGACATCATCCTGGAAGGTACCAGGGTAGCAAACACCACCTTTGGCGTAGGGATAAAGGTCCTCGATTTAGAGACAGGCAAGCTTAGAGATTCAACTAACAAAGACCTGGCTGACTCCGCAATACTGGCTGATGCTGCCGAGGGCGTAGATGTTTTCACCCAGTCAGTAGTACCAAGAGATGCCCCTCCTGAAGTGGAAGACCTTGTCGCTACTGAGACATGCCTCATCAATTGCAGCAAACACTTCCACCATGTGGACATATTGTCTACTGAGAGTGTCAGAAGATATTTTGAAATGGGGGCAGCGGTAGCCGGGGGTGAGGAGGAGATGAGAAAGAGACCCGTCTGTTCCATTCTAATCTGCCCGGTAAGCCCACTGCAGCTCAGCCCTGAAGCCTGCGAGGTTATAGTTGAATCGGCAAGAATAGGCATACCCTGTAACATTTTATCCATGGCCCTGTCAGGGGGCACTGCACCAGTTACCAACGCGGGAACACTGGTAGTACATAACGCCGAGGTGCTGGGGGGCATAACCCTGAGTCAACTTAGTAAGAAAGGAGCACCGATAATTTACGGCAGCTCCACCACCATGCTAGATTTAACCCTGGCTAATGCACCGGTGGGAGCACCGGAAATGGGAATGCTCAGCTCTGCGGTGGCAAAACTTGCTCAGTACTATAATCTGCCGAGCTATGTCTCCGGAACCTAGGCAGATTCCAAGGTGCCCGATGCTCAGGCGGCACACGAAAAAACGATAACAAATCTGCTGCCGTCTCTAGCTGGGGCTAATTTGATTTACGGCATGGGCATGTTAGAATCAGGGCAGACCTGGAGCCATGAGCAACTGCTGATTGATAACGACATTGTAACCATGGTTAAACGCGCGATTCAGGGAATCGACGTTACCGATGATACAATGGCAGTTGACTTAGTAAAGCGGGCTCATGAGATAAAGGATTTCCTGCACCAGAAACATACGATACAGTTTATGAGAAGACAGTCAAGACCCAAATTGATTGACCGTCAAACTCGAGGGGGTTGGGAGTCAAAGGGAGGCAAAGATTTAACCCAAAAAGCAAGAGAAGAGGCAAAAAGGATTATAACAACGCACCAACCTACGCCTCTAAGCGATAACGTGAAGAAGACATTACGAGAAATTGTCAAGAGTGCCAAGAAAAAGCGTGTACCTGCTTCATAAATTTCTAAATAACTAGAAGGAAAGGAGACTACTACTGTGGCGAAAGAACAGGAAATACTCGCAGCGGCAAAGAAAGCAATCATAGAATACGATGTGGCTAAGGCTGAAGAGGTTGCCAAAGAAGCCTTGGCTGCTGGTGTTGATCCAGTAGCAATGGTAGAAAAGGGATTTGTCCCCGGCATAGTTGAGGTTGGCGACCTTTTTGATGCCGGAGAGGTATACCTGCCAGAATTGATATTGGCAGCTGATGCTATGAAAGCAGGAACTTCAATATGTGAGGCTGCCTTCCCCAAAGGAACAATCAAGGCGAAGAAGAAGGTAATAATGGGGACGGTTGAGGGTGATATACACGACATCGGAAAATCGATTGTTGTAGCCTTTCTAGCCGCTAACGGTTTTGAGGTCCATGATTTGGGCAGAGATGTCCCTCCCGATAAGTTTGCCGAAAAAGCCAAAGAGGTAGGGGCAGACGTGGTTGGAGCCAGCGCCCTGCTGACGACAACTATGGAGATGCAGAAGAAGGTAGTGGAGGCGATAAAGGGAGCAGGGCTAAAAGGCAAGGTCAAAATAATTGTGGGCGGAGCACCAACCAGTGAAGACTGGGCCAAAAAGATAGGCGCCGACGCCTATGGTGAGAATGCCACCGAAGCCGTAGCCAAGATAAAGAAATTAACCGGCATGGCATAAAGATAAGCGGCAAACTCAGAGTGGCCTCTAGTTGATTAACAGCGGTTGCCTGAAATCGTTAAAGCGGCTTTAGGCATTGGCCTATATGAATCAAGTGTTATAATACAAACAGGTTAAAGCATATTATAGAGGGAGGTGACTACATGAAGTGAAAAACAAGAAGGAGCTACACTCCGCAAACTAAACGCTTTAGAGGAGGATATATTTGGTGAAGAAAAAAGATTTACGGAAACTAATCACTATTGTTAGCCTGGTAACAGCACTGGCAGTAGTGGTACCACTCATGAGCGGCTGTTTGGGTAAGCCAGCAGAAGCACCGCCAGCAGCAGCACCAGAAGCACCACCAGCAGCAGCACCAGAAGCACCGCCAGCGGCAGCACCAGAAGCACCAGCCAAGACGATTACTGCTAAAATAGGCTTCCTTGCCCCGCTTACTGGACCGACCGCAGGGTGGGGACTCCCTGGTCTCTATGGCGACCAAATCTGGGCCGAGCACTTTAATGCCCAAGGCGGCATCACGCTATCCGATGGTACCCAGGTTCTGGTAGAGATCGTCCCGTACGATAATGAGTATGTTACGGAAAAGGCGCTGACCGGCGCCAAGAAGCTGATACTTGACGACGGGGTATGCCTAGTTCAGATGCTGGGTGGAGCCACAGCAGCTGCCGCTGTCCCCTTCATGACCGACCGGATGATGCTGTCCACCACCCTGTTGCCCAGCGACCTCACCCCAACCACCCTCTACCACCTAGCTCCCATCGAGGTCTGCCCATTCTACAATGCGACCCATGTTGAGTGGCTGGCCTTGCATGCTGATGAATTGGGAATCGACAGGAACGGAGACGGGGTGATAACCTTCGCTCAGGTGGCTCAGGATGACGAGCTGGGGCGACCGGGCATGGCAACGATGAATGCCGCTGCTGAGGCTGCTGGTATGAAGATTGTGTACTGGGAGCTGTTTGACCCGGAGACCACCGACTTCGCTCCCATCGTGAGCAAGATGATAGCCTCAGGGGCTGAGATCCTTGACTGGGGCATCTCCTATCCCGACTATGTCAACCTGCTCACCCAGCAGGCTTACCAGCAAGGCTATGAGGGACAGCTCGCATCGTGCACCCTCGATTTCTACGATGAGATCATTAAGAAGACCAGCCCAGAGTTCATGGAGGGCTTCGTGTGGAACTTCGTCGACCTTGACGACCCAAAGCTGAATCCAAACCCCAACCCCTACGCTTTGATGAAGAACGAGGACTTCTGGAACGAATATCAGGAGAAATATCCCGGCACCTGGAGCGCGGTGTCCTATGAGTACATGGCCCAGCTAGATGAGTGGATGCAGGCGGTAAAGGCTGCCGATTCCATCGAGCCCATGAAGGTATTCGAGGCATGGAGGCACCCGGAGGAAAACAACATTTACCATGTATTTGGCAAGGGTACCTGGTGGGGCAAGGCCTTCTGGGGTATAGACAATGCCTTTATGGCCCCCTGGCCTGTAACCATGATGGTAGATAGCAAGGCCCGCATACAAGAATACCGCGACCAGCTTGACTGGTGGAACAGAAACAAGGAATACATGGTGAAATGGAACATGAACCTTAACGAGATGTGGTGGCAACGCATGGGCGTTGACATGAGGGCAGGCATAAAGATGTGGGGAGTGGAGGATGAATTTTCCTGGCTGACAGAGATGAGCGACGAGGAAATAGCGGACTGGCTGGCAAGCGGCGAGCAATGAGCCGGATATAAGCCAGATAAAGCGAACCTTAGCCGGGGCGGATGACTGATACATGTCACCCCCCGGCTGGGTTCAGTAACAAGGAAATTCGGTTAGATGGGACTTATTTTACAACAAGCATTAAATGGAGCAAACCTTAGCGTTTTTTACGCCGTGATGGCGATAGGGTTCACACTCATCTTCGGCGTGATGGGCATAGTGAATCTGGCTCATGGCGAGCTTTACATGGTGGGGGCCTACGTGGTCTGGCTCACCTACGCCAAAGGTATCCTGCCCTTCCCCATAGCAGTACTGGCAGGCGCTGGCATCGTGGCCGGCATCGGGGTGGGCATGGAGCGTGTCCTGTTCAGGCCGATGCGAGGCAACGTGCTGATGGGCGCTATCCTTTCCGTAGGGATGATATTTATCCTGCAGGTGTTTGCCGCCACCAGGTGGCATGTTGGCTTGATGAAGAATATCCCCCCAGCGATAAAAGGCTCGGTGACAATTCTCGGTGCTATAGCTCCCTGGCAGAGATTGATAGTAATCCCAGCCGCTGTTGCCTTGATCGGGGGACTATGGTGGTTTCTGAGGCGAACCAAGCAGGGGCAGGCACTCCGTGCTGTCGCCCAAGACCCAGAGGCAGCCGCCCTGCAAGGGATTAGTATAGACAGGGTAGGGATTATCGCCATGGCTATCTCGGCTGGTCTTGCCGGAGCAGCTGGAGGACTGATGGGACCGATAATGAGGGTAGACCCCTACATGGGGCACACCGCCCTTATTATGGCTTTAATGGTGACCATTGTCGGTGGGCTGGGCAGCATTGAGGGAGCAGCAGTCGCTGCCGTCATCTACGGCTTTTTGGTTGCTTTTGTCACCGGCTACTTTCCTAAAGAAATTGCCAGTCCGGCAACTATGGCCATCATAATCGGCGCCCTGCTTATGTTCATTACGCTAGTATTCAGACCAAGGGGGATATTGGGCCGTGGTACATAAAATCAAAGGTGGTTATCTTGCCCTAGGTATCTTCTTTGCTGTGCTGGCAGCAATGCCCTTTATCCTTGCAGAATACCGGCTTACCACGGTGCTACTGATGCTGATCTGGGCCATCGTAACAGTAAGCTATCGCCTCCTAGCTACCACCGGGGAGTTCTCCCTGGGACACGTGGTGGTCATGGCTATCGGGGCTTACTCCAGTGCCATAATGTCACGCAATATGGGCATCCCCTTCTGGTATAGTGCGCCTTTAGGAGGGCTGATCGCCGCTGGTTTTGCTGCGGCAACAGCCTACCCCCTGTTCAGGATGAGGGGGTTCTATTTCCTCCTCGGTTCTTTCGCCCTAGGTGAGGCGATACGGCTATGCTTCAGGGGATTTAAGGAACCCTTCGGGGGGGAAGGCGGATTCTGGTACGTCCCCCACCCTTCATGGGGTTCATTCACCTTTGACACCACCTTCTCCTATTTCTACCTGGTGTTAGGGGTAGCAGCAGCGTGTCTCTTCATTATGTATCGCATAGACCAGAGCCGTATCGGCAAAGCCCTAGTGGCTATCCATAGCCAAGAGACTCTATGTGAAAGCCTGGGGATAAACACCCTGGGATACAAGACCCTAGCTTATATCACCGCCTCCTTCTTCGCCGGCATTGCCGGTGCTCTGCTTGGCCATTTTATGACAACAGTGAGCCCTCCTCAGTTCGCTATAGGCTCCATGTTACTCGTTCTGGTCTGGGCAGTCGTGGGAGGAGTGATCACCTTCTGGGGTCCCATAGCCGGGGTGTTCACCCTGTATTCCATCCAAGAGACGCTCCGCGGCGCCCTCGCAGAGTATATGCCCATGTTCTATGGCATTATCCTGATAGCAGTGGTTTTTGCTCTGCCCGGGGGTCTAGAGAGTCTACCAGCGAGAATCGCCGCTTGGCGAAGGGTAAGAAGAGAGAAAAGAAGCTAATAGAGGTGGGGTAAGAGAAATCACCGCTGAGAAATTAAAAAGCCCGAGTAACTATAGTTTCACTCGGGCTTTTTAATTGACGCCATCTACTTAATCAGCCTGTACCGCGCCATGCAGTTCAAGCAACAAATTCCCCCGCTCCTAAGTAAGCCTCAATGACCTCTGGATTCGTCTGTATTTCTTTAGGCGTGCCCTCAGCGAGCTTCCTGCCGAAGCTGAGCACAGTTACCTGGTCTGATATACCCATAACTGCCTTCATATCATGCTCCACAAGCAACACCGTTATCCCCTGGTGACGTATCTGTTTTATCAGTCCCATGAAGTGCTCGGTCTCTACCGGGTTCATGCCGGTGACTGGCTCATCTAGGCAGAGCAGTTTGGGCTCAGTAGCCACAGCCAAGGCAACCCCCAACGCCCTCTGATGGCCATGGGGAAGATTCATCGCCAGTTCATCCTTGAGTTCGGCCAAGCCAAAAAACTCAAGCAGCTCTAGGCATTTCTTCTTGTGCTCCGCCTCTATCTTCGAGGCAGTACCCATGAACTTAGTGATGAAGTTCATCCCGGCATGCAAATGGCGCGCCACCATCATCGCTTGGAGCACAGTATGGTCAGTGAAGAGAATATTAGTGGCTTGAAAAGTCCGCACCAAGCCTCTAGCGGCTATCTGATGTGGCTTAAGTCCGGTTATATCCTCTCCATTATAGCTAATCGTGCCGCTAGTTACCTCGTAGACCCCGCTGATAAGATTATACATGGTTGTCTTACCAGCGCCATTGGGGCCGATAAGCGCCCTAATCTCTCCCTCATTAATATCCATACTAAAGTCGCTTACCGCTGCCAGACCACCAAAATATTTAGTCACCTCTTTTAACTCAAGTAAAGCCATATGACCTCCTTACCTAAAGACGAATGGAACCTCCCACCAAAAGATGAGCATCCGTCAATAAAATAGCACTGTTGATTGAGCTTGTCAAACCCCTTTGGCCTCCCGGAAGAGGCGACTCTGAATGGGGAAGCGGGGACTCGAACCCCGACGCCTTGCGGCACATGATCCTAAGTCATGCTCGTCTGCCAATTCCGACACTTCCCCACGCACAAATAATATATCACTTTACCCAACCTGCCTCAAGCTACTTATAGATGAGCCAACAGTGGCCATATTGACAAAAAATAGCATTGAGGCTAGGATTTACCCAGGGAAATACTCCCTCCAGTGTTAAAAGATGTACTATTTTGCCTATGCTTCTAATCTAAACCGAAAGCAGATGCTAGAGCGCTGCCCGGATAGCAAGCCCAAGTTTATCGCCACCCTCCCCAATTACAAGCTGGTGTTTACGGGATGGTCCAGGCAATGGCGAGGTGGAGTTGCCACCATCAGGCCATTTAAAGGGGAGAAGGTTCTGGGGGCTATTTATGACATTTCGGATAGAGATTTAAGGCGGCTGGACCGATATGAAGGCTGCCCCGGCGAGTACAATAGATTGAATGTCATAGTATTTGATGAAAATGGCGCCCCCGTAGAATCCATAACCTACATTAAGGGCAGGCAATCAGAAGAGACAAAGCCCTCCCCGGAGTACCTATCTGTTATTCAGCAGGGCTGTAGAGACTGGAAAATCATTTGATTTTGTCACAAATAAGGAGGTAGAGCATGGCTTTCAAATCAGGGATTATTGTTACCGCACCTGACGCAGACCCTAAGAAACACAGAGCCTCAATCAAAACCCCCAAGTATGAACTCACGGTAGCAGTGGTCGAGCATGGCAATCCAGACCAGGCAGTCGAGGTATGTCAGGAGTTAGTTCGAAATGAAGGGATCCGCTCCTTCATCCTCTGCCCCGGTTTCTCCCACCAGATGGTAGCGAAGATAGCCAATGCCCTCGGCAAGGAGGTCGCCGTGAGTGTAGCCAGGGGTGACACGCAGAGTACGGCGGTGACAAGCAGGATTTTGAAAGAGGAAGGGTGGTTCTAGGCAGAACACAAGGGTGACCGGACTAGCTGAACCCGGTACCGGATAATAAAGGGCTTCTAGCGGGACTCGCTAGAAGCCCTCAGAAGGAGATGCTGAGCAGCAAAGTCAATTATGTCTTTAACAGCTACCCCCTATTAATAGCAAGCAACTAGAAGTTTAAACCTCCAGAATACTCATTGCCTCTTCCCTATAGGCATCCATTAGATATGGTATCCCAGTAACCTTGGCACATTCTTCGGTCAGGGACATAAGCTCACGCCGGCTAATTGCAGGTACACTAAAACATCTAGCACCAGCCATCAACTGCTGAAGCCCAACCCTGAGCTTATCAGCGTAGCTGTAGATTCCTACGGCACCCAGAGGAATGTGCTTCATCTCGTCGGCACCTACTATATTCTTGACATCTTCGTAATTGATAAAAATCTCCTCAAGGGTCGAGCCAAATTGACCAACAGTGCTGGGTAGTTTTCCATCCTTGAGCCACTGCCCAATATTCTTGCCAACCATACCCGGAATCATCAAAGCCCGGCCCATACATACCGCCTTGGTGAAGGGAGCACCAAGGGCGAGCGCCTTAAATACGCCATCCTCACTGCTGAAGCCACCAGCAAAAGCGATATCAGGTACTCGCTCACCTCTATCAGCCAGTTTCTTGGCAAACTCATAAGCCGCAGCGTGTAGATAGAGACTGGGTATCCCCCACTCCTCCATCATCCGCCATGGACTCATCCCGGTCCCCCCTCCAGCACCATCAATAGTAAGCAGGTCGATTTTAGCCTTTGAGCCCCACTTAATGGCCATCGCCAGCTCACGCAAGCTGTAGGCACCGGTCTTCAAGGTAATGCGCTTGAATCCCAGAGCCCTTAACCGATTAATCTCTGCGTAAAAACTCTCCTCATCCACAAAACCAAGGCGGCTGTGGCGCTCAAACGCCTTGATAGCACCATCTTTAAAGGCTGCCTGGCTAACAGGATGCTGAGGGTCGGGAGTAACAATATAGCCGCGCTTCTGGAGCTCCAACGCCCGTTCCAAACTGTTAACTTTTATCTCCCCGCCGATACATTTCGCGCCCTGTCCCCATTTTAGCTCAATGGTCTCCAGACCATGCTTATTGATGACATATTCAGCAACACCTAATCTGGTATCTTCCACATTCATCTGGACCAAGATTTCGCCGTATCCCTGATGATAACGACGATAACTCTCAATTCGGCGATCCATATCTGGCGATGAGACAACCTTCCCCTTTGAATCAACTTTAAGCTGCGGGTCGATACCACAGACATTCTCGCCACAGACCAGGGTAACCCCGCTCAGGGCAGCACCCACGGCGAAATGTTCCCAGTTCTTACGGGCTATCTCTGTAGAACCCAGGGCGCCAGTAAAGATAGGAGCCTTCATCTTGACTTTGATGTCCCACCCATACTCGGTTCCGGTATCTACCACAGGGAAGGTAGCAGTATCAGGACCACCAATAACACCGACAGGCAGTCCTTCGGCACCAAGAGCATATCCCTGGATATTAAGATGCGAGTAATCGACGGGATAGTTCTTGTCACCCCCGGCAGTGATTTCACCGTAGGTCTCGGGATAGATTAGCTCCCGCCCGCGAAAGCTTGCCTTAAATATCTCACAGTTTCCCGTGCAGCCATCAAGGCAACGGGTGCAGATGCCACTCATTGGCACTACACTTTTGGAACGGTTGGTGGTTCTGGTCGCTTCATTTGCATTTGGTCTCTGTAAATTCATTTTCCAATACTCCTTTTCTAAACCCTTTTCCCAGGTTATTCTTATAGTTTTACCGATATACCTCTTTCTTTCAGGTACTGCTTGGCTTGCGGGATTGAGATTTCACCAAAGTGGAAAATAGAAGCGGCTAAGACTGCCGATGCCTTTGCCTTTGTCACGGCTTCATAGAGATGCTCCAGCTTGCCGGCACCTCCGGAAGCAGTAACAGGAATGCTGACAGCTTCGGCCACCGCTCTGGTCATCTCCAAATCATAGCCTTCTTTGGTGCCATCAGCATCCTTGCTGGTGAGCAGAATCTCCCCTGCCCCCAACCCCTCTACCCTCTTCGCCCAATCAACAATATCTATACCGGTAGCTTCATTGCCGCTCTTGACCACTACCTCGAGTCGAGGGAGACCACTGCCAGGCGGATTCTTCCTGCCATCAATGGCAACAACCAGTCTCTCTTTACCAAACTTCTCCGAGGCTGCCTTTACCAGCTCAGGGTTTTTGACAGCAGCAGTATTTATGGAAACCTTATCCACACCGATGTCAATCAATGCCCGCATGTCCTCAATGCTGCCAATGCCACCACCGACACCAAAGGGGACAGTGACTACATCACAGACCTTTTTCACCCACTCCAGCCTCGTCTTTCTGCTTTCTACAGTGGCAAAGATGTCAAGAAAGACAAGTTCATCAGCACCATCACGACAATAGGCAGCTGCTGCCTCCACCAGGTCACGGGCATCCCTAAGGTTGACAAACTTCACCCCCTTGACCACTCTGCCCTCTTTGATATCCAGACACGGTATAATTTTTATCTCTTTCATATCACAACTCTTCGAATTTGATTAATTTTTGATACTCTACAACCGTGCTCATGGCATGGTTCTCAGTCTCAATGCCAGCTTCCTCAGCAGCAGCCACAGGATTCATCCCACCGAGGAGAACCATCCCAATGCGATTAAGCTCCACCGGGATTTCACATACCGGCTCGCTGACGTTTCCCATGACCAGCAGTCCTCCCAGACCGGCCTCTTTAAGACTGGCTACTACTTCCTCGGTGATGGGACGGCAAAGAGCTGGTATCTCACGAAAGTTGGCCAGCACCTTCCCATCACCCCTCTTAATTACCTCGGTGACAGAGGTCATCTTGGCTCTGATGAATACCTCCGAGGGGTCTACGGATGAGCCATCATAATGAATCAGCTCCACAAAGCGGAGCGGTTTATTATCCCGCATCTGAAGTATGCCACCGAACCTCGAGTTCATAGGAACGCCAGCCTTAAGCAGGGTTCCATTTACCACTATACTACAGACTGTAGCCAATGCTATCTTTCCCTGGGGGACGATTAATTCGTCAAGCATCTGACCTTCTTCAGCTACCAGCACAAAATCGCTAACACAAAGTCCAGCCGAGAAAACGGGTTTCATCGCTCGCAACGCCCTATCGAATTTCTCCTCAGGGAAAAGGGAGACATTGACCGGAACCAACCCGGTACGCCTGCGCCAATCGAAATCAGTGCGGAAGGCGAGCAACTCGATTCTTGAGATAGCGAAGCCAACCTTATCCCTGACTAAAGCGCTATTTAGCTCTTCAATGCCCGACTCTGTAATCACCCTTCCATCTCTGCCGACCAGTTGAGTTAAACCCCGCTCATCCATCAGCTTCAGATGATACCTCACCGCCCTCTCACCCAGCTCAACACCGACATCCTTCAGACGACGGGCAACAACCCTGGCCCCCAATGCCTCCTGAGAGTCGTGCAAGACCTTCAGGATAGAAGATATTTTTCTTTCAACGTCTTGTGTTTCAAAACCCATGGCATTATTAGGCAATAGGAAACTGTTTTCCTAATAGTAGCAGAGCCTAAAACCTTTGTCAAGCCCTCTTTCACCACTTTTTAAAAATTTTTTAGGTATCCCAGCAGCCGCTCCCCTACCACGGGGGCTCGCTGGGACCCGCAACCATACGGATAATTAATAATGAGGGGAATGTTGACATTCCTCACGCACGAATATAAGATGAGGCACAGATATCAGGGATTGGGGGTGAAAGATGGCTGGGAAAAAAGTAGTAATCTACTCGACGCCTACCTGCCCCTACTGTCAAAAGGCAAAGCAGTACCTTTCTCAAAAGGGTATCCCCTACATTGAGCACAATGTGGCTGAGGATGAAAAGGCAGCCGATGAGATGGTAAAGAAGTCAGGACAGTTAGGCGTCCCCGTAATCACCATCGGTGATGAGGCAGTTGTGGGTTTCAACCAAGCCCTGGTGGACGAATTGCTCTCGCAGTAATCACAGGAGAATGGTTTAACCCCGCTTCTCCTCCCGGGAAAGATATCTCTCTGGGTTCTGGTCGAAAGCCTTTTTACAGCCCACAGCACAGAAGTAATATTTCTTTCCCCTGTACTCCGAGGTAGCTACCGCTTTGCTTTCCTCTACCTTCATCTTACAGACAGGATCAACCGCCATCGGGCCACCTCCTTTAATCAGTCTGCAAATTTAGCCGGCTTAAACCTTCTCAGCCGCAGTGAGTTGGACACCACGGTAACGGAACTAGCAGCCATAGCAGCTGCAGCCAACATCGGATTCAGGAACCCATATTCACCCAGAATGAAACGAAGCCCCAGGGGGACGCCGGTTTGGCCAAAGACAAAGTATAATGCCCCGGCAGCCACCGGGACAAGGGCACTATTGTAGGCAAAGGCCCAGAAGAGGTTCTGCTTAATCGTCCTCATGGTACGCTTACTCAGGGATATGGCAGTGACAATACCCCCCAAATCACCACCAATCAGGGTAATGTCTGCCGCCTCCATAGCGACATCGGTGCCGGTGCTGATGGCGATACCCACATCCGCTTGAGCCAGAGCCGGGGCATCATTTATGCCATCACCCACCATAGCTACTATCCTTCCCTCATCCTGAAGCTTCCTGACCTCTTGAGCCTTATGCTCCGGCAATACCTCGGCAAGGACACGGTCAATGCCCACTTCCCCGGCAATAGCATCGGCAGTGCGGCGATTATCGCCGGTAATCATCACCACCTCAATGCCCATCCTGTGCAATTCCTTAACCGCCTGTTTGGCATCGGGCTTAACCGTGTCAGCCAGAGCAATAATGCCCACCGCCTGGCTATTCAGGCTAAGGAACATCACCGTCTTGCCTTTCTTCCGCAGGTTTTCAGCTTCTTTCTCCAGTCCATTGAGATTAACACCTCTATCCCGCATCAATTTGAGATTGCCCAGCAGGACCTTTTTGC
This sequence comes from uncultured Dehalococcoidales bacterium, assembly GCA_964496725.1. Classification (GTDB taxonomy): domain Bacteria; phylum Chloroflexota; class Dehalococcoidia; order Dehalococcoidales; family E44-bin46; genus JAZGHN01. Next base: position 17,247 of record CAZCAS010000012.1, read on the forward strand.
CCTTGACCGAAGCCTCCACACCGTGGCCGGGTACAGCGTTAAAATCCGACGCCTGAGATATTTTCAGCTTTTTATCCTGAGCCGCTCTAACTATCGCTTCGCCAAGGGGATGTTCCGAGCCATGCTCAACCGAGGCCCCCAGGCGGAGAACCTCATCCTGAGAAGATACAGCAATGATATCGGTTACCCTCGGCTCACCCCTAGTGAGAGTGCCGGTTTTATCCAGCAACACCGCCTTTATCTTGTGAGACCGCTCAAGTGCCTCTCCACTGCGGATAAGAATACCGTTTTCAGCCCCTTTGCCAGTACCCACCATAATAGCCGTCGGTGTCGCCAGCCCTAAGGCACAAGGGCAGGCAATAATGAGCACAGCGACGAAGTTGAGGAGGGCAAAGGTGAGGGCAGGTTCCGGTCCCAGGCGGAACCAGACGATAAAGGTAACAGTGGCGATGCCAATTACTATGGGCACGAAGTAGCTGGCGATGACATCAGCCAGGCGCTGAATAGGCGCCTTGCTTCCCTGAGCCTCCTCCACCAATCGGACAATCTGAGCCAGGGTGGTATCCTTACCTACCTTGGTTGCCTCAAACTGAAAACTACCTGTCTTATTGATAGTGGCACCGATAACCTCATCCCCTACCTTCTTTTCTACCGGGATACTCTCCCCGGTAATCATAGATTCATCAATGGCAGAATGCCCCTGACGAATGACGCCGTCAACCGGCACTCGCCCACCGGGCCGTACCAGAATGAGGTCGCCCACCTCGACATCATCCACCGGTATTTCCACTTCTTTGCCGTCACGGATAACCAGGGCTGTCTTCGGTCTCATGCCAATGAGCCTCTTTATTGCATCCGAGGTCCGTCCCCTGGCTCTAGCCTCGAGGAAACGCCCGAGGAGAATCAAGCCAATAATTATAGCGGAGGTATCAAAATAGACATGAGGCTCCAGTCCAGGAGCAGCGAAAAGCCCGGGGAAGAGGACCGCTACCATGCTATAAAAATAAGCCGATGAGGTGCCGACAGCGATGAGGGTATTCATATCGGCGGTCCTGTGCTTCAACGCCCCCAAGGCACCCCTGTAAAATTGTCGGCCTGCCCAGAACTGCACCGGCGTCGCCAGAGCCCAGAGAAGATAAAGCTTGCCGGCGAAAGA
>CAZCAS010000013.1:0-17365 GCA_964496725.1 uncultured Dehalococcoidales bacterium
GTAGCCACCTTATAACCCCTCGATTTCAATTCCTTGACCAGCTTTTCCATAAGAGTGGTCTTTCCCGACTTTGACCTACCTACGATAGAAACCAGCGGAGGCATCTTTATATCACTCCTTTACTTTCTCTTTATACTCTTTATACTCTTTATATACCATCTTTAATAATATACTCAAGCTCTGGCTTTTGAGCAACTCGTCTGGACCAGCCCAGTTGGGTTTCTTGTCTGTTAAATGTTAAAATAGCCAGGCAAGAGGTGAAAATGATTAAGCAAAATGTCAGTCAGATATTAAGCGAATTGCCCGACGGGGTTGAACTGGTAGCCGCCGCTAAAACAAGGCAACCTGAAGAAATCCTGGAGGCGGTGGAGGCAGGGGTAAAAATTATAGGAGAAAACTACGTCCAGGAAGCCGAAAGAGCATATGAGGTGATAGGGACTAAGGCAAAATGGCATTTCATCGGCCACCTTCAAAAAAACAAGGTGAAAAAGGCGATAAGAATATTCGATATGATAGAAACCGTCGACTCTATAGAGATAGCCAGGGAAATCGACAAAAGATGTGCTCAAATCGGTAAAATTATGCCGGTATTAATTGAGATAAATAGCGGCCGAGAAGAGCAAAAGGCAGGCGTACTTCCTGAAGACGCAGAACGGCTAGTGAAAGAAATATCAGCTTGTCCAAACATAAAAATAATGGGGCTTATGACCATGGGGCCTGTTATGGGCAACCCAGAGGATTCAAGGCACTATTTCGTGGAAACGAAGAGGATATTTGAAAGGATTAAAAAGCTCAATCTGCCTGATGTTGAGATGCGATATCTTTCCATGGGGATGACAAACTCCTACAAAGTTGCCTTAGAGGAGGGGGCTAATATAGTAAGAATAGGAAGTAAAATATTCGGAGAGAGGTTCTATGAGACCGCTAAAGGAGCTCCAGGTCCTTGATGATATCGGTAAGGTCAATAAAGGGGATACAATTGAGATTCGCCTTCTTACAGGAGGCTAATAAATCACCGGTGGCAAAAACACGAAAAGACTCCCTCGCCGGGGAGATATCAGAGGCACCATTCCCTACGTATATTACCCGATAACCCCCCTCTTTAAATAACCTGACATACGCATCTTTAAAAAGATCCTCTAACTGGGCACCGTCAGGTCCTATATAACGGACATCAATACCGTCGGAACCAAATCGATTCTGAGCAGCAAACACCTCAATATCATCAAGGCACATATCCCTCAGAATCGCCCTTATATAGAAATCTAGCCCATTGCTCACAATGATAAAGCGAAAGCCCTTCCTCTCACAACAGGCTAGCAATTCACGGAATCCGTCTCGCACCCTCGCCTTCCTCCTCACAAACCCAAGCAGGGTCTGCTCATCAGCCTTAACCATGGCAAAGGCCTCGGTATTAAAACGACCGACAGGTATTTTCCCCTCCCTGTATTCCTCCAATATTTGCCGCCAATCCCCGCCGGCAAAAGCATCTAATATCATGAAGCTTACATCCTTCTCAGTAAGGGTACCATCAAAATCGCACTGAACTACGGTTTTCACTATTTCACATCTCCCTGGTCTCGGTTTCATCCTCAATCTTATGTAATTTATCCCGGCTTTCCAAGCGGTCAACGAACAAGATGCCATCCAGATGGTCAAGCTCATGCTCTAGCGCCTGAGCCCTAAGACCCGTAGCTTTAACTCGAATCATCTTACCCTGTCGATTCCGACCCTTGACCGTGACTGAGGCAGAACGCTTTATCTCGCCCACATAGCCGGGGACACTGAGACAACCCTCGGTCACCTCTCGTTCCCCAGCGCGTTTCACTATCTCAGGATTGATGATAGCAAGGGGTTCCTCCTCTGGCATCCCGAGCACTATAACTCGGAGAGGCACCCCCACCTGAGGAGCTGCTAACCCCACACCACCCGACTGCCGCATAGTCTCCACCATATCATCAATTAGCCTCTGAATCGAGCCGTCGATGATGGATACTTTCCTGGCTTTTTGCCTCAATACGAGGTCATTAGGAAGCTGACACAATTCACGCATTGCCATGATGCTGATTGATTCCCCCCACCTCGGTTACCGAGATATTAATGTTAGCAGATTTGAGCGGTAGCTGTCTACAATCAAGCAAACCGTTAAGACTCCATTTGCCCTTGAAAATGAATTATGCTAGTATGGAAAGTCCGGGGTGTAGCGCAGCCAGGTAGCGCACCTGAATGGGGTTCAGGTGGTCGTCGGTTCAAATCCGACCACCCCGACCACGACCTGTCAACATCACTTCAGACCAACCTGCTGGCACGCTTTCTGCAGCACGGAAGTACAATACCTCGTCAAGCAAAACAAGATTCAGCACTGTATATGGACTACCTCGGTTTGGCCGTCTACGGTAATCTCAAAGAGCTCCGGGATAGCTTGGAGATAATATCAGCGCCGATATTATCAGTAGCAACCATAGCCTACTTCGTTTCATAACTAAACCTCAGAGATGGCATAGCCACAAGCAACCGAGTAATGTTCGATTATATCATATATTGCCAAGCAACCACTATATATCCAACAAGAAGCCAGAAGGTATAGGAGTATAATTGTTAGTCTTAATGTGGGTATGCCGATCGGCAGAACCAGACTGATTGGACTTGCTACGTCAAGTGTGGCCGGTGCCCCGCTGGTTTTCGATCTCCTTCAGTCGAGCATCGCTGATGCCAAAATGATGGGCAATTTCGTGTCTTACTACCCTAGCTATCTCAGCTACTACTTCAGTTGTAACTTGTTCACATTTCGCCTCAATCGGCTTCTGAAATATAGTTATCTTGTCCGGTGGTACAAGCCCGTACCGTTGTCCTCTTTTAGTTAGAGGCACACCTTCGTAGAGACCGAGCAGCAACTGACCATGCCTCAGCCCTACTTGGCGTAACTGGTCACGAGAGGGCCAGTCTTGAACCACAATATCTACGTTATCCAGCTTGGCAGCGATGTCATCTGGCAAGGCCGCAACCGCGGTTGAAACGAGTTGCTCGAATTTCGCTTTGTCCATGTGCCATATTGTAGGCATACGGGGCAATCTCACAATTCAGAAGAAGCATGCCCGCTGCCAAAGTTCTGTAACATGATTATACCTCTTTGGATTCAACAAAGCATCGGGATGTTCAACTCAAGGAAGTAATGCACCCAGCCAAGGGATAGACAGGGAACTCTGCTAATCAGGCAGCAACACTAACAGCTAAGCTACAGAAGCGCTAAAATACAAAACCCTCGCATTTCAAAACTGCTTGTGCTTTAATAGGCTTTGCTGCTTAGGCTGGGCTATTTTTGGGCTTATGAAGCAAAATTCAGTTCTTCACCTTACCCCCCACTCCCCCTCCAGTTTCCCCTTCCATCTCACGCCCTCTTTCCCTCTCCTGTTCCTGCTCGGCTTCTTTTATCTTCACTTCCTTGGCTAAAAACGTACCATCTTCTGTCACAGCCCCAACCTCTACCCAGGCATCTATCTCAAGGTCCCCTTTAATCTCAGTCAGCTTGTCCAGGGTAATCATAACCTCCTGTCCGGCAACCACCAGAACCAAATCGTTGCCTGTGAAGCTGGCAACGGCGCCTTCAATCTCTACCTCCGCTCCTTCTTCCTTATCTTTATCTCCCTCACCGGTGGGTGGAACTAACATATTAACCTTTGGCTTCATCATGAACCGCCCTCCACCCGTCACATATAATGACCCAATGCCATCAAAATCCAGGAGAATAACCGTTATTCCCCCCTTCTCAACCTGAAACGGTCTGACCAAATTCAATTCACCGCTGGGCACATGCACGTCGTGCTCTTCGCCATCGACTACAACCGTAGCCTTCGTGATTATAAAGCGCAACTGGGTATATGTCCCACTAGGCACTTCCTGAGTGCCAAGGAACTTTTGCACTTCAGCAATCTTCAATAAATCAAAGGTAACCGGCTCGTTGATAACAGTGAGCCACCCTGTATCAGGTCCAGCAATCCGATGAATCTCAATCTGTCCCACCTCTACCAAAACGCTATCCGCCTTTGGAGGTGGCGGGTCAGTAGCACGAACCTGAATAGTACCCATATCAGCCACCATCAGCATAGGTCCCTCAGGAGCTCTGGGGGCAGGACTCGGGGCAGGAACGGCAACAGCTTCTACACCGGCGACAGCCTCTATAGCAGCACTATAATCCTCCCCCGATGTTTCCAGGGCTTGCGCAATCGCAGACTTAGCTTCCTCAGGCACCTCATCCAAAGTGCCCTCCAGAGCCCCAAGCTGCTGGGTAGCGCTCTCCGCCAAGCTAACTTCAAGCCCAGAAACATCAACACCCTCAGCGCTAGCCATCTCCATTAAATCGCTGGCCTGTTCTAAATGATAATCAAGCGCAACTGCCAGTCCAGGTATCTCCCCAGCTTCACCCCTCCTGCCCATCTCAGCCATCTCCTGAACTCTACGCTCGGCAAAAGCTATGTGAAGCTCAGCCTTGCCCACATCCGAAGGAGTAACCGCCAGACGTGCGTTCTCAGTTGCCACTTTCACCGGGTATAAGACTTCATCAGGCATGCTCTCCTGAGCGGCATACGCAGTGGCACCGCCACCAACAAGCAGTGCTGCCACAACAATAGCGACAGCTGTCCTCCTGGCCAGCGGTCTAAGCCACCCGAATATATCCAGTCCCCTGCGCTCGGCGGGTGCTACTGCCGGCTGTATCGCCTCAATCAGGCGTTTTCTGGCACGTTGCCTGAACTCCGGAGACGGAGTAACTGCCTCCGACTGGATGCTGAGGGCAATCTTAAGCAGTGGCCGCAACTCATCGCCAAGCTGAGAGTATTTAGCCAGGCAATCCTCTACAGTGCACTTCCCTGCCAGAACTTCATCTATACAATTAGCAAGTATATCTTCCTTCTTCATTTCCCCTTACTCACTCCCCATTAGCATATGCCTCAGGTCATTAAGGGCTCTATGCTGAATCACTCTGACCGCCCCTTCGCTCTTGTTCAAGGTCCGGGCAATTTCACTATAGCTGAAACCGTCAATGAAACGCATCAGGATAACCTTTTGCTTTTCCCCTTTGAGCTTCGAGATAGCATCCCTAACATAACTCCGATTAATGATAGCTTCAGCCATTTTCTCAGGATCGGCTCCGTCATTCGCCCCGGATACTCTTGCCTCATCCAGAGGGATGGACTCCTTCCTGATTTTGTAGTAATCCACCACTAAATTGTGGGCAATGGCAAAAAGCCAGGCTTCAAAAGGCGCTCCCGTTTTTCTGTACTTACTAATAGCTTTCCAAGCTCTGATAAAAACTTCCTGGGTAATATCCTCAGCATCCCCTTGACTGGGTACCCGATAATAAACATGTCGGTAGACCCGGTCTACACACTTATCATAGAGAGCAGTAAATGCTGCCCTATCACGTTGAATTGCCCGCTCAACTAAGGAGTCTTCTGCGTTTTGTGAATACATTTACGGCCTGTGAGGGATTCCCTCCAATGAAGCATCGAGACGACTTCAATTATCCCATCTGGACAAACGATTTACAAGCTCCCCACAGCCGTAAAGAGGCCATGCCCACCTCCTCCCTCGGGTTATTTCCTCCTCTCTTTAATATAAAAACGAAAAATAAGTAGCGTTTGTTACAAGCTCCCTTACAGAAGAACGACGACAGTGTTTAACTTCCACAAATTAGCAGGTTATAATGGAGAACGGAAGGTATCACTCTATTCAGGAGGCAGCAATGACAATTCAAATCGGAAAATACTATGAAATCCTTTCGCCACGGTGTACTGTCCTCATCTCTACCGTAGATAAAGACGGCAAACCTAATGCTGCCCCCTTCAGCTTCGTCACCCCCGTCTCATCGAACCCTCCCCTGGTGCTGTTCGCCGCTGCCCATACCCGACATACCCTGGCCAACGTCAGGGAAACCGGAGAGTTTGTCCTTAACCTCGTCCCCGAAGAACTTCTGGACAAACTGTGGATATGCTCCAAGGCATTCGCCAAAGGGGTTAATGAGATAGCGCAGGCAGGACTTACCGAAAGAAGGTCAAAAAAGGTCAAACCACCCAGCATTGAGGAATGCTTCGGCTGGATTGAATGCCAGCTTGAGTTTGAGAAGGAAGCCGGGGACCACATTCTGATTATAGGAAAGGTGGTAAACGCTGAGGCCAGGAAGGCATTCATCAAGGATGATAAATTCGATGTCTCGCAGGCAAAGCCTATAATGCACATCAGCGGGCGCAGATTTGTCGCCGCCGAGAGGATAGTCTACGCCCGAGGATAAGGCCAGCAAAAGCAGGCAAGTCCTCCAACTGCCCTGAGCTACCCCTTTGAAAATACACTGTTTAATATTTATAATGTTATTTATAAGAATCACCCGGCCAGGGTTATGAAAAATAGAGACCATCCTCTAGCTGAACGGAGGGTAATATGAAAACCGAACAAGATAAAACTCTAGAGGCGCTCCAAATTGCCATCCAGATGGAAATTGATGGCAGAGAATACTACCTGAAAGCCAGTCAGGAAAGCGGCAATGAACTGGGTAAGGAGCTATTGCAGACTCTGGCTGCTGAAGAGGAAATCCACCGTCAGAAGTTCAACGAGATATACTATTCTATTCAGCGTAAAAAGGCTTGGCCAGCGACTGACTTTCATCCCGACCATGGTAAAAGACTAAGAACCGCATTTGCCCAGGCGATAGAAGAGATAGGCTCCAATGTCAAGACTCTGGCCACTGAACTCGACGCTGTGCAAATAGCCATGCGCATGGAAAACAAAACCTATGATTTCTATAGAAGCCGCGGGCAAAATGCCACCTATGACGCTGAAAAGGGATTTTACCAGACATTAGCCGAAGAAGAGAAGGTACACCACCGAGTTCTGCTCGACTACTATGAATATCTCAAAGACCCGGCAGGTTGGTTTGTCCAAGAGGAACACCCCTCCCTGGAAGGTTGAGCAAACTCAGAGACTGCGGAGGCAACAGACATGCTGGAGATTAAACAATTGACCGTAGCCGTAGGGGATAAGGAAATCCTCCACGATGTAAATCTTAATATCGAAACCGGCGAGACACATGTTCTCTTCGGCCCCAATGGCAGTGGCAAGACCACCCTCCTCATGACGATAATGGGCTTCCCTAAGTATCAGGTAACCAGGGGCAAAATCATCTTCAACGGCAAGGATATAACTCACTTGTCCCTGGATAAAAGAGCCCGCTTGGGGATAGGGCTGTCTTTCCAGCGCCCCCCGGTAGTTCGAGGAGTAAAAACACGGGATATGGTCGCCGCCTGCCTCGGGAGCCATGCGGATGAGGCAGGTATCGACCAGATAGCAGCAAAAGCCGAGCTGGTCGATTTTCTGGATAGGGAGATAAATTATGGGTTCTCGGGGGGTGAGATAAAGCGCTCCGAGCTAATGCAGCTGCTGGCTCAAAGACCACAGCTCACTCTGCTGGACGAGCCTGAATCCGGTGTCGACCTGGAAAACATAGCCTTGATAGGTGAATTGATAAACGACCTGCTGGAGAAGGACCAATCCATACAGGCCCGCAAATCCATGGGGCTTATCATCACCCATACCGGCAATATCTTGAACTATGTCAATGCCCGCACTGGATATGTCATGCTGGATGGCAACATAGGCTGCCAGGGAGACCCCCACGAAATCCTGGCGGAGATTAAGGAGAAAGGCTACGAGGAATGTATCAGATGCGCTCTGAGGGATGTGCAATATGGCTAAAGTGACATCACCCCAAAACCACAAAGATAAAGCCAGAGCAGCAGCAGCTAAACCAGCAGCCATTGGCGAGGATATAGACCTGAACGCCTACGCTAGCTCAGCAGAGGAACGAGCGTACCAGGACGACCCTTCACAACTTCCAGCCGAAGCCAAAGAACAGATGCTGGAAGCAGGAATCATACTAGATGACCCCAGACAGAGGTCGGGGACCTTTATCCAGACAGACAACACACCAATCCACAGTTCCAGCCAGCAAGAAGGCATAGAGATAATGGCAGTCAGCCAGGCTCTGGAAAAGTACGACTGGATGTCGGACTACTGGTGGCAGGCAGTAGCTATAGACACCGATAAGTACACCGCCAATGTAGAGCTGAGCCAGCATAATGGCTACTTCATCAGAGCACTGCCCGGCTATAAAACCATTTACCCCGTTCAAGCCTGCCTCTATCTGGCAAAAGCACAACTGGCCCAGAAAGTACACAATGTCATCATTGCTGAAGAGGATTCGGAACTACATATCATCACCGGATGCACCACCGCTTCCAAAGAGGACCCTGGACTGCACATGGGCGTGTCCGAGTTCTACATAAAGAGAGGCGCCAAGGTTACCTTTACCATGATACACAACTGGAACCCCGAGATAGCAGTCCGTCCCCGCACCGCTGCCATCATAGAAGAAAACGGCTTATTCCTCAGCAACTATGTACTCATGAAGCCGGTTCGCTCACTCCAAATGTACCCCGTAGCCAGATGCGTAGGCGAAAACGCTACGGTCAGGTACAACAGTATTCTGGTGGCAACCCCAGGGTCATCAATAGACGTCGGAGGCAAGGCAATCCTTGATGCTAAGAAGGCAAAGACAGAAATAGTATCACGAGCTATCACCACCGGCGGCAATATTTTTGCCCGAGGCTATATAGAAGGCAATGCCCCTGAGGTTAAAGGTCACCTGGAATGTCGAGGGCTAATCCTTCAGGGAAAAGGTATGATTCACGCCATACCTGAGCTGAAAGGCACGCTGGAGGGCATCGACCTGTCTCATGAAGCAGCAGTGGGCAAGATTGCTGAGGAAGAGGTGGAATACCTGATGGCTCGAGGACTAAGCCGGGCCGAGGCTACAGCCACTATAGTCCGGGGTTTCCTCAGGGTGGACATTGAGGGGCTACCATCGCTACTCAGCGCTGAATTACAGCGGGCGATAGAAGCCAGCGAAAAAGACTTAATGTAAGTCCAAACTCGGGCCTGCGGCCCCAGAAACTTATGCTGGCTTTGCAAATATAATTTCTTTAGTGTATAATATCCACGGTGGTTTCAGCTTAGGTGATTATATACTTAGTTAAGTTACTTCAAGTTTACGCAACTGGTAGATGACCTACTCAAACCAACTAATTAAAAGAGAGGAGGTCATCCTATGAGTTTCCAAGAGAAGTCGATTGAGTGTTCCGACTGCGGAGCTACTTTCACCTTCAGCGTCGAGGAGCAAGAGTTTTTCGCCTCTAAAGGCTATACCAACGATCCCAAGCGCTGTCCCTCATGCCGTGAAGCCAGGAAGGCAGAACGTTACGGAAACAGTGGCTACAACTCAAAGTCTCGACGCCAAATGTTCCCCGTAGTATGCGCCCAGTGTGGCAAAGACACGGAAGTACCATTTGAGCCTCGCGATGGCAGCCCGGTCTATTGCAGAGACTGCTACAATACAGTCAGACTCAATAGATAATAGCGGCTTAATTTCTAGAGTATGCATAGGCTGGAATATCTGGCCTATGCATGCTCTGGCTAGAATACAGTGGTGTGTTATGTCGTTAGGAGTTTCAATACGTAAAGGTGAATCCCAGGATTCACTGTTGCGGCGCTTTCAAAGGATGGTGCAGATGAGCGGAATCCTTCGCGAAGCAAAGGACCATCGCCATTTTCTATCCAAGGGAGAAACGGCGCGTCTCAAAGCAAAAAGGAACGCAAGAAGAAGGCGGCGCAGTTACAAGTAACTGGCCAGGCATAGCATAACCTAGTGAAAGGAGCACCAATATGAAAATCTATGTGGGTAATCTATCCTACGACGTCACCGAGGAGGAACTGCGCCAAGAATTCCAGACTTTTGGAGAGGTCGAATCTGTAGCTGTCATAACGGACAAATATAGCGGGCGGCCGAAGGGATTCGCGTTTGTTGAAATGCCAACAGTGTCTGAAGCGCAAGCAGCAATTTCTGAGCTAAACGGAAAAATCTTAAAGGAACGGACACTGAATGTTAATGCGGCTCGACCTCGCTCCGACGACAGGGGTAAAGGGTCGTATGGCAGCAGAGGACATGGTGGGTTTGGTGGAGGAAAACGCAGAAGATATTGAAGCGCCAGATACAGCAGTAAGCCAGAGGTTTTAATTTAAACCTTAATCACCGGAGTAATCCTTTCTATTATCACCCTTTCCGCTTCGAGGTTCTCATCCGTGTGAAAACCTCGATTATCTGTCACAGAAGTAGTTAATTAAAATCGATACCCCATTTCCCTGCCCTGAGTTTGCACCATGCTTATTATGCTGTACAATAGTACCGGAAACCTTTAGCACAGGTATGGAATGTTAAGGTTATCGCCATATGCCATCGGAATCTATCAGCAATGCCCGCGCAGGTATAAATACCACTATATTGATGGTTTAATCCGCCAATACAGAAAGCCCTGGCCCTGGCTTACAATGGGACAGAATGTCCACGATACATTAGCCGATTTTCTGGGCATCATTCCTGTAGAGAAGAGAAGCCCAGAGACAATAGTGGATTTACTCCGCAAGAAATGGGAGGAAAACCGAGAGGGATTTGCCGACACCGTAGAGGAAGAGCAGTGGAAGGAAAAAGCTCTGACCCAACTTCGGCAGTTTGTAAATGCACAAAGAATTGATATCCAACCGTTAATGCTGGAAAGGTTTCATGAGGCTCCTGTTGCCGATAACTTAATCCTGAACGGAAGGATAGACCGCATTGACCTGGTGGGTGATGGCAGTATTCACGTCATCGATTACAAGACAGGCAATATGCTTGGGGAGGCAGACAGCTTTCAACTTTTTGTATATGTGCTAATCCTCTCAAGAACACTAAGCTATCCGGTGTCAAAGGCTTCATATCTATATCTAGCCAACAATAAGTGGTACCACTTCCCTATCACCGCGGATGACATCGAAAACGCACGAGACAAGGTTCTAGAGATAGCCACGCAAATTAAACAAGAGCAGACGTATCCTGAGGCAACCAGCAAATTGTGTCAATTCTGCGACTTTCTCGAAATATGCGACAAAGGAAAAGAATGCCAACCTGCCACCACAGATGCTCAGTCAGCTGATTCATGACAGAAAACGCTGTAGAACAGCTAAGAGATGCGGATAAACCAGAACTACTTGAGTTGTTAACTCAAGCTTTTCAAGAGCATCCCCTGATTCCAGCACTTGGCGTTAAACCAGAGGCAACAAGACCTGTGATGAAAGCTTTTCTTGATTGCTTCGGAGGAACCAGTGAATCGCTACTATACGGGATTCACCAAGATAACAAACTTGTTTGTGCTTCGCTTTCCTTAGATTCAGCAATAGAGCCATCACCACCAGCATTGACGAGACTTATCTTTTCTCTACACCAGATTTTAGGGCAGCGCGTTGTCAAAGAGTTTGCATTAGTCGTTAAAGAAGAACCAAAGTATGAAGACCATTATCTTGAACTGGTTATACTAGGCACATTGCCTGCCTACCAAAAGCAAGGATTAGGGCGCAAAATGCTACATTTTCTCTATGATGAGGCAAGAGGGCGAGATTATAAAGGGTTAACGCTTGTTGCTGATTGTAATTCCCACGCCTTTCAACTATACGTAAGAGAGGAATTCATCGTGGATAAAGAACTTACCATTGAAGGGACAACCCTGTGCTGGATGAGAAAGGTTACCTCACCGACGGGTGATGTCTTAAAGAAATAGCCCCACGAAAATGCGCCATCCGAGTATTGCTTAGGTTTCACCCCATGCTGTATAATTAGCACAGTTTAGTCAGCTCTATTTTTAGCTATGGGCGGGAAAATGAACCAAGCCGCAACCCTCAGGGAAGATTTCGCAGGAATCTACCAGATGAGGCTCCTTTTAGGAGCATTAGCCGCCCTTATAATCTCGGATGGGCTGATAACCAATTTCCTCGTGCTAAACCGATTTGCCACAGAGTGGAACCCTTTGTTAACGACATGGGCAGGCAAGGAAGCATTCTTGTTCATAAAGGTCATAGGAGCATTACTGGCAGCATTTCTTCTGTGGAGCATATACAAGCGTCAATCCAAACTGGCATTCAGGACCACGCTACTCTTCGTGCTATCATACACAATCATTATTTTCTGGAACCTGTCCGCATTCTTTGTTAGCCAGGTGTGAGCATCCCCTATCAGCATATTCCACACAATAAAAGACAAGCCTCTGACTATTTCTGATAGACAGTGCGTATTTAAAGAATCGCCCGGAGTACTAAGTCGGTTAAAAAGCTGGATTATGATAGTGAGACTAAATATGCTGGACTGGCCGGGTCTGGCTCTGGATGCGGCTAATAAATAGCAGAAAGGGGCTTACTGTTCAAAGATTGCCGGGGGATGGTTCCTTAGGTATGAATAACCGCTAACGTCAACCGATAGACCACCGGGATGTGGGAGAAATTAAAGTGAACGAGGTTCTCGTTAGTAAGCAGCGGCAACATCTAATTCTGGATAGCGCCGCATAGTGCCATTATGCTTTCTCAAGTCGACAATGGCCAGTAATAACTCCGGTAACCTCTCCTCCAATCTCAGCTTGATTGAGCACTCGTCACACACGCCGTGGAAGACCCCGCCATTATGATTGTCATAGCCATATTTCTCGCCCATGTCCTTATTGCAGAAATAACATACTCTCTTCATTTCTCTCCTCCTCGCTCCCTATTCAGGTTATTCATACCTATCTTAATTATTATTCGCCAAATGGCATACTTCAATAGGATGTAAGTACCAGCAACCATAGGTATTTCGTACATATGCTTAGTGTATAATGAACAATACCAGTACCATATAACCAAGGGGACAATATGCCAGCCACCGTTACCTAACGGAAAGGAGAGGCCAGGATGCCGTACTTAAGTTTAAATGGAACCCAGCTGTACTACGAAGAGAAGGGACATGGCCAACCGATTCTTTTCATCCACGGGGTCTGGATGAGCAGCCGTTTCTTTCATAAGCAACTGAACTACTTCGGCCAGCGCTACCGGGCAATCACAGTTGACCTCCGGGCACATGGTCGCTCAGCACAAGTGCATTCAGGACATACAATGGCAAACTACGCCCGAGATATCCGAGAGCTAATCAAAGGATTGAAGTTAACTGACGTAGTGATGGTAGGATGGTCAATGGGCGCCTTCATCGTCTGGGATTACTTCAAGCAGTTCGGCGCCAAAAATATCAAGGCCGCAGTCATTGTCGACGAGTCCGCCTCAGACTTCAAAACATCCGATTGGCCACTGGGACTCTTTGACTTCCAGAGCCTCCGCCATCTAATGGACGCCGTACAGACAGACCGAGAAACGGTTGCGCGGGAGTTCATCCCCCATATGTTCAAGAAAGCACCGGCAGAGGAAGACGCCAGATGGATGTTCGACGAAATTACACGGCTGCCAGAGTCTATTGCCAGCGCCATTATCTTTGACCAAACCGTTCAGGACTACAGACCCATGCTCTCGAGCTTCACCCTACCGACGCTATTGTGCTTCGGCAGTGATGAGAAGCTTATTTCTGTCGCCGGTGGAGAGCATCTTCGCCAAAATTTACCCGATGCTAAGCTGGTAGTCTTTGAGAACAGCGGCCATTGCCCGTTCCTCGAAGAGCCCGAACGCTTCAACCGGGAAGTAGACCATTTCATTCAATCGCTAAGTTGACAATCGAACCAGTGAGAACTACTATCTCCATACGAGAGTCAAGATTATGGGAGGTGAACATAATGGCTGAGGCAAAGATTGAGAACATAGTGCGCGATTATGCTAAGGCACTCTCGGATAAGGACATAGACAAGGCGCTATCCTTCTGTACAGATGACGCCGTTTGGGTAACGCCCCAGGGCACATTCAAGGGCAAGGAAGAGTTGAGGCACTACTTATCATGGATGGCACAGTCCATGCCAGACCTGCTGATTACAGAAACTGGAATTGGAGTCATCGCGCATGGAAATAAGGCCGTCTATGAGCATACCTTCTTCGGCACCTTCGAGGGAATGGAATGGGAGGTACTGGCTATGTGCGCCTACGAGTTCAGCGGTGACAAAATCCAAAATCTCAGAACCGTTTTCGATAGACTGTCGGTAGCTAAACAAGCAGCGCAGGGATGGATGGCAAAAACGGCAGTGGATTCCATTATTGAAAATATGCAAAAGGGATTGCGTTAAATTTCTTCCCGGTTTTGACATGGCAGCCGATATACAGGATAATTTCCCTATTGCTCTGTTTTCCTACCTCTCCAAGCGGGGCAAGAAGACAGGTAAATCGAAGTGCAAGATGTTGCCATAATAGTTGCTGTTGTTGGTGGCTTGGTATTCCTGGCACACCTTTTTTCTGGCATTTTCAGCCGCACCAGAATTCCCGATGTCTTATTACTAATCATAATTGGCATCGCCCTCGGGCCTGCTTCAGGCATGGTATCCCCAGCAGATTTAGGCATGGTAGGCCCGATATTTGCCAATATCACATTGATAGTTATCCTGTTTCAAGGCGGCCTTTCTCTAAAGTTAACCACCCTGCGCTCCGCAATGGGCGCCGCCGTCAAGTTGTCCACCATCAGTTTCTTTCTGACAATGCTAGCTACTGCCGCATTGGCTCATTGGCTTGCCGACCTGGGGTGGATACCTGCCTTCATCATAGGGGCAATTATTGCCTCTACATCTGAGGCAATAGTCATCCCTCTGGCAAAACAGCTTAAGATAGGGGAAAAATTGCGAGCCCTTCTATCTGTAGAATCTTCAATCAACGACGTGCTTTGCATTGCTATTACACTCGCTCTGATTGAAGCCTACTGGCTGGGACAGTTTCACGTCGCCCCGGTAACCGGCAATCTGGTTGCCTCCTTCATTGTGGCAATCGTCTTCGGCTTCCTTGGCGCCTTTATCTGGTCAATTCTCCTCAACAGAATACATACCATGCCGAATGCTATGTTTACCACCATGGCATTCGGCTTTGCCCTTTATGGTCTTGTAGAGACACTCGGCTTCAGTGGTGCCATCGCTGTCTTAGCGTTTGGAATCACCCTGGGAAATGTTGAGTCTATCCGATTCCCCACTATAAAGAAGCCCCTGGCTGACAAACCTGTAGGTCTTAACGAAACCGAAAGGGCCTTCTTCAGCGAAGCTTCTTTCTTGCTAAAGACCTTCTTCTTCATATATCTGGGCATATCGCTGGAATTTGCTCAAACTTGGCAGATAGGCCTGGGCATAGCTCTAACTGCCGTTGTATTTCTCTTGCGTATCCCCGCTGTCAAACTTTCGGTAGACAAGTCAGTGAAACCTAGAGGGGCTTCTATTCTGGCGGTCATGGCGCCGAAAGGACTGGCAGCGGCAGTGCTGGCTTCGATTCCAGCTCAACAAGGAATAGCAGGTGGCGAACTAATCAGAAGCCTTGCCTACATCATAATACTTGCGAGTGTAATAGCGACTTCAGTACTGGTGATACTGCTTGAGCGGACGAAACTATCAAATGCCTACGAGCGCCTGTTTTCGGCGACTGTGCCGGGACGGCTACAATTGGCAAAGTCCTATAGATCTATAACGGCCTCCTTGAAACAGAAAAGGCCTGATTAATTACTGCCTTAATACTCTCGTTTCTCCTCGCTGGCTCGAGAGGTCCACTACAATCTCCACCCTCGATGTTTAGGGATTTCCCCCCCCACACCCCAAAAGACAGCAAAGGAAAATTCCCTTGAATTAATTGGCACTCCGTTTTCTTAATTTAGCAATCAGCACTAACAAAGCTGGTAGCTTCTCTTCCAACTTCAATCTGGCTGAGCACTTATCGCACACACTATGGAAAACCCCATTTTCACCCTTGTAGCCGCGTTTCTCCCCCATATAACGGTTACAAAAATAACACACTCTTCTCATCTCTGGGTTAGCCACCTCTTATTCAAGCCATTCACAGCCATATTTCTTTCCTTTAGTCCATTATTAACTGCCAGGTGGCACACTTCAATGAGTTGATAGTACCGTTGCAGTAGTGAAAAAGTACCCTTATTCCCCCTGTTATTGGGATTGACTACAATTTTTATGTCGAGAAGTGGTAAAATATAAACAGAAGTCTATGCTAAGCGCCACCAGAACAACCTACACAAGCAATATCGCAAGTGGAGGTAAGCTGATGACAGAAGTAAGACTCGTATGTAAAGTTTGCGGAAAAAGCAAGGGTTTCAAAAATCTGGAGCAGGTTGCTAAAAAGGGATGGATTGTCAAGCACCAGGAACACGGCTGGGATATCGCCTACTGTCCAAAGTGCAAGTAGAAAGTTTGACCAAGCGCTTATAAATAATAGCGCTCAACGTAACAGGGCTCGGGAGCTACAGCACGTTCGAACCTCTACCGTTTGGTAATCCGATTGAAATAATCCTCGATGCCTTTCTCGACCTTACTGTTATTCTTCTCAAGAACATTAGCCAGGGCTTCAACCAGGCTATCAACTATGACCCTTAAATTCTGGTCTCTATATAGCCCAACTGACCCGCTCAATTGTAACTTTATTTCATCCTTTATTTGCCGACTGTCCATGCCTAACACGGCTGTACCTCCCACTCTTGTACGATGGTGAAATTATAACATCGCCCATAGAAGTCCTCAATAAATCGCCTGCCACAAGCCAGGTATAAATCTGTATGCTGCGTCACATTTCGTCTGCACTTGAGATTGCCAGTCCTTGCTCAACTGTCAGGGCAGGTTTATAATATCACTGCTTACAGCTTCAGCTAAAATATAAACAAAAGGAGCTAATAAAGGCTGGTGAGTAAGTTCAGGAAGCGGTTCCGTCACGGCGAGAAGGGATTTACCCTGGTCGAGCTGCTGGTTGTGATTGCTATTTTAGCGGTTATCGGCAGCGTAGTCATCCCTGATGTCCTCAGATTCATGGGCAAAGGCAAAACCGAGGCCTACCAGACTGAACTGAACAACGTCCAGACAGCAGTCAGCGCAATGTTAACCGACAGCGCGGCTGGCCAGTTGGACTCAATTCAAATCGAAGTTAGCGACATGGATTTGGTAACTGCCGACTCAGGTGCCTTGGTATTAAGCGATTATTTGCATGGGCTTAATGCTGATGGCACGGTGAAGACCGGCTGCACCTATTCCTTCACTACCGGCGGGACAGTTACTCAGACGACACCATAACGCTGCTTGCTACCTTTAAAATTCCGACAACCTTCCCTAATATGAGCATGCTCTCCCCCAACCACCCCAAAACAAAAAAGCCCCGTCAGCCGGAACTCTTAAAACTATGGTGGGCCATCCTGGGCTCGAACCAGGGACCTCAGTCTTATCAGGACTGCGCTCTAACCAGCTGAGCTAATCGCCCTTGGTGCTTGCTCAAGCGTAGAATATCATACCACCAAAAGCCCTCGGAA
>CAZCAS010000014.1:0-17127 GCA_964496725.1 uncultured Dehalococcoidales bacterium
TCCCCTCCGTCCCCTCCCCCCGGTTTGCTCATCGGCAATGACTACTGTTCCTTCCGGCGCCCCCAGTTGAGCCTCACGCCTTGCCACTTCCATGGTTGATTTTAACCTGGGATAGTAGATAACCCTCTGGCCAACGAACTGAGTCTCCAGATTATCGGTAATAGCGGCTGATGATAGGCTGTTTTCTTCCATCTCTATATTGCCCTGCTAATCGAGTTTATGTTGACACAAAAACAACTTCGGGGCATAATATAAACCGGTCAAGCGGGTGTAACTCAGCGGAAGAGTGCTTGCTTCCCAAGCAAGGAGCCGTGGGTTCGAATCCCATCACCCGCTCCATCATTCTCTATAAATCCCTCCTGTTTTGTAAGCCAAAGAGTCGTATCGCATTATCTGTAGTTGCCTCAGCAACTCGGGCTGGGTCTATGCCCTTTAACTGAGACACAGCCTCCAGCGTTCTCAAAACGTGGGTTGGTCTGGACTCGTACTCAAATTCGGTTCCTCCTCTATAGACTACCGGAGAATCCGTTTCCAACAGTAATCTCTCTAAAGGAGCTTCCCTGACCGCCCTTCTATGTTCCTGGTGATATTCCACAGCCGGAGTGGCGGAGATAAAATAGTCCTGAGCGATTATGTCGCGTAATACGCTGGAGGTCCCGGTGTACCAGTGGAATATCGCTTTCTCCGCTTGTGCCTCGTTAACCAGGGCGAACGAGTCCCGCCATGCATATCGGGAATGGACTATCACCGGCTTATGATGTTTCGTGCCTATTTTTAGCAGTCGCCTGAGCACTTCCATCTGCAAGTCCTTCTCTGCTCTTGCCCTGACCTTCTTATGATAATCCAACCCTATCTCACCTACCCCTACAGCTTTATCTACGTTAGCTTCGATAAATTCCAGAGTATCATCCAGGTTCTCTTCTGCTAGGTTCCATGGGTGGAGTCCCAGCGCTGGGTAGACCACACCTCCATGGGTCTGGGCTAAAGCCAGCACTTGCTGGTTAGATTTCAGGTCGGAGCCTACTGCAATCATAGCTATAATGTTGGCCGACTTAGCTTCAGCGATGACCTGTTCCAGATTTTGTATTTCCTCCAGATGGACATGGGTATCAATTAGTTGATGCACTGCCTTGCCATCTCAAGCAAAAGTTATGGTTCAAGCTACACTACAGATGTCGGTTTCCGATATCTGTAGCAGCGTGGTAACAGCTCGGTTAAAATGCCATAGAGAATTGCTCCTGATTGGTGAAAGACCATATTGCCAGGAAGGCCGTGGTCGCTCCAAACGCTGCCATCACGCCAACGTTATTCCATAGCGACATAGTATGACCGAACAGGGTGATGCCGAAAGGCGAATCCGGTGGTACCCCCAGTATCACTTGGCGGATGGGGGTAATACCATAGGTAGCCGGATTGATTTTCATCAGGACATTCATCCAGTAAGGAATCCCTCGTAGGGGAAAGAATACCCCGGATAGAAATACCATAGGGAACATAAGCATCTGGGTTACGGCATAGAATGCCTCCATAGTTCTGATGCGTGTGGCTAATAGGACGCCGAATGAGCCCATAGCAATGGCGAGCAGGAACATCAGCGGCAACACGGCCAGTACCACTTGAGTGGAGAGGGAAACACCAACCAGGGGGGCAAACGAGAGGATGAGACCTCCTTGGAGCAGGGCTATGGTGGCTGCTCCCAGCGTTTTCCCCATGGCTACAGAGGCACGGCTGATTGGTGCTACCAATACCTCTTTCAGGAAGCCGAATTCTCGGTCCCAGACTACAGATACCCCACCCATAAATGTACCGACAAGTACTGCCATCCCGATAATGCCAGGGAACATGAATTTAGTAAAATCAGTTCCGGAGGTAGCAACTCCCATACTGGTGCTGAGACCACGACCGAAGATGAACAGAAACAGGAGGGGCATGGTCAAGGAGCCAATCATTCGTATCTTGTCATGCCAAAACCGAACCAGATCACGATACCATATAGTATATGCTCCGCGCAGATTGTTCATTTCTTCCTCCTAGTGCCGCGTGCGTCTGTGTTGGCGAGCCGTTGCCGCCAATCCACCTTTGGCTTTTACCTCTCGCATTTCCCGTCCGGTAAGCTTGAGAAAAACATCATCCAAACTTGGGCGACGCAGGCTGACACTCAGTATTTTGGTATCGAACTTCCTGATGAAGGTGGGTAGAAATTCCCCACCGTTGGCCACTTCAAGGGTGAGGCCATCACTGTCCTGTCTGGCCTCGATTTGATAGCGGCGCTTGATTTCCTCGGTAGCTCTATCATCATCATCGGTTTTCACTGAGATAATGTCCTTACCCACAATCTTCTTGAGTTGCCCCGGGGTGTCTATAGCGATAATCTTTCCGTAGTCAATGATAGCAATGCGGTCTGCTCTATCAGCCTCATCCATATAGTGGGTGCTGAAAAAAATAGTAGTTCCTTCATGCTGCCGCAGTTCAAGCACAAATTCCCATATGCGGGTACGTGTTTGTGGGTCCAGCCCCAGTGTGGGCTCATCAAGGAATAGTACCTTAGGATGGTGTATTAGACCTCTTGCTAATTCCAGACGGCGTTTCATACCCCCAGAGTAAGTGCGCACGTCATCTTTGCGCTTATCCCAGAGTTCCATCATCCTGAGCACCTGTTCAATCCGCTGTTCACGAACTGAGGCAGGGACATGGTACACCATGGCGTGAAAACGCATGTTCTGCAGGGCACTGAGCCGCTCGTCAAGACTGCGATCCTGAAAGACCAGGCCGATTGACTGTCGCACCCGGCTCTGCTGGTGCACTACGTCGAAGCCATTAACAATAGCTCGCCCTGCTGTAGGTTTAGCCAGAGTACATAGAATATTCATGGTGGTAGTCTTCCCTGCCCCGTTAGGACCCAAAAAGCCAAAGATTTCCCCCGGCGCCACAGTGAAGGTAATATCATCTACTGCCACCACTCGACCGAATTTTTTGACTAGATTTCCCACTTCGATAATACCGTTCATTAGGTTCCTCTTAAAGAATAAATATTGACTGATACATGGGGAGTTATCTTTGTTCCCTGCTAGACACGGGCCTTTATTATTCTAGCATGTCGGCTCATTATTTAGAAGTAGAATCAGAGCTAGATTCTGTTGACATCTCCCCAATATGTAACGCATAATGCAGGTGCGCCTGGGGGTGCGAGGATGTATAGGAAAATGCTAGTTCTGCTAGACGGCTCAGAGCTATCTGAGGTGGTCTTTCCTTATGCTATAGAACTTGCCACTGGACTGGAATTAGAGGTGGTCCTGTTTAATGTCCACGACTCAGAGGAAGCAGAGACTCCTCTTTATCAGGCTTACATCGACCACAAAGTCGATATTATGAGGCATCAGATAGAGGAGAAGAGGCAAAAGGTGGGTGGGGAGCGAGGAGCTAAGGCAGCACAGGTGTATGGCAAAGTGGTTACAGGCCACCCTGCTGAGGAAATCCTGCGGTATGCTGAGGAGAACATTGTTGATGTCATTCTTATGTCAACTCATGGGCGCTCTGGAATCAGACGGTGGGTTTTGGGCAGCGTAGCGGAGAAGGTTCTCCAGGCGTCGAAGGTTCCAGTATGGCTGGTGCGAGCAGGGATTCACGCAGAGGTTGCTTCTGACAGGTGCGCGGTAAAAGCAATGCTGGTTCCGCTCGATGGCTCAAAGCCTGCTGAAGCAGTTTTGCCCCATGTGAAAACACTGGCCAAACAGGGGTGCGCCGGGCTGGTAGAGGTGGTGCTATTTGGCGTAAGTGAGCCTTTGGTTGAGTCAGGCTATTATATTCCCGATGTGCTTACCAAGCCAGAGGAGCTGAAAAAATATTTGGATGCAATAGGGACACGGCTTAAAGACGCCAATATCAGGGTGCGGTCAGAGGTGAGGAAGGGCAACCCCGCTGAGCAGATCATTGAATATGCTAAGGAAAACCCTTTCGATCTCATTGTCATGTCAACCCATGGACGTTCTGGGCTGGGTCGATGGGTCTTCGGCAGTGTTGCTGACAAGGTTCTCCACACGGCATCCATTCCAGTATTTATAGTTAGACCGCAATAACCTTATCAGGGTTAAACCTAAGGCAATATTACATTTCAGGGTGAATAGACATGTCCGGCGAAATCAACACAGCTTATCCATCGCAATATGAGACTGAGGTGCTTCTGAAAGACGGCGCCAGAATGAGACTGAGGCCGATAAAGAAGGAGGATGTTGAGCGCTGGCTCGCATTTATCTCTAGACTCAGTAAACGAACCAAGTACCTGCGTTTCCATTATGTCCCGGTGCTGGGGCCAGAGGACGCTATGCGATTCTGCTCGGTGGACTATAAGGATGCTTTTGCCTTTGTCGCCGAAGTATTAAAGGGACAGCGCGAGGAAATAGTAGCCATCGGGCGCTACTACCGACTACCCAACAAACATACTGCCGAAGTGGCTTTTGTTATTGAGGACTCCTATCAGGGAAGGGGCATTGGCACCAAGCTCATGGAATGGTTGGCCAATGTTGGCCGTGATGGCGGTATTAGTACCTTTGAAGCCGATGTATTAGCCGAAAATGAAGAGATGATGAATGTTTTTAGGGACTACGGCTTCCATATTACCAGCCGTCTCGAAGAGGGTATATATCATGTTACCTTTCCCGTAGCTCGGACTAGAATGGTGGTGAAGAAGGAGGAAGAAAGAGAGCGCATCTCCACGCTGGCATCACTTCGCTCTGTACTAAAGCCACACTCGGTGGCGGTTATAGGAGCCTCTAGAAAGCCGGGCACTATCGGACAGCTTATCTTCCAGTGCGTAATGGAGAACCATTTTTCGGGGGTGGTTTACCCGGTAAACCCTAATGCCGAAGCAATTATGTCAGTAAAAGCCTATCCTTCGGTACTTGATGTTCCAGGTGATGTCGACCTAGCGGTTATTGTAGTACCGGCGCAGCTGGTGATTAAGGTAGTTGATGAATGCGGGCGCAAAGGAGCACACTCCGTAATCGTCATTTCCGATGGTTTTAAGGAGAGGGGAGTGGAGGGTGCAGCCCGGGAAAGGGAGTTACGCTATGTTACTCTGTGTCATGGCATGCGGCTAGTGGGACCAAACTGTATGGGGGTCATCAATACTGATCCCGTAATAAAGCTGAATGCCAGCTTTTCACCTATCTACCCCCCGCAGGGAAATGTTGCCTTCCTTTCCCAGAGTGGGGCAATGGGGCTGGCTATCTTGGACTACGCTAGCAGTCTTCAAATGGGCATCTCCAGCTTTGTCAGTGTGGGCAATCGTGCTGATATCTCGGCCAATGACCTGTTGCAATACTGGGAGCAGGACCCAGCAACCAAGGTTATCTTACTTTACCTGGAGTCATTCGGGAATCCACGTCAATTTGGCCGTATTGCTCGAAGGGTATCGGCCACAAAACCGATATTAGTGGTTAAGAGCGGTAGCACACCGGCAGGCTCACGTGCTGCCTCATCACATACCGGAGCCCTGGCTACTTCGGAGGTAGCGTCTGACGCTCTTTTCCGTCAGGCTGGCATCATAAGAGTAAACAGTATGGAAGAGCTTTTCGATGTGGCTACACTGCTCTCTAACCAGCCAGTGCCTAAGGGAAGGAAAGTAGTTATAGTAACCAATGGAGGCGGCCCAGGTATACTTGCCGCCGATGCTTGTGAACATTACGGGTTGCTCCTACCTGAATTTTCTCCGGAGACAATAAGCAAGCTGAAATCGGTTATTAAGCGGGATGTTGCGTTTAATAACCCTCTTGATATGACTGCCGGTGCCAGCGGGAAAGAGTTCGAGAGTGTACTGGGCATACTAGCCAATGATAAAGGTAATGACGCTGTTATCGTCATATTCATACCGCCCGCAGTTGTTGACCCGAAAGATATGGAAGGGGCTATACGACGTGTGGCTCCCGTTTACCAGCGGCATAGAAAACCACTGCTGGCTTGTATTATGGGACAGGAAGGTTTCGAAAGAAAGCTGGGGTCCAGGGGCAGATTCGTGCCTGGCTATACCTTCCCTGAAAACGCTGTATTAGCACTGGCTAAAGCAGCTGAGTATGGAGAGCTGGCAAGAAAGCCAAAGGGGACTGTCTCTAAAATCCGTGGTACCAAACGAGAGGAGGCGCGCAGAATAGTTGAATCAGTGCTGACCCACACTGCCCAGAGACCACTCTGGCTTACAGCAGATGAGATAACCAGACTACTTAACTGCTATGGCATACGCACTATCGAGACGCCGCTGGCTAAGACAGCGGCTGAGGCATCTGCCTTGGCTACCAAAGCAGGCTTTCCTGTGGCTATCAAGCTTGCTTCATCTACCATTGTGCACAAGACTGACGTTGGAGGGGTGATACTCGACGTCAATTCGGAAACCGAGGTAGAGAAAGCCTTTGAAACTATCAAGTCGAGACTCGTTAAGATTGGGCGTCAGGGTGAGATGGATGGCGTTACCGTGCAACACATGGTAAAAGGGGGAATAGAGACTATTGTGGGTGTGACGCAGGACCCTTCCTTTGGCCCTTTGATAATGTTTGGCCTTGGGGGAATATTCACTGAACTGTTAAAAGACGTAGCCATCAGATTACACCCACTTACCGATTTGGATGCTAAAGAGTTGGTGGGCTCTATCAAGATGGCAAAGCTGTTTGAAGGATTCAGGGGAGCACCACCCAGCGATACCCAGGCTCTGGAGGAGCTTTTGCTCAGACTTTCAGCCATGGTTGAGGATGTACCACAGATTACTGAACTCGACTTTAATCCGGTAAAGGTAATGCCCAAGGGAGAGGGTTACTGGGTATTAGATGCTAGAATTATGATAAGCTAAGCGACTCTCAGACCATGTAGATGCTTTCGTAGAAGTTCTCGGAAAGCTCTCTGAAGTTTTGGCGATAGTGTTTTACTGCGTTGGGCAAATAATCCAGAATATCCTGGGCAGTTATGCCGTCTTCACCCTTTTCCTCAGCAGCCAGGTCTCCAGAGAGCCCGTGCATAAAGACACCTATCCTCACCGCCTCCTCCAGTGGTAATCCCAGCCCGTACATGGCGGCGATGGCACCGGTGAGCGTATCTCCGCTGCCGGCGGTAGCCATTCCCGGGTTTCCACTGGTATTAATATATACCCTCTCATCAGGATAACCTATGAGTGAGTGGGCTCCTTTCAGCACGATGATGGCATTGAGCTCACTAGCCGTCTTTTGCAGCACGGCTACCTTATCTCTGCCTATCTCGTTCACTTCTGTGCCGGTGATTCGCGACATTTCGCCCCCGTGGGGAGTGAGAATCGTCTCCGCCCTTCTCTCTTTAGTGAGGTTTACATCTCTGGCAACAGCGGTAATCCCATCACCATCTATGAGTAACGGAACTTTGATCCCCTTTACCAACCCTCTAACCAATTCCTGCGTTTCTTCGTTTAAGGAGAGCCCTGGGCCAAGAATTACCATGTCCATTTTCTTCGAAAATTCCAGGAGCTCATCCCTGCTCCCCAAAGTCAGGCTTCCTGAAGCTGTCTCCTTCTGGGGTATAAAGACGATTTCACTCCCTTTGCTCGCTATAAATGGCGAAATGGATTTGGGTGTAGCCAGGTAAGAAAGCCCGCCACCTGCCTTGAGGAAGGAGAGCGCAGAAAAGTAAGGTGCCCCTAGGTAATTCGAAGAGCCAGCGATAAAAAGGGCTTTCCCGTAACTCCCTTTATGGGTATCTCTTGCCCTTTGAGGGAGTTTCACAAGCTCGTTTATCTCAACCTTTATCGACTCAGCGTTATAAAGAGGAGGGGGAAAGGAGATGTGCGATACATAAAGCTTGCCGCATAAATCGAAGCCGGGATAAAGCATATTACCTATCTTGGGAAGCCCACATGCTATGGTGTAATTGCTCTTTACGGCAGCACCCATCACCTGACCGGTATCGCCGTTGACGCCCGAGGGGATATCAATGCTGAATACCTTTTTCCCGCTCTCGTTTACCAGATTAATGGCATCTTTATATATGCCTCCCACATCCCTACTGAGGCCTGTCCCTAACATGGCATCGACGATGACATCACAATCGGATACAGCTTCTTCTGCTTTGTCGATAGATTCTAAAGCAGTGACTGCTATCGGCATTTCAGAGATGATGTCGAGGTTTCTCCTTGATGCTCCCCCGAATTTGCCTTTGTCACCCAGGATAAATACCTTAACTCTCCCACCATCCGCATGGAGCCTTCTGGCGACGACAAATCCATCGCCGCCGTTGTTGCCTGTGCCGCAGAAGATGGCGAATTTCCTGTCGCTGATGCTGAATTCCCTCTGAATGACAAGGTGGGTAGCTTCGCCGGCTTTCTCCATCAGTGCTTCCTGGCTAATGCCGAACTCACTTGTGGCCCGGCTGTCCAGGTCCCTCATCTCGGCTACTCGGCTTACTTTCATATGCCCTCCGATTGCTGACTATACTACCACTAGATATCGTGGAAAGCAAAGCTCCCGATTCTATACATCGCTTTTTGTCATCGGTAAGGGGAGATACTATAATAGTCACTGGCTGAGTCTGTAATTGGTGAGTATGAATGAGAACTAGCGATTTTGACTATATTCTTCCCCCGGAGCTTATCGCCCAGACCCCAATTGAGCCCAGAGACCAATCGAGGCTTATGGTGCTGAACCGTCGTGATAACTCCCTGGAGCACCGGAGGTTCTTTGAAATGGTCGATTACCTCAGAGAGGGGGATGTGCTGGTACTTAATGACAGCAGGGTCATCCCCGCCCGCCTCAGCGGCAAGAAGGCTGATACCGGAGGCGGAGCAGAGATATTGCTGTTGCGTCGGCTTCGTCCTGCTGTCTGGGAGGCGCTGGTCAAACCCGCCAAGCGAGTGAAGCCAGGGAGCAGGTTAGAGCTGACGGGAGATTCTGCCATCGGCGATGGTCGAGCACCTAAGGTAACCGCCGAAGTAATGGAGGCGAAAGAAGAGGGGGTGCGTGTGATGCGCTTCTCCGATGAAAAACTGCTGACAGCATTGGGTAGAATTCCATTGCCTCCATATATACATGTCCCATTAAAGGATTCGGAGCGCTACCAGACAATTTATGCCAACGCTGATGGCAGTGTGGCTGCGCCTACTGCTGGACTGCACTTCACTCAGGAGCTGGTCAACAAGATAAGAAATAAAGGGGTGGAGTCTCTCTTTGTTACCCTGCATATCGGACTGGACACCTTCCTGCCCGTTCGGGAGAACGACCTTGCCAAACACCCGATACATCAGGAGTATGGCATATTAAGCCAGAAAGTAGCCGATAGCCTGTCTCAAGCCAAACGTGAGGGACGGCGTATTATATGTGTTGGTACCACTACGGTGAGACTGCTCGAGGCAGTAGCTCAGTACGGTAACTCCACCTCCGTACAGTCGTTCTCGGGCTGGGTGGACCTGTTTATTTTCCCGGGATACCGTTTCCAGATGGTCAATGCCCTTATTACCAACTTCCACCTGCCCCGGACAACACTGTTGATGCTGGTCGCTGCCTTTGCCGGCAAGGAGACTATCGGCAAGGCTTATCAGGAAGCCATAGCCCAAAAATACCGCTTCTATAGCTTCGGCGATGCCATGCTGATAGTTTAAGATGAAGATAGTGCTGCATATATGCTGTGGGGTCTGTGCTGCCGGGGTGACAGAGAGATTTACCTCGGAGGGACATCAGGTTATGGGCTTATTCTATAATCCCAATATTCATCCCCTGGGTGAGTACCAGAGAAGGCTGGAAGTCGCCCGTGAGGTAGCTGGGAAATTAAACTTTCCCCTTAAGGTAGGCCCGTATACAGTGGAAGAATGGTTACAAGAAACAGCTTATTTGGCGAGCGAGCCTGAGGGAGGAAAAAGATGTGAGGTTTGCTTTCGTCTCAGGCTGAAAGAGACTCATCGCTATATGGGGGAGCATGGCTGGGATGCTTTCGCCACTACTCTAACCGTAAGCCCGCATAAGTCAGCAGACGTGGTTAACCGCATTGGTCGGGAGGTGGGGGGAGAGAGCTTTCTAGGCAGGGATTTCAAGAAGAAGACTGGCTTCCAGCGGGCTATGGAGCTTGCCAGCAGATGGTCGCTATACCGACAGAACTATTGCGGGTGCATATATAGCAGGAGAGAGAAAAAAAGACCAATTATGAATCGGTAGTACCCGCTTCCCTTGCTAATACAGCCGGGCTCAGTCTTTTCGCCAGATAGATAAACGGAGTGTCAATAGCAGCCACAAAGAACTTCATAACATAGGTTGATAACAATATCTGGAGCCAGATACCGGTATCATAGAGCCCCCACAGAGCTATGGAGCAGAAGATAATGCTGTCAATACCCTGAGAGACCATGGTAGAAGCATTGTTTCGCAGCCAGAGGAACCTCCCCTGTGTCTTCTTCTTCCAGAAGAGAAATGCCCAGACATCATGATGCTGGGAGGCAAGGTAGGCAACCATGCTGCCGGCAGCAATCCTGGGCATCAAACCAAAGATTGTTACTAGAGAACCCTGGGCAAAGTCTGAGGCGTGGGGAATGAACCGCAGGGCGAGCTGCATCCATAGCGTCATCAGCATCATCCCGATAAAGCCAAGCCAGACCCCTCGCCGGGCCGCTTGCCTGCCATATACCTCGCTCAGGATATCGGTGGCAAAGAAGGTGCTGCCGTAAAGGACGTTGCCCAGGGTGGCGACAAAGCCGAATACCTCCACTGTCTTCAGCACCTGGATATTGGCGGTAATGATGGAGGCGACTATGACTATATAGAGCCCTGTTTTGCCAAAGAAACGGTAGATAAGAGTGACCAGACCCAGGTCAAGGAGAGCAAAACCAACCCACAGTAGGCTATTGAATAGTACGTCTGATTCTATTGGCATTTTCGTCAGCCCCTGGTTATCTTATTGCGATTCTGGGACTCCAGCCACTTGTTCCTCTGGACAAGCCGCACCTGCTCATCAGCGGTTCGATATCCAGCCAGAAATCTATCCCTAAAAGTGCTGAAACTTCCATTGATAATGGACTCTCTTATTTCATTCATCAGGTCGCTCATGAAGCTGAGATTGTGAATGGTAGCCAGCTGATAAGCCAGCAGCTCTTGACATCTGAATAGATGGTTCAGATAGGCGGCTGAGAAGTGGCGACAGGTGTAGCAGGTACAATCGGGGACAACGGGCGCTTTCTGGTGATTGTAGGCAGAGTTTCGAATGTTAACCCTGCCCTGCCGGGTGAAGAGAGCTCCCTTTCGTGCCACCTGAGTGGGCATGGCACTGTCGAAGATGTCAATTCCCTTTCCCACACTATCGACTATGTCCTCCGGGGAACCAACACCCAGCAGATGCCTGGGTTTATCTGTGGGGAGCAGGGCTACGGTTTCCTCAACCATAGCTTGAGTTTGCGCCTTCGGCTCTCCCAGGCTCAAGCCACCGATGGCATAGCCTGAAAAATCCAGCGAGGCAAGAAACTTTGCTGACTTTTGGCGCAGTCGAGAGAAAAGCCCCCCTTGCACGATAGCAAACAGAGCCTGGTCCTTACGACTCTGGGCCTTCAGGCATCTCTCTGCCCACCTGTGTGTTCTGTCCACCGCTTCCTCCACTTGCTCAAAGGTACCGGCATAATCAGGGCACTCATCCAGAACCATGATGATATCTGCTCCCAACGATTCCTGGAACTGGATAGCCAGCTCAGGAGTGATGAGATGCTGGCTTCCATCAATATGAGAGCGGAAAGTGACACCTTCATCGCCGATTTCCCGTAGCGAGGCCAAGCTAAAAATTTGATAACCTCCACTATCGGTAATCAATACTCCGTCCCAGTCCATAAACTGATGAAGCCCTCCCAGTGCCTCGACGACATTTATTCCCGGCCTCAGATAGATATGATAGGTGTTGGTCATTATCGTGGTTATACCAAGGCTCTTAAGGTCTTTGGGAGGCGTCGCTTTGACAGTAGCCTGGCTGCCTACCGGTGAAAAGACAGGGGTGGGGACCGTGCCATGAGGTGTAATTAGCTCGCCAGCCCGAGCATTGCTATTGGGACAGCCTTGTATGAGATGAAAGATATTTTTGCTGTTTATGGCTCTATACCCCTTACCGAGACAGGAAGGCAAGACCTAATCACTGCCTTCCATCCAATTTTTTGTTAATAGAGTATTATATACCCTCTCGTCCTGTGCGATAAAGAGGTATAGTCCCCAGCAGCCTCATAGCAATTCTTGGAGGGCCTGCTTCAGGGTCAAGCGTACATTATCGTGGGTGTCTTCACCCAGTTGTTGGGCGATGTTTATCGCTATGCCCAGCAGCTGTTTTCGCTCCTCCGGGTTGATGTAGTTCAGCATAGAATCGGTGGATTTTTCCAGCGACCATAACCCGGCAGTCTCAAGAGGCCAGCCCAGGAATAGCGTCTTTAGCTGACCCGAAAAGAAGAGTAGCCTGGCCATCGGATTATCCTTGGCTAAGAGCCAGGCCCGTTTATCATCCTCACTGGGCAAAAACTGAGTCTGAACAAAAACAAGCTGACACTCGCTATACCCCTGCTGTAATAATAATCTGGTAACCTCTAGGTCTTTAACCGCGATGGCGCAATAATAGAGCACTTGTTGAAGCAGGGGCTGAGTTATCTCCTTAGCCTGGGCCAGCTCTATGATTTCCGGCGATAAACGAAATACGTAGTAGGCTAATGCCCCATGAAGCACGGTGTGGGCTGCTTCGTGTCTGAGCGTGCCCAATTGAGCTAGAAGAGGAAGGGCAGAAAGCCTTTCTAGGCAAATAAGAAGGCGAGGGAATCCTCGCCAGGCATCGTGAGTACAGATGAAAGCCTCGTCGCCAGAAGTCCCAATGCCGAGTTCCATCTTTTCAGAGTCCAGAAAGATAGCCAGTTGAGTTGACGTATCGAAGATTTGGATATCAACCTTTTCTGGCAGCCATCGACCTAAATGTGGATAACACTCTTCCAAAGTGCTGCGAATCTTTTGCAGCTCGTCCTGCGTAACATATCCGTGACAGTGCAAGTCCAGTGCCGGTGGCTTTTTCATGGCAGCCTCAGCAATCCACAATCACATTGTACCGCGCAAATAGCTATAAGACAATTTAAGCCTCCTACACACTCGGCAAATATCGGGTTGACAATTTATATACACCTTATATAAACTGAAGCCGCTGGAATGGCATATTTTCTGTATTCACTGATTTCAAATTACTGGCATCACTCAAGCGTTCTTTGCCAGCAGAGGAGGATTTATAGTGCCTAAGTTTCCTTTTATACCCCGCGAGGAAAGCTTCTTTGGTCTCTTTGAGCAGAGTGCTCAGAACATGGTAAAGATAGCTCATAAGTTAAGGGAAATGGTTAATACCTGCCAGGGTATCCCCCAAAACATTGCTGAGATAGCTGAGCTTGAGCATGTGGGTGACACTATTACCCACAAGATTATAGCGCAGGTAAATTGTACCTTTGTCACCCCCTTCGACAGAGAGGATATAGCCCTACTGGCTCACAGTCTAGATGATGTAACCGACTTCATTCACGCCGCAGCCGATGCTATGTTCATCTATAAGGTGGAATGCCCTGCTCCAAGGGCTGTGGAGTTGGCTGATATTATAGTCCAGGCGGCTACCGAAGTAGAAAAGGCAATGCCTCAACTGCGACGCCCCAAAGAATTGAAAGAGGTCCTCGAGCGGTGCGTGGAGATAAATCGATTAGAGAACATGGCGGACAAGGTATTCCGTTCGGCGATGGCTGAGCTTTTTGAGGATTCCGTAGATATGGCTCACATTATCAAGTGGCGCGAAATCTACGCCCACATGGAGTCAGCCACTGATAGATGTGAGGATGTGGCTAATGTCCTTGAAGGGGTAGCCCTCAAGCATGGCTGAGCCTTCCCTTCCACTTCTTATCTTAATTATTTCTCTTGCCATCGGCTTTGGTGTAGTTAACGGTTTCAATGATGCTGCCAATGCCGTTGCCGCTTCAATCGGCTCCCGCTCTATTTCCCCCCGAAACGCTATAATCTTGGCTGCCTGCGCTAACTTTGCTGGCGCTGCGACTGGTTTACAGGTTGCCAGAACCATCGGTAAGGGGATTTTGGTCCCAGAAGCGATATCATATCTGGCAATAATTGCCGGTTTAGCTGCTGTTATTATCTGGGGCTCTATAGCTACCCGCTACGGCCTGCCAGTAAGTATAAGTCATGGGTTTGTTACCGGTCTGGCTGCTGCTGGGATAGCAATAGCAGGTAGAGAGGCAGTGATATGGAGCGTTATGCAACGGATTTTCGCATCAGTAGCTATTGCTCCAGCCTTAGGTTTCGCTGGCGGTTTTGGCCTGATGGTCATCCTGTTATGGATATTCCGGCATCATGCCCCTGGTAGAATGCGAGTCGTTTTCAGTCGCCTGCAATGGCTTACCACTGCTTTTCTCGCCTACACTCATGGTAAGAATGATGGCCAGATGCCTATCGGCGTCATTACTATGGCGCTGGTGGTTTATACCGGAGATGTTAACCTGTGGGATAAGATTCCATTGTGGGTTATAATCGCCTCGGCGGCATCTATCAGTATAGGTACCGCTGCTGGTGGCTGGAGAGTTATCAAGACCATGGGAATGAAGGTTACTGCCCTGGATCCGATTCACGGCTTTGCCACTAATGTCTCAGCAGCCTCGGTTATTGAGGTAGCTTCGCATTTTGGTATCCCGGTAAGCACCACTCATTGTGCCACTGCCTCAGTCATGGGGGTAGGGGCTACCAAGCGGCTTTCAGCGGTGCGCTGGGGGGTGGCGCGCAGGATTGTCGTTGCCTGGATTTTGACCTTCCCCATCAGTGGTGGGCTGGGGTATGCGTTCGCCGTGCTACTACGCCCCCTGTTCTGAATGAGCTTTCAGCGTCACTTTGCTTCGTATGAGCCAAAAATAAAGTCTAGGTCATCTTGCAGGGCACTTATCTTTTGCTGGGGAAAAAGCTTTTCATCCATATCAAGCATTACCTTCGTTTCCTCTCTGGCTGAGCCTACGATATGTGCCCGGAGACACTCTTCCCCACCCTTGCCTGACTTGTCCCTCGGCTTAAATGTTAAAGTGCCGCGCGAAATGAATGATGACGTGTCGTTAGGTAAAGCGTATGTCTCCAGCTTCGCCTCACCTATAACCAACCCTTGTTTTAAAGCAAAGTCTCTAATCTCATCATAAAGCAGCTCGGGATTTACCCTTTTATATGTTTTCCTAATTTGCATCTCAGGTTCCCCCATTCTTTCCTAATAATAAACTTAGCAACCTATAAAGACAAGCAGTTAACCGTGCCAGATACCATCCCCACTATTGCTGGAATGACAGAGTGTATGCTATACTATTCCAAGATTGATTTCAAAATCGGGAGGAATTCGAGTTTGCCGGATACAATTACTATCAAGCAACTTTTGGAGGCTGGTGCTCACTTTGGGCACCAGACGAGTCATTGGCACCCTCGTATGAAGGGTTACATCTTTACCAAGCGCAATGGCATTCACATCATTGATTTAGAACAAACAGTCGGCCTGTTAAGCAAGGCACGCGACTTTATTCGGAATTTGGTAGCTGAAGGAGGCACCGTCCTCTTTGTCGGTACCAAAAAGCAAGCTCAGGAGACCATAGAGGAGGAGGCCAAACGTTGTGGCATGTCCTACATCAACCAACGTTGGCTGGGAGGGGTACTGACCAACTTTGCTACTATCCAAACTCGCATAGACTACCTAGTCCGCCTGGAGGACCAGCAAGAAAGAGGTGAATTTGGCCGCCTCACTAAAAAGGAAGCAATGAAGCTTGAAAAAGAAATTGTACGTCTCAATCGACATATAGGTGGCCTCAAAGAGATGACCAGTCTACCGTCTGCCCTCTTTATTATTGATGTTATCAAAGAAAAGATTGCTCTGGCTGAAGCCAAGCGTGTAGGGATACCAGTTGTCGCCGTTATAGACACCAACTGTGACCCTACCGGCATTGACTATCCTATTCCGGCGAATGATGATGCTATTAAAGCCATCAAGCTAATATGTAGTAGCATCGCCGATTCAGTAATAGAGGGTAAAACCGGCGAGGCGTCAATTTCAGAGGAGGAAGAAAAGGGGGAGAGCGTGGAGAATCTTGAGGCTATAGAAACTGCTGAGTCTGTTATTTCTACCCCTGAGGA
Source organism: uncultured Dehalococcoidales bacterium (assembly GCA_964496725.1). Taxonomy (GTDB): domain Bacteria; phylum Chloroflexota; class Dehalococcoidia; order Dehalococcoidales; family E44-bin46; genus JAZGHN01. Next base: position 16,140 of record CAZCAS010000014.1, read on the forward strand.
ATAAAACCTGGAGGAAAAGCTTGAAAATTCCAACACTCAAAATAAAAGAGATACGAAACCAGTCCGGGGCGGGAATTATGGATTGCAGGAAAGCCCTCCTTGAAGCAGAAGGAGACACAGAAAAGGCACTCCAGATTTTGAAAAAGGAAGGGCTTCTTAAGGCACAAGGGAAAACAGAACGTGTTGCCGCCGAAGGACTGGTTGAAGCCTATATCCATTGTGGTGGACATATTGGAGCCATGATAGAGGTCAACTGCGAAACTGATTTCGTTGCCCGCACTGAAGAGTTCAAGGAACTGGCTCATAATCTAGCAATGCAAGTAGCTGCTATGCCCCCTCAATTCATCTCAGAGGATGAAGTCCCTGAAGGATCTGAAATAGAACCGGAAGCAGCCTGTCTGCTTCTTCAGCCCTATATTAAAGACATCTCCAAGACCGTCCAAGATGTTATTGTTGAGACCATTGCTAAGCTGGGAGAGAATATCAAGGTAAATAGATTTACCAGATTTGAATTGGGTAGGTAACAACAAGATGACTGCTCCCAAATATAAGCGGGTTCTGCTTAAACTCAGCGGCGAGTCCTTTAGTGGCAAAGCCGATTACGGCATTGACCCCCCTACCCTGACCATGATAGCCAAGCAGATTAAACAGGTGTTAGAGATGGGAGTGGATATAAGCATTGTCGTTGGGGGAGGCAACATCTGGCGTGGGGCTGAGGCTGAGCGAGAGGGAATGGAAAGGGTTACCGCTGACTATGCCGGGATGTTGGCCACAGTGATAAATGCCCTGGCTCTCCAGGACGCCCTAGAGAGGAACGGGGTAGCCACTAGAGTCCAGACAGCCATAGACATTCAGCAGGTGGCTGAGCCCTACATCAGACGACGCGCCATTCGTCACCTGGAAAAAGGTAGGGTAGTCATTTTTGCCGGAGGTACCGGCAATCCCTATATGACAACTGATACTGCGGCTGCCCTGCGAGCTATAGAGG
>CAZCAS010000015.1:0-16650 GCA_964496725.1 uncultured Dehalococcoidales bacterium
CCACACGTTATATAAGAAGACTATTAAAAGGGCGGTTAAATATAAGGTCCATGATGCGAAGAATAAGTGTGGGTTGGGGGATTTGGTTAAGATTATAGAGACTCGCCCACTGTCAAAACAGAAGCGATGGCGAGTGGCTGAGATAATAACTAAGGGAGAAGTAGCCAAGGTTAAACCTGAAGAGGTGACCTGAAATCGATTTTGGACTGGGCTGAGATGATTCAACCTTACACTAGACTTAAAGTGGCAGATAATACCGGCGCTCGGCAGATTATGTGCATTAATGTGCTGGGTGGCACAAGAAAGAGATACGCCCGGGTGGGCGATGTCATTGTAGCTTCGGTGAAGCGGGCGGTTCCGGGGGGGGTGGTGAAGAAGGGAGAGGTGGTCAGAGCAGTTGTTGTGCGTAGTGCTCAGCCATACCGACGTTCCGATGGCTCTTATATTAGGTTTGATGAAAATGCGGCTGTTATTCTTACCGATAAGAATAATCCTAAAGGGACGCGAATATTTGGGCCGGTGGCCAGGGAGTTAAGGGTGAAGAATTTTACCAAGATTATATCGCTGGCACCTGAAGTTTTGTGAGGGAGCTATGAACATTAGGAAAAATGATACCGTGTTAGTTATTGCTGGTAAGGATAAAGGCAAAAGGGGCAAGGTGCGTTTTGTTTATCCTAAAGATGACCAGATAACAGTTGAGGGTATCAATTTCATCAAAAGGCATGCCAGAGCAGCAGGTCGGGTTAGGCAGGCAGGCATAATAGAACGGGAGTCACCAATTCATGTGTCTGATGTCATGTTGTTGTGTAGCCGTTGTAATCATCCTACCCGAATTGGATTTCGCTTTTTAGATGATGGCAGAAAGGTTCGCGTTTGTCGCTCTTGTAATGAGGTGATTGATTAAATGTCGCGACTGAAGGAAATATATAAAAAAGAGGTTGTCCCCAACCTGATGAAGCGTTATGGATATAAGAATGTGATGCAGGTACCGCGTCTGGAGAAGGTAGTGCTTAATATCGGCTTGGGGGAGGCAATTCGGGATGCCAAGGCTATGGAAGCAGCCGAGAAGGATTTAACTGCTATCTCTGGACAACGCCCGATTATCACTCGCTCTAAGAAATCCATTGCTGCCTTCAGGTTGAGAGCAGGGATGTCTATTGGGTTGAAGGTAACCCTGCGGGGAGAGCGTATGTACGAGTTTTTTGATAAGCTAGTAAACGCTGTCCTACCCCGTGTACGTGAGTTTCAAGGGGTTTCCCTAAATTCCTTTGACGGCCGGGGCGATTATGCATTGGGCCTGAAGGAGCAAATTGTCTTCCCTGAGGTGGATTACGATAAGGTGGATAAGCTACGTGGGCTGGAGATATGCGTGATTACCACGGCTAAGACAGATGACGAAGGCAGGAATCTGTTGGAGGCATTGGGTATGCCTTTTAGTAAGGATTGAGGTAAGTATGGCTAAAAAGTCGAAGATTATTAAAGCAGGGCGTCCTACCAAGTATAAGGTGCAACAGCATAATCGCTGTTATTTGTGTGGCCGGCCTCGTGCCTATATCCGTAGGTTCGGCTTATGTCGTATTTGTTTTCGTAAGCTGGCCCTCGCCGGTCAGATTCCCGGTGTGAGGAAATCAAGCTGGTGACTGGGTATTCTGAAATAAGATTAAGGAGATAGGTGTGACTGTTTCTGATCCGATAGCTGATATGCTGACTCGAATACGTAATGCTATTATGGTGAGGCATGATTCTGTGTTGATACCGGCCTCAAAGATGAAGCTATCTATTACTAAAATCCTTAAAGCAGAGGGTTTCATTGATGATTATGAGGTGCTCAGGGGTAAGCCACACCGGATGATTAAGATTCAGCTCAAATATGATGATAAGAATGAGCCGGTCCTCTCCGGATTGGAGCGGGTAAGCAAGCCCGGTTTGAGGGTTTATACCGGGCGAAAGGAAATACCTCGTATTTATGGTGGTTTGGGCATCGCCATTGTTTCTACGCCTAAGGGGGTAATGACAGGACATCAGGCTTGGCGTGAAGGGATTGGTGGCGAGCTATTATGCTATGTGTGGTAAACCGAGATTAGGGGGATATGTATGTCTAGAGTAGGGCGGATGCCGATAACTGTGCCACAAGGTGTAACAGTAAAGATTAGCAAGGAGAATGAGGTCACGGTAACCGGACCTAAGGGTGAACTTCGTCGTCGTTTCAATCCCGATATGTCCATTACCTTGAGCGATGGTATTCTGACGGTGTCGCGGCCCAGCGATAGCAAGGAGCATCGTTCTTTACATGGGCTGACGCGGAGTCTTTTGTCCAACATGGTGGAGGGAGTAACCAGGGGTTTTGAGAAGAACCTTGAGATAGTTGGGGTAGGCTATCGAGTGGAAAAGGCGGGAGATAACCTGAAATTTAATGTTGGTTTTTCCCACATAGTGGAGGTATCGCCATTACCTGGTATTTCTCTGGATGTGGGAGGGACGAATCGTATTAAGGTTAGCGGAATTAATAGAGAGATGGTGGGGCAGATGGCAGCTGAGATTCGGTCTATTCGTCCCCCTGATGCCTATAAGGGTAAGGGCATTAGGTATGCGGGAGAGTTGGTTTCCTTAAAATCAGGTAAGGCTAAATAAATAAAGACATAGTGAGAGTTATGGGCAGTATTACGACTGGAGTAGCACGTCTAAGAAGGCACAAGCGAGTTAGAGCCAAGGTGGAAGGCATTGGCTCTAGGCCGCGATTATGTGTTTTTCGTAGCCTGAATCATATCTATGCCCAGCTTATAGATGATTCGCTGGGGCATACTCTGATATATGCCTCGACCCTTGACCCTGATATAAAAGATAAGATGGAGGGTAAGGCGAAGAGGGATAAGGCTGAAGTTGTCGGCTCTCTGATAGCTGAGCGTGCATTAAACAGTGGTATAACTCAGGTGGTCTTTGACCGTGGCGGATATAAATATCACGGCAGAGTTGAAGCCTTAGCCGAGGCAGCTCGGAAAGCCGGTCTAAAATTCTGAGGAGGTGAAGGAGCTGGTAAGTAAGATAGACCCCGCAGAACTGGAGCTGAATGATAAGCTCATCAATGTTAATCGCGTTACTAAGGTGATGATGGGTGGAAAACGCCTCAGCTTTAGCGCCTTAGTGGTAACTGGGGATGGCAATGGACATGTAGGCCTTGGCTCCGGTAAGGCTAATGATGTGCCAAGCGCAATCAATAAGGCTAGCGCTATGGCTAAGAAAAATTTGATTAGAGTACCGATGGCTGGGACTACTATTCCCTATAAAATAGCGGTCAGCTTTGGGGCGGCTAAGGTGTTACTGAAACCGGCAGCACCAGGCATAGGCATTATTGCCGGCGGTAGCGTCCGAGCTGTGGTAGAGGCAGCTGGTATTAAGGATATTTTGACTAAATCATTAGGTAGTGCCAATAAAATCAATGTGGCTAAGGCAACAATGCTTGCTCTCAGCCAGCTTAAGGAGCCCGAGGAGGAATTGGCTAGGCGAAAGTCGGCAGTTGAATCTGAGGAGGCAGTGGCTAGTGAGTAAGCTATATATCACTTGGGTAAGGAGCGGCATCGGCTATAACAGGGGTCAGAGAAAAACCTTAAAGGCTCTCGGTTTTCACCGTCTGAATCAGTGTGTTACTCATGATGACTGTCGTTCAGTTCGGGGGATGATAGAAAAAGTGAAACATCTGGTTAATGTGGAGGAGGAAGCTCGTGAGACAGAATGATCTTCTTCCAGCTCTGGGTTCTAAGAAAAATCGGAAGCGAGTAGGTCGTGGGGATGGTAGTGGACACGGCACTTATTCAGGACGAGGTTGCAAAGGACAGAAGTCTCGTGCTGGTGGTAAGACCACACGTGGCTTTGAGGGAGGGCAGCTACCGTTAATCAGACGCCTGCCCCGCAAGCGTGGCTTTACTAATAGCTTTAAGACGGAGTATAGCGTGGTTAATATAGATGAGCTTAAGGTGTTTGAGGCTGGAAGCGAAGTAACGCTAGAGAAATTGGTCGCTGCGGGAGTGGTAAAGTCACTAAAGCGCCCACTTAAAATCTTGGCTGAGGGTGATATAGATCGTTCCTTACTGGTAAAGGCAAACAAATTCTCCACCGCTGCCAGAGCGAAGATTGAGGCGGCAGGAGGCACGGTGGAAGAGATTGAGTATGCAGCAAAGACAAGTTAGTAGACCAAGATTACTCCAGGCAATGTTTGACGCCATGCGCATCCCTGATTTGAGACGCCGCATTCTGTTTACTGTCGGGATGCTGGTGGCATTTCGCTTTGTGGCTCATGTGACCCTGCCTGGGGTGGATGCTGAGGCTTTGAGACAGCTATTTGAGAGCAATGCCATGCTGGGTATGCTTGACCTGTTCAGTGGTGGTGCTATGAGGCATTTCAGCGTCGCTGCGCTGGGGGTTTACCCTTATATAACAGCCTCAATTATAATGATGTTGCTGACGCCTGTTATACCTCGGCTGCAAGCCCTTTCTCAGGAGGGGGAGGCTGGGAGGAATAGGATTAATCAGATTACTCACTGGTTGACTGTGCCTATGGCGGGCATTGCTGGTTATGGACAGTTGATTCTGCTCCAGCGTGCTAACCCCCCTGTGATTACTGGCGTCGGGGCATTGCCCACGGCAGCCATGGTTTTGTCTATGATAGCTGGCACCATGTTCTTAGTCTGGCTGGGTGAGCTTATTACGGAATATGGCATCGGTAACGGTGTGTCTATAATAATATTTGGTGGTATCGTGGCTGGTTTCAGTAACTTGGTGGTCCGGGGTCGCTTCGCGGCGATGACCAATCCTACTGGTTTGGTGGCTTATGTTGTTCTGGCCTTAATCACAGTGGCGGTAATAGTCATCTTTACCGAGGCGCACCGTCGTGTTCCTGTGCAATATGCTCGCAGTACCTTTCGCAGTGGTCGTATGTATCGGCAAGCGGGCTCAACCCATGTCCCACTGCGGGTGAACATGGCTGGAATGATACCCCTTATCTTTGCCATGTCAGTGGTGATGTTCCCTGGTATGATAGCTAGTTATTTTGCCGCTCCTGCGGGGGCTGAGCCTAATTTTGCCAACTATATTGCTAACCTGTTTGACCCTCACGCAGCATTGCCTATGGGCTTGTTTTATTGGGGGCTTTTCTTTGCGCTGGCTATTGCCTTCACCTTCTTCTATACTATGGTGATATTTCAGCAACAGGATTTGCCTGGTGTATTACAGCGACAGGGCGGGTTTATCCCTGGAATTAGGCCGGGGAAACATACTTCTGAATATCTTAACCGGGTTATTAAGAACATTACTTGGGCAGGAGCCTTCTTTTTGGCTATTGTGGGGATAATGCCCTTCGTCGGTAGGGAAGCTACCGGCGTTGACCTTCAATTATCCAGTATGGGTTTGCTCATTGTGGTCGGTGTTATTCTGGATACTATGAAACAGATAGAAGCACAACTGATAATGCGACGCTATGAAGGCTTTATCAAATAGGAGAAAGGGTGTATATTATCTTTCTGGGTGCTCCTGGAGCCGGCAAGGGGACACAAGCTGCTTATGTGGCTCAGAAGCTGAATCTAGTGCATTTTGCTGTGGGCGACTTGCTTCGCCAGGAAATAGAACGGGGGACTGAGTTGGGAATGAAGGCTAAGTCTTATGTAGAAAAGGGAGTTTTAGTTCCTGACTCTGTTGCGATACCAATGGTTTTACAGCGTATCTCGACTCCGGATTGTGAATCCGGGGTTGTCCTTGATGGTTTCCCCCGGAATCTGGAACAGGCTAGAGCACTGGATAAGGCTTTGGCCCAGCAGGATAAGGCTATAGATAAAGTGGTGCATATCAAGGTCTCTGAAGAGGAGCTTGCAAGGCGCTTGGACAAACGCTGGATTTGTCGCAGTTGCCAGATGCCCTATCACACTGTGAGTTCTCCTCCCAGGGTTTGGGGCAGGTGCGATGAGTGCGGCAGTGAGTTATACCAGCGTGCTGATGATAGTGCTGAGGCTGTCGAAAAGCGGCTGGAGGTTTACTCTGCCGAGACAGCCCCCCTTATCGACTATTATGCTCAGGATGGTAAGCTGTTAACAGTCGATGGAGAGGGAGATGTGGGTGAGGTGGGTGGCAGGATACTCGATGCCCTTTGGGGGGAGGGTTTATAATTGGATGGGTATAATTATCAAGTCGGACCGAGAGATTGCTATTATGCGGCAGGCAGGCAAAGTTGTGGCCGCTGTGCTGGATATATTGAGTAAGCAGGTGATACCGGGGATGAAGACTAAGGAGTTGGATATTATCGCAGGTAGAGAAGCAGAAAGGCTAGGGGCAAAACCCTCGTTTAAAGGGTACAGGGGATTTCCAGCTAACCTTTGTGTTTCAGTAAATGATGAGATAGTGCATGGTATCCCTGGTGAGCGGGTTATAAATGAGGGTGATATTGTATCTCTTGACTTCGGGGTGATTTTTGATGGTTTTCAGAGTGATGCGGCGGTGACCATAGGTGTGGGCGAGGTCGACTCACAGGCGAGGCAACTTATGGAGATTGCCCGGGCTGCTTTACAGGCTGGCATCACTGCTGCCCGTTCAGGGAGAAGGTTGGGAGATATTTCAGCGGCAATTCAGGATTGTGCTGAGTCAGGAGGCTATTCAGTAGTCCGTGAGTATACTGGCCATGGTATTGGTCGGGAGATGCATGAGGAGCCTCAGATACCTAATTTTGGCCAACCAGGGACTGGACCAGTATTAAGAAAGGGTATGACCCTTGCTCTTGAGCCTATGGTGAATGTCGGCGATTGGCATACTCGGCTTGATGGTAACCGTTGGACGGTACTTACTGCTGACGGGAGACTCTCAGCTCACTTTGAGCATACCATTGCTATTACCGATGCTGAGCCCGAGGTGCTTACTATTATATAGTGAAGGAGCGTGGTGCCTAAGAAAGAGACTATTGAGGTCGAGGGGGAAGTACTGGAGTCACTGCCCAATGCTATGTTTCGGGTGGAGTTGGCTAATGGACATAAGGTACTGGCTCATATTTCTGGCAAGATAAGATTACACTATATTAGAATCTTGCCTGGTGATAAAGTGTTGATAGAGCTTTCCCCTTACGACCTGAGTCGAGGCAGGATTACTTATCGGTTGAAGTAATTGGGGAGTTATCATGAAAGTTAAAGCTTCAGTTAAAGTTAGATGTGAAAAGTGTAGGGTGGTGAAGCGGCGTGGGGTGGTCAGGATTATTTGTCGCAACCCTAGGCATAAACAGAGGCAGGGCTAAGTATATGATGAGAGGGGGTTATAGATGCCGCGCATAGCTGGTGTAGATATACCTAAGAATAAGCAGGTTTGGGTTTCACTGCAGTATATCCATGGTATTGGGCCTAACGTGAGCCAGAGGATTCTAGCTCAAGCCGATATAAAGGCTGAGGTCACGGTGGATAAGCTGACTGAGGATGAGGTTAATCGCCTCAGAGAGATTATTGACCGGGAGTATAAGGTTGAGGGGGAACTGAGGAAAGAGGTTGACCTTAATGTTAAGCGTCTCATTGAGATTGGTAGCTATCGTGGCATCAGACATCGCCATGCCCTGCCTGTCAGGGGGCAGCGAACACGAACCAATGCTCGTACTAGGCGTGGTTCTCGTAAGACAGTGGCTGGTAGAGGAAAGAGACGGGGTGTAGCCAAGAAGTAAAAAAGTTGCTATATAGTTGAAGAGGAGATCAAAATGGCACAAAAGAAGCGAACAAGAAGAAAACGAGAACGTAAATCTATCCCAGCAGGGAGAGCCTATATACAGTCAACCTTTAATAATACTATAGTGACTCTTACTGACCCTCAGGGGAATGTTATCGCCTGGGGAAGTTCGGGAGCGGCTGGGTTTAAGGGCTCGCGTAAAGGCACTCCTTATGCTGCTCAATTGGCGGCTCAAGAGGCGGCGCGGAAGGGAATGGAGCACGGCTTACGTCAAGTAGACGTTTACGTTAAAGGGCCGGGCAGCGGACGCGAGGCAGCTATTCGTTCTCTGCAGAGCGCTGGCATTAATATTATTAGTATTAGGGATGTGACTCCTATCCCGCATGATGGTTGTCGCCCTCCCAAAAGAAGACGAGTATAGGAGCAGATAAGTGGCAAGGTATATAGCAGCAGTTTGTCGATTGTGCCGTCGTAGCGGTGAGAAATTAATGCTTAAAGGTGGCAGGTGTCTTACCTCCAAGTGTGCCATGGAGAAAGTATCAAAAACATCGGGGCGGCAGTTTACTCGACAGCGCAGAATTTCTGACCGTGGTTTCCAATTAAAGGAGAAGCAGAAAGCCCGCTATAGCTACGGGATTATGGAGAGGCAGTTCAGGCGGACTTTTGCCCAAGCCGCGAGACAGTCAGGCATCACTGGTGAGAATCTACTAGTGCTGCTGGAGAGGCGGCTTGATAATGTAGTCTATCGTTTAGGCTTTGCTGATTCTCGTCCTCAGGCCCGTCAGCTGGTTCAGCATGGGCATATCATACTTAATGGGCATAAAACCAATATACCCTCCTGCTTAACTAAAGAAGGTGATACTATTAGTTGGAAGGAGAGTAGTACCAAAGGCGAATATTATAAGCAAGTGGCTCAGAATATTGAGGCTAAGTCGATTCCGAGTTGGTTGAGTTTGGATAAAGAGAAGCTTGTCGGTCGAATCTCATCGCTACCTACCCCTGATGACGTTGATGCTAAATTTGAGGGCAAGGCTATAGTTGAGTACTACTCACGATAAGATAATTAATGAGGAGGTAGCATTTTGTCGCGCTTAGTAGTTCCGAAGATTGAGTGTGTGGAGCTCAGAGATAACTTTGGGCGATTTGTGGCCTCTCCACTGGAGAGAGGCTTCGGCGTCACTTTAGGGAACTCTTTACGAAGGGTGCTGCTTAGTTATCTTCCTGGGGCGGCAGTAACTAGGATTAGGATTGAGGGGATTCATCATGAATTCTCCACTATCCCTCATATGCAGGAAGATGTCCCAGAGTTTTTGCTTAATATCAAAGAGTTGCGGTTAATCCCCCTCTCAAACCAACTAGGCAAGTTGATACTGGAGGTGGAGGGTGAAGGGTGGGTTAGCGCCGCTGACATTAAACCATCAACTGACTTTGAAATTGCCAACCCTGAGCTTCATTTAGCCACTTTAGATTCTTCTGAAGCAAAGCTCTATGCGGAGCTTGATGTGGAAATAGGAGAGGGCTATAAGCAAGCTGAGTCCAGTGGCAATCTGCCTATGGGAACGATTCCAGTGGATGCTATCTTTACCCCGATACGTAAGGTTAATTTCACCGTTGAACCCATTCACGTTGGGCGGGAGAGTAGCCACCAGCAGTTGTTTCTGGATTTGTGGACAGACGGTACTGTGTCACCGACCGAGGCTATTAGCCGCGGTGCTGCCATTCTAGTAGAGCAGTTGACCCCCTTTGTTGATTATGTCAGGGTCTCCCAACTGAAGGAAGAGGAGGAGGCTGTCCGCTTATCTATTCCTGATGAGATATATAATATGCCCGTGGAGCAAATGAATTTATCAGTACGTACTATGAATTGCCTGCGGCGTGGTGGCATTGACACTTTGGGGCAACTTATAGGTAAGACAGAGAAAGAGTTGCTTGCCTTGCGGAATTTCGGGCAGAAGTCGAAGAGGGAGCTGGAGGAACGTCTTGGGGAGCTTGAGCTTTCCCTTAAACCTGATGTTGAAGAGTCCACCCAGCCAACTGGAGAGGAAACAGAGGATGAGGCATAAAATAGCCGGTAGGCATTTGAGCAGGCCCTCAGGACACAGGAGGGCGATGTATCGTAACTTGGTTACTGACCTCTTAAAACATGAAAAAATTACCACCACTGAGGCCAAGGCCAAGGAAGTATGTGGCTTGGCGGAGAAAATGATTGGTTTGGGGAAGAAGGGCGGACTTCACTCACTTCGTCAGGTAACAGCATTTGTCTTAGATAAGCAGGTAGCCGATAAGGTGTTTACTGCTCTCGCCTCTAGGTACGCTGAGCGCCCTGGTGGATATACCCGTCTCACTAAGCTGGGACCCAGGTTGGGTGATGGGGCAGCTATGGTTCAGCTGGAGCTGGTAGAGTAAGGGGGCGGTCAAACGGCGACAACCGCTAAGATAGTGTTAATCGTGGAATATGAGGGCACTCACTACCATGGATTCCAGTTTCAAGCTAATGCTCCTACTATTCAAGGTGAGCTGGAGGAAGCGTTGGGTAAGCTTACTGGAGAAAAGCTCCGGGTGCTGGGGGCCAGTCGGACTGACGCTGGGGTTCATGCTAAAGGCCAAGTGGTTAGCCTTAGGACCAGTTCACCCCTTCCTCCGCGAGCTTTTATTAATGGTTTAAACTACCATTTGCCTGAGGATATCGCCATTAGAGCGGCGTATAAGGCAGAGGATACTTTCGATGTCAGGCGTGATGCTGTCAGTCGGGAGTATAAATACTGTATATTAAATAGCTTGAGCCGGTCTCCATTCAGCGATGGTTTATCTTATCGTGTTGCCGGGCATATTGATATTGTGGCTATGAATAAGGCATGTCAGTATCTTGCTGGTGAGCATGACTTCGCCTCATTTGCTAGTTGTATAGGGGTTGAGTTGAAAACCACGAAGCGGAATGTGCATCAGGTGAAAGTGGAGAAGGACGGAGATTTAGTAACTTTTGTTATAATGGCTAACTCCTTCCTGCCTCACCAGGTGCGTAATACAGTGGGCCCTCTGATTAAAGTTGGTTTGGGTAAGGTGACCGTTGACCAGTTTCGTGATATAATGGAGGCGAAGCAGCCCGGTTTAGCTGCTCCCACTGCTCCTGCCTGCGGGCTGTGCCTCATGAGGGTAAATTATCCCAGCCCTTTTGGAGAGGAGATGTAGTGAAAACTTATAGCGTTAAGGCATCTGAAATCAAGCGAGAGTGGCATGTTATTGATGCTGCCGATCAGGTTTTAGGCAAACTGGCCACTCAGGCAGCTCGTTTGCTTATGGGCAAGCACAAGCCGATATTCACTCGGAATTTGGATACCGGCGATTATGTGGTTGTTATTAATGCTGATAAGGTTCGGGTTACCGGTAATAAGGCTCAACTGAAGGTCTATTATAGGCATTCCGGGTATCCCGGGGGACTTAAGAGTATTACTTATGATAAATTGATGGAGACCGATCCCACGCGAGTGATTGAGCATGCGGTTAAGGGGATGTTGCCCCACACCCGACTGGGTGCTAGTATGATGAAGAAGCTCAGGGTATATGTCGGTGATACTCACCCGCACCCGGTTAAGAAGAAATAGGGTTCAGATGGAAAAACAAACTTACTTTTATGGCGTAGGTAGACGCAAGACGGCTGTGGCTCGAGTAAGACTGTCGCCGGGCAATGGCGCTATCATTGTCAATGGTGTTCCTTATGAGGAGCGTTTCCCGCGCCCTGAACACCGTCGCACCATAATACAACCGTTTTTGGTTACTGATAATGTTGGCAAGTACAATGCTGAGGTTAATGTGAACGGGAGCGGTATATCAGGGCAGGGTGGTGCTATTTCCCATGGTATTGCTCGGGCTCTGGTAGAAGCCGATGGGAAGCTGAGGCCGGTACTCCGCCAGAAGGGGTTGCTTACCCGTGACCCCCGGATTAAAGAGCGGAAGAAGGCTGGACTCAGGCGTGCTCGCAAAGCCCCTCAATACACCAAGCGGTAACCTACTTTATTTAGGGCTTGGCTCTTCCGTAGTCGTCCTCTACTCTGACTATGTCTTCCAGTTCAGGCGTGGATACCTCAAGGAGGGTCGTGTCTTCTATAGCCTCCAGTCGGTGCTTGGTGTGGGGAGGGATTCTGATAGTGTGGCCGGGTTGAGCTATGTATGATTTCATCTGGCCATCGGCGCCTTCAACTTCAATCTTTACCTTCCCCTGATAGATATACATGCTTTCGTCTTTCTTCTCATGGTATTGGAGGCTGAGCCGATGTCCCTTTTTAACAAAGATTATCTTGCCCACATATTTGGTGGTATGGGCATATAGCAGCTCATAACCCCAGGGCTTCTCTGTTTTTCGGGGAAGCTCGTCTTTCATATCCAGCTCTCCTTAGACCCCGGCTAGTTCCCTTCCTATCTCAAGCAGTTTTTCCACTCGGGCTGGGGAATCGCTTTCAGCATAGAGGCGAAGCACTGGCTCAGTTCCAGAGAACCTGATTAGCAGCCAAGTATTGTCAGCCAGGGTAAAGCGGAAGCCATCAAAAGTATCCACCTTAACGACTTTAACACCATCAATCGCATCCGGGGGATTACTTTTTACCCGATTAGTTATTGGTTCACGCTTGTCCTCGGGAAATTCTATGTCTATGCGCTTAAAGTGGTGGGGTCCAACCTTGCTGTAGAGGTAGTCGATTAGTTGCGAGGGTTTTTTGCCTGTTTTGACCATCAGGTCGAGGAAGTAGAGCCCGGCCAGGATGCCATCTCGTTCCGGCATGTGACCTCTGAAGCCGTAGCCACCGGATTCCTCACCGCCAACGAGGGCATTTTCTGCTAGCATTATTGGGGCAACATACTTGAAGCCAACCGGTGTCTCATGGATTGTCACCCCGAATATCTCTCCCAGGCGGTACAGCATATTGGTGGTGGTTATTGTCTTCACTATGGGCCCTCGCTCGCCGCGTACCTCCAGCAGGTAAAGAGCGAGCAGAGCAAAGACCTGGAGAGGGGTGAGAAATACACCCTTCTCGTCTACGATGCCAACTCGGTCGGCATCGCCGTCGGTAGCCACTCCTACATCTGCCTTATGTTTTTTAACCGTAGCTGAGAGTTTGTCCAGGTTGGCGGCGATTGGCTCCGGTTGTATGTCGGGAAAGAGGGGATTTCGTTCTCTATTTATCTCTATTAGTTCCATAGCCCCCTCGCTTAACAGGGTCTGGAAATAGCCGATTCCTGCCCCGTACATAGGGTCAACGACTACCTTTAGCTTGGCTCGGCGTAGCTCATTCAGGTCGATGAGGCTGGTTAAATGCTTGGAATAGACAGGGGCTAGGTCGAGATATTCTATCAATCCTTTATCGAGGGCTTCAGCCCGTGGTATCTGGTTTACTTTGCCTGTGCTGAGGATGTCAGAGATGTTTTTTTCTATTTGGGCTGTCACCTCAGGCGAGGCACTGGAGCCGAATTCAGACTTATACTTAAAGCCGTTCCATTTGGCTGGATTATGGCTGGCGGTGATGACGATAGCTCCGCCTGCCTTTTGGGCGAGGACGCCATAGCTTACCACCGGCGTCGGCGTAGGCTGGGGACAGAGGGATACCTTTATCCCGTTGCCAGCCGCTACCTCAGCAGCAACTGAAGCGAAATCCTCGGAGGCAAAACGGGTATCATGTCCTACAATCAGCCCTTGGTGAGCCAGTCCGCTCTGTTTTAAATACTCGGCCACTGCCTGAGCGCAAATCCGCACATTATAGAAGGTGAAGTCCTGAGCGATAATCCCACGCCAGCCATCGGTACCGAATTTAATTGTAGTGCTCACTTTATATCTATCCCTTATCTTCCCATCTTCTTTTTAACTTCTAGCATCCAATCTACGGTGATTTCTGATATACCCTTTTCTCTTGCCTCTTCCTCAATGGTTCGCTTCGCCATATGGCGCACGAAAAAAGGTATTTTATTGATTGCCTTTTTTGCTTCAGGGGTCCAGAATACTTCTCCCCCTATCCTATCCTCTTTTTCCGGTATCTCTATTTCTTTCAAACCGAGCATATTCTTCAAGATAGGGAGCGCGGGTGAGTGATATATGTTTACCATTCGTTTTGCCACGCTCCTAGCCATTTCGATTGCCCAGTCGGCGTCTTCTAGTCTTTTCCCCATCCCTGACTTTTTGAGCACTGGGTTAAATTGGTATTCCAGCAGGGAGACACCAACACAAGCAACTTGAATTGCTTTGGTGTGAAGGAAGGCTGGGAAGAATGTGTTTAGTGCTGGCTCCATACCAAATCCACCCGCATTGACAATCGAACCAATAAACTTTCCCCTAAAGATCGTTGATTCCCCGAATAACTGCTTGCCTGCCACCACCTCGTCTTCAGCGAGAAATGCTTTGCCTCTGCCGCCGATGAAATTGCAGAGTATACTTGGCGGATGAAGACCGTAGACGGGGTAGGAAAAAATAATCCCATTTGACCATCTTATTTTCTCGACAACCTTTAATGTCTCATCCTCATGTTTTTTCAGCTGTGGGCAAGTTTTACCGGTCATGCATACATTGCATCCCAGGCAGGGCAGTATGTTATAATCGGCGAAATTAATCGCGTCAGTCTCAGCCCCGAGTTCGCGAGCACACTCGAGTGCTTTCTTTAATAAGAACCAGCTTGCACTTTCCTTCTTGTTCTTTTTATGAGTCCCGCAAACACCCAGGATTTTCATCTTGCCTTCTTTCCCCTTTTATCGGCAGTAAATCGCGGAAGTAGAATGAGTCCTTTGTCACCTGTCTGCCCAGCTTATAGGCTATTTTCTCTTTAAATATCGGTCCATCAAAGACGAAGGAGTGAAATTCTCCGTTTTCGCCCGCCTGGTCGACATTGGGGGGAAGTTGGGTGGTGAAGCTTTCGTCGATTACTCTGCCTAAAAAACTCTTGTCAAGGACCTTGGTATCAACGCAGGTGACCACGGCCTTGAAGCCCAGGGCGATAAATGACCGGGTGAGTTCAGTGGTGTCCCTCCCCCATATAGGGAACAAAGGCTTCATTCCCAGCTTGGATAGATTGTTTTCCCGGTACTCCTTTACCCATTGGAGAAAGATATCACCAAAAATTACCTGAGAGATGCCATCTTGTTTAAACTCGGTTAGGGTTTCATTCATCCTGGCTTCGTATTCTTCATTGGAAGATGCCTTGGGAATAAATACCTTGTGGAGGGGTAACCCCAGAGATTTTGCCTGTTGCTCAATCATAATCCTGGGGACGCCGTGCAGGCTGACCCGGTCATAGTCCTCGGTAACGGTAGTGAGCAGGGATACTATTTCGTATCTTTGGCTTTTTTGGATTTCATATAGAGTCATGGCGCTATCCTTGCCACCACTCCAGGAAAGGAGCACCTTTTCCATTATCCCTTACCCAACGCTTCTTTTCGGAGGATTTTGGCTTTGTCGGTCTTCTCCCAAGGGAGGTTGAGGTCATCTCGCCCGAAGTGCCCATAGCAGGCGGTCTGCCGGTAAATAGGGTGGCGGAGGTTGAGGGTGCGGATAATGGCTTCAGGTCTGAGGTCAAAATGTTTATTAATCAGGTCGAGTAATACTGCTTGGTCAACCTTAGCCGTACCAAAGGTTTCTACGGAGATAGAAAGCGGGTGAGCCACACCGATAACATAGGAGACCTGGAGTTCTAACCGTTCGGCTAGCCCGGCAGCCACCATGTTCTTGGCTATGTAGCGGGCGGCATAAGCTGCTGAGCGGTCGACCTTGGTCGGGTCTTTCCCTGAGAAAGCACCACCGCCGTGCCGAGCTATGCCGCCGTAGGTGTCAACTAATATCTTACGGCCGGTGAAACCGGTGTCGGATACAGGCCCGCCGATGACAAACCGGCCAGTGGCGTTGACATAATATTTAGTTTGGTTGTCAAGTAATGCAGGAGGAACAACCACCTTGATTACCTGCTCAATAATATCCTTTTCGATTTTGTCATGGCTGATGTCGGGGTCATGTTGGGCTCCTATTACCACGCTGGCAATTCGCTTGGGGATGCCGTTGTGGTATTCTACTGTTACCTGCGATTTCCCATCGGGGCGTAGATAGGGTAGGGTCTTATCCTTTCTAACCTGGGCTAGATGGCGACATAGCTTATGTGACAGAGAAATAGGCATGGGCATAAGCTCGGGGGTCTCATTACAGGCGAAGCCGATCATCATCCCCTGATCACCAGCGCCAATCTTATCTAGGTCATTTGCCGCTGAGGCCGTTTTTGCTTCCTGTGATTTATCCACCCCCCGGGCGATATCGGCGGATTGCTCGCTGATGGAGACCAGCACTCCACAGGATTGATGGTCAAAGCCATATTCAGGTTTGGTATAGCCTACATCGTGGACTACCGCTCTTACTATCCGGGGGATTTCAACATAGCAATTGGTGGTAATCTCACCCATCACAATTATCAACCCGTTGGTTATCGCTGTCTCACAGGCTACTCTGGCATATGGGTCCTTACTCAGGATAGCGTCCAGAATAGCATCTGATATATGGTCGCATAGCTTATCAGGATGCCCTTCGGTAACCGATTCCGAAGTGAGCATATAGGTGGGAGAGCTATTAAAACTGTTTGACATTTTTCCTCCTTTTATGTTCCTTCCTCCCAGCTGGTCAGGTATTTTTCTTGCTCTGGGGTTAAACTATCAATATTAATGCCCATGGAGTTTAGTTTTAATCGGGCCACCTGTTTATCTATTTCTTCTGGTACGGGATAGACTTTGGGCTGGAGTTTGTTCTGATTCTTGACTACGTATTCCAGACATAGGGCTTGGTTGGCGAAGCTCATATCCATAACGGTGGGGGGGTGCCCTTCAGCGGCAGCCAGGTTAATCAATCTTCCCTCTCCCAGCAGGTATAAGCGGCGTTCATCGTTGAGGGTGTATTCCTCGGTGAAGGGTCGTATCTGCCGCTTGCTGCGAGCCAGCTTTTCCAGGGCGGGGATGTTT
>CAZCAS010000016.1:0-16354 GCA_964496725.1 uncultured Dehalococcoidales bacterium
CCTTAGAAGGAATAGTGCATTTGTACCTCAGTAAATATTTGGGGACACAGAACGCCCTTTTGTTTAACAGGCCTACCGTCCAAGCAATCGTTTCTTATCACAAGTATCGCGATAGAATAGTCAGCCTGCCACCGCTGCACCGATTCCGATGTTTAAGCAAAACTATGTGGTTGTCGAAGGCTACTATGCTCTCCCTTTTGAGTAGCGGAGATTTTCAAAAATCTAGGAGGCAAGCGACGGATTTATCACATAGAAATATCAAACGTGGTCGTCGTTCCTGAATCCCAGCCATCCCACAGGAAAGCCTCTTCCTTCCTGTCAGCAATCAGACGCAGTGCATACCGCACCTGTTCCTCATATAGCTCACAAAAGGCCCCCGTGCTACTCATGCTCCCATTCATTTCCTGAGCTTCTGCCGGGCATGGTGAGCCGCAGAAATGGCGAACTGCGCAACGCCGGCAGGGCTCAATGTCCTCAATCTTGCGTCCGATCACCTTGGCAAAGGCGTCACTGGCAAGAACGTTATCGATGTTGTCAGTAAAGATATTCCCACCCCTGAAATCCGGCAAGCCAATAAATTCACTACAGGGAAACATGTCACCCTTGGCGGAAAGCGCAAAGAAGCATCGCCCACCACCACAGGGTGAAATATCACACATGAGCCTCCTGGCAGTAGGTGCCACAATGCTTACTAGCACGTTAGCGAAGTTGGCAACCACCAGCTTGCGCCCAGTCTTCCTGTAGAGTTCATAGGTACAGTCCAGCGCTGCTAGGTAGTATCTTGCCAACTGGACATCGCTCGGCTTTAAACCCTGTGCGCCCGGCTGAGTACAGCGCACAGGGTTGAGCATGCAGACTGGTACATCACAAGTATGGAAGAATTCTACGATCTTACTCAGTGACCGCATATTCTCTTTGGTTACGGTACAAATAACATTATAACCAGGGTATCCCCTGAGCCGTTCCATAGCGGCTAACACCTCTGAGAATGACCCTTTCCCAGACCAGTTGCAACGGGTCCTGTCGGCAACCGCAGCAATATGTCCATCAAGAGAAAGCCCTATGCCCACACTATGCGAGGTCAGAAAGTTGATAGCGGCCTCATCTAGAAGAGTGCCATTGGTCTGAACTCCGAAACGGAAATCATCACGGTACTGCTCAATGGCAGCAAACATCGCCTCACGATTGAGCATAGGCTCAGCGCCATGGAACACGATTTGGGGAAGTAAGCCCTTTCGTACTGTTCGCTTAAAGTAGCTCTTCAGAATGGTCAAAGCTTCCAGTAACTCAGCCTCCGACATATGTTTTCCGCCCTTACGCATTTCCTCCGGGATATAGCAATAGTCGCAGTTTAGATTGCAGCGCTCGGTTGGGTTTAGATAGACAGCCGAGGGCTTTAGCCCAAAGCGAAGCATATGCATCTCCTTGGCAAAGGCAACTGACTTCTTGCGATACTGGGAAAGTAGCTCCCCTGCGGCAATAACTTCACCCAGCTTGTTCTTTCTTACCAGAGACCAGAAACCGGTATCTGGATCAACCAAGCCAGCATAGGTATCATGGCCAATGTCTATTGGCTGAAGCATTGGTCCATTTCCGGTGTTAACGTAGCAACCCCGTGAAGGGGCCGCTACGCAAATTGACTTTGCGGACATTCTCACCTTCCCTTCTTATCCATCAGAATGTAGTGAGAAAGCCCGGTGCCATCAGCTTGGCACTTTTTGCGGTAAGCGATGACATCCTTCCCGTTTCTCTTGTCCATTCTTCCCTCCTTTCCGGTTATTCGTACCCCACAACCCAAAAAGAAAAGGGCTCTGGCGCACCTTTTCGATGAGCCGGAGCCCTTTACCATCAGGTTCCGTGTTTATTTAGCTTCAGCAGGTCTTCTGGCTCTTGGATCCCCCCTTCGTCTGCAGCCTTCCCATCCCGCTTTAGCGGAACAGTGACCACGCTTCTAAGCGTTTTAGCAGACTTCAGTCCCCAATTACAGCGACGGGTCCGCCACGGCTCTATCCGTGTTCCGAGATGCTGAAAACTTTCGACGATAAATATAGCAAAGAGGCCTAGGGTTTGTCAAGCCAGGTAGAAAATAGTAAAGCCTGTTTTCCACAAAGGCTACAACGTTACTGCGACAGAAGCTGAGTAATCCTCCTAAGAGTTCACTCTCAACAGCCTCAAGCCTTTTTCATTTCTTCCCGCTTTTTGGGGTCAAGGGGGATTGCTCAAAAACCCTAGAGAGTGCCTGCTGGGCCACCCAGGCTTAACAAAATGAGTTATTGTTGAGCCTATGTGTGGGAGGGTTACAATTCATGCTCACTTCCACCACACCTTGGTAATTATGTTCCGATGGTGTTTCATAAAGCTGGTTGAATGGTATAATTGAGCGGTTAATAGGGAAGAAAGCCGAGGCCAAAGGAGGAGAGACCAGAAGTGCCAAAACGTTCTGGAATTCTAACTGGTACTGCCGGAGTCTATCACGTTGCTTCTCAGTTAGCTGCTCGCAACTTCCACGCCGCAGTAACTTACGGCAATGCTCCCTCTGTAGATATTCTGGTTGGGCGTATAGATGGTTCAACTAGTCTCTCATTGCAGGTAAAAACGTCGCATTGGGCACTACGAACAAGAGGTCGAGGAGCAAATAAGAAGCCAGACCACTATGAATGGGATGTGGGCCAAAGGTCTGCTATGCAACATCGGCCAGACCTGTTTTTCGCCTTTGTTGATCTAAAAGCGGGTAGCGGAGAATTACCTGATGTCTTCATTGTCCCATCAAAGTCTGTTTACGATTGGTTTCAAGGGGTTATCACCAAGTATTTCGAAGGTGACCCTAATAACTTAAAGCGTTGGCGCTTTCATCCAGCGGTCAAATCTATCGACAAATACAGGAACAACTGGGACATATTATGGGACTGTCTTGACCAGAAGTCCCAATCGTCGGGACAGTGAGTCTCCAAGGAAATGAAGGCAATCGGGGCACATCTCAGGTTGAGGCTGGGTACCCAGCGGGATATGTTTGACGGAGTGGACGAGCAGTCGAGCACACCGGTAGCACCGGTTCCTTGTGGAACGCAGACGCGGACCGCCATGAACAAAACCGAGAATCGTTCACTGCCTCTACAGCATGCAAGGCAAAGACCTCATTCGAGCCTGTTTTATCATCTGCCACGGCTTTGCTGAGGCTGGTGAGAAGAGCTCTAGGACTCTCTCGCGGGACTGGTAGTGATAGCCAAGTCAGTGCGACACGAGGGTAATGGGGTTTCACCACCTGTTGAAGGTTGGCAGTTTCTTTTACCCCTTCTGTCGCTCCAATCTCTCTCGTAGTAACTCTCCACCGACGCCAACATTATCCGGTGAAGAAGCCCTCAAGTAGATTATGAAAGCCGACTTATCTATTCCGGTAAGTCTGCTGGCCGTCTCCGTGAAATCCCTTATGAGTTCCTTTTTGTTGACATCGTCTAAGTCCGGGCCATAAAAGAAGATCGTAGGCATTATCCCCTCCCTTCAACTCTATGCGCTCTGCTAGAGATTATACCACACCGATTTGGGTAACCGGTACGCAACGTGTTCACCCCCCAAATTCAGTTGAAATCCAACAAATGTCAGTTTCGTGTGCAACGATAACCGAGCTCATCACACAGAGCGCTGTCTTGTTGAGGAAGCAACAAATGTCAAGCACTCATTTGGCTGTCAACCTAATTGTCTTACGACGCCAATTGTATTTGGCAGACATTCTTTCCATTCGTGGATAAACTCATATTGCTGAACCAAAGTTGTGGCTTTGGGGAACCTTCTCAAGACAACTGCATATGCAATATCAAACACCTTATCGGTTACTCCCAACAATTCCCGTGCCAGGGTCTCGTTGAACGAGTCTGTCACTAAGGCCGCAAAGTCTTTCTCGGCGACCAAATCCATTTGCCTCACCGACGGATGAGCATATCTGTTAAGGTCGTCCCATAACGGTTTAAAGCCGGCCCGAACTTCCTCAACCGTTTTGTTCAAGACCTTTTCCAGCGTACTGCTAACGATGCTCCAACCGAAAACACGTTCTTCTACATCTTTCGTTTTCTCCATTTGCTCGTCAAGGGACAAGGTTGGATACTTACTGTCCACGTAGTAAGCTTGGCAAATCATCTCCAAGATGTAGCGCAGATTTCTGTAAGCAGTGGGGTAATTCCCCGTGTGAAAGAGAAACTGTAGCCAGTAAACCTCCTTAAACAGCCTGAAAAACTGGAAACCGACGATGTTCATTTGTTCTTCTCCTTTGTATTCAGAAGAAATCCACTTCACAATGTCTATCCAGTTGTTCGCGTGGAAATCTATAATCTTGAGGGCTTCTTTCCCTCCCAATCGCTCTATGGTCTCCTTCCTTATTTCCCTCCATTGCTCATAAAGGTTGTCTAAAATAGTTTCTAGGTCTCTAGCCTTTTTAGCACTCATGTGCGGCTGCTCCTTTGATGGTTCACATCTGATGGTTCACATCGGACAGGCTCCCGGTTGACTTCTACGTGGTAAAAGACTTAATTAGTTGAGGTTGACTACTAAGCCAGAATACTTTTTACCAGCTTATCAATTTCGGCGAGTTCCTGGCTCAGGTGCTCTCTAACCTTATTGCGCAGAAAGCCAATTGATTTACCCTCTAATTTTAGTTGAGCGACCTTCCGGTGACATTCTCTGGACAGCTCTGCCAGTTTCTGGTGTTTCCCATCTTCAGGGTTAAACCTGGGAATGGGGACAACCTCAAATGGACGGCGGTGTATGTCTCGTTCAACCCCTTTGAATCCTCTGGTCTGGTGAGGTTTAATTGTCTCATCTACATAAGGGGCATTAAGGAAAGCACATAAATAGTGGGCTTCCATGTCATCTTTGGTCTGGTAGTAGTACGTGTCAGCGTCGGCAGCGAAACCCTTAACAGGCAACCCTGTTTTTAGGAGTGGGGGTGATATCACACAGGAAGCAAGGTTAGTTCCGGCTCTGTTATACACAACCGTGTGGTAGCCAGCGGGATGCTGAGATGTTAGTTTTCCGACATAATCCAGCCACTGATAAACAGTGGATTTGTTTCCGACTTTTTTCTTGGTATTCCACAGAGCCTCAGTTTGGTTCAGCCAGTTATGGAGCCCAGAGTGCCCTTTCCCTAGCGCCATTTCTTTATTTACCATACTAAGTCCGGTTTGTTTATCTTCCATTGGCAGAACCACTAGGCTCAGGCCAGTATAGCCAAACGGTAATAGTTGCCTTCCCAGTATAGTGGCATAGAGGTATTGGGCCTCAACCTCGCCTTTAAGATAAATATTCTGCCACGGTTTCTTGGCAGTTTTTTGCGCTTCGGGATGTGTTTCCAAGGCTGGTTTTGCCTGATTGGTTCCATAGGCGCTGGCAACGGGTTGGACAAACCACAGACTGCGTGGCACAATGGTGGCGCCCTCTTTTATTTGTTTAAGGTATGTGCTGGGCTCAAGTGTAGGTGGAAATATTTTGTCAGCCGGCTTCTGCTTTGTAGCAGCCTTTAGTTCAACTTTTGCCATTGACCACCCGACATTCTTGCTGGTTAGTCCACCCTTTAGTATCTTCACTGCCACCTTTTCTACTTGTCCATGTTTCTTGGCAATCAAGACGCAGGCGGGAACGTTGAAAAGTGGCGAGACCTCTTCAACATCCATCACTTTTTCTAGCTGTGTTGGCGGAAGCTGGTAGCCCTTAAGGAATTCCTGAAAGCGTTTGTGCTGTTTTGCACCGGTAAGCACACTACGAGGCATTACAAAGGCGATGATACCCTCCTTTTTCAAGTAGGCATCGGTTGACAGGACGAAAAACAGCGTTGCCAACTCCATATGTGTATAGAGCTTGACCTCTTTCTTGCTTAGCAGACCATAAGAAAAAGTCAGTCTTTTGACCTGTGCCTGATACTCTGGTTCGGTGATGTAACGGTAAGAAAGCCATGGTGGATTGCCGGCTACGAGGTCAAATGGGTGTCGGTGCAGGTAGGCGGGACGGTAGTAATTCTTCAAAATAAATGTCCAAATGGTATCACGCCTCTGCTTCACTAGCTTTCTCATCAGTTTCAGATTGCCCCGCCAGAGATAAACCCAATCCTTATAACCCTGACTTTCTAAGTGTGACGAAAAGCCATCTAAAGCCATATCTTCGTCACCGCTTGTGTACTTGCCCATTTCGTCAATAACTTTATCCAGAGAGGCAGGCTGTTCTGCCATACTGGTCGGAATATGGAAATAGTCTTTGCCACCAGTGAAGATATCAACCATCTGCCCCCCGGATGGGCTGATACCTTCAAGCGAGTTAGCCATGTAAACAGGTATAACCACAGTCTTTTTGTAGCCTGCTAGGTCGGGAGTAAGTGCCAGCACATAGTTTACCTTGGCGATGGTTACTGCCAATGGGTGAACATCCACCCCCACGATGTTGTTGAGAGCCTCATCCACCAGTTTCTCGCTGGTAAGCTCTTGTTCTCTCAACAACTGTATGGCGGTAAAGAGAAAAGTGCCGGAGCCACAGGCTGGATCAAGCAGGCTCTGCCCGGCTTTGAAGTTAGCTTCTCTCAGAGTCAGTTCTACAAGCCAGTCAGGCGTATAGACCTCACCAAGGTCATGCTTGGTCTCACGGTCAACCAGGTTTTCGTAAAGCTCTTTTAATAGGTCTTCATCCACCTTGGTTAAATCATAGACCGCTAGGTGTTGAGCTAGACCGCGGAGGAGCTCTAAAGCATCCTTTCGTAAGGAAGGAGTAAGCACCCAGCAGAAGAAGTCTTCCTCCGCGAGATTTGGCAAATTGACGAATGCCTTACCGGTAATTATTTCAAGAAGCTCCTGCCCCTTTGGTCTCTGCCTGAACAAAGCAGAATAGGCAAGCAGCTTCACCAATAACGATAAGTAGGTGTGCCGCAGAAAAAGCTCGTCTCTCGCTACGCTATGACCGTAGGCCTTAGCCAGAAGCCTATCCCATTCCCGAAATTTCACCTGGCATGAAGGGTCATCCTTAGCAGAGGCGAGCATCCGGCTTAGGCTATAGAACGAGGAGTTAAAGACAGGGCTGGTATCACCAAATCTCTTAACTACATCCCGAGAGGTAGGGGCGAGCTCCTTTTCCGAGAATAGAAAAGCATCAAACCAGAGGAAGGCGTCATTCACCGGAAGTCTATCTAAACTGATCTCGTCTATCTTTCTTAACGCATCGTCCTGAAGAAGATAGACCTCGAAGGTTAGACCGTCCGTCAGGACACCAAAGAAAACTTGCTTATCACCCAGAGACCGGAGATAGCGCTCCAGCTCTTCCTTGCCTTTCTCCCTTTCCAGCTTAAGGTCTCGCTTGAACTCAAAGACGATGTCCTGATACAACGCATCGATGCTGCCTCTCAGCTTGGCACCTTTTATTCCCCTCTCCAGCTCGATATCAACAGGGTCAACCTTGAAGCTCTTTCTGGCAAACTCGATGAAGACTTGGCGCAGGTAGTCATGAGAAGCTCCTTTATCCTTGGCTTCTCGGATAGCTGAGAGATAATCACCAAAGTAAGACTGGAAAGGCTCCAATGTATGCTCCCTTGAGATACCTAAGTTTATGATACATGAGCAGTGTCAATTAAGCAATGATTTTATACTCAGCAAATGCTTTTGTTGCTGCCACCAGTTTCATGATATGAAAAGATAGGGGGAACACAAACCGTCAGAAAGTTTAACGCTTACAGATGGTTTCCCTAACAGATTGAAACAACCCAGAGCCGGAGTGGGAGTTGACAATCTGTGTGGCATGAGGCTAGCATTATTGTCGGGGCGATGACAGATGATAATCGTTCGACTGCCAGTTGAAACGGAAGCCCCGAATGGGAGGTAACAGTGAGCAAAGTAGCGATTATGACTGATACCATTAGCCAGATTTCTCAGGAGATTGCTGATAAATACAATATCAAAATAGTACCTATGGGCATCGTTATCGACGGCAAGCTCTATCGCGAAAACGAGGTAAATCTACCTGAGTATTACCAGAAATTGCTCCAAATAACGGAGACAGAGAAGCTACCTACGTCTTCGTCCATCTCTTCAGGCGAGTTCCTGGAAGCAGTGCGAGAGCTGAGCCAGAAGGCAGAGGGTATTGTATACATTAGTCACAGCGTAAGGCTTGGTATGTCATCAAAGGCAGCGTCGCTGGCTAAGCAGAAGGCTGAAGAAGAGCGACTCAATGTCCAGATTGAGGTAATTGATTCCGGCACTGCTTGTGGCGCCCAGATGCTTATTGCCTTGGAAGCCGCCAGGGCAGCCGCTGCTGGCAAGAGCTTCTCTGAGGTAGTTGAAGTGGCTAACAGTATGATACCCAGGGTCAAGTATATTGTCCTCGTGGATAATCTTGAGTACTTCTCCAGCGGAGGCAGGATACTTGACGCTCGTGCCTGGGCAGAGGCTAAAATTAGAACCAAGGCACTTCTGGAGACGGACGCTACCAAAGGAATAGTCCATGCCCCTCTAGCCAGGTATGGGACCAAGAAGAAGGCGGTGGAAGGCTTGCTTGAGATAATGAAGGAGAGGTGCCGGGGCAAGAAGCTTCATGTGGTGATAAATCACGTCAGTGTGCCTGACGAGGCTGAAGAGCTAAAGAAACGGGTGTCCTCAGAGTTACAGTGCGTTGAGTTTTATGTTACTGGAACCTTCCCGGTAGTCGGTAGGCACACCGGACCCGGGAGTCTCTATCTTTGCTGGTGGGCTGAAGACTGAAGCGGCTCAAGTGGCCTTGGCCCTAACACAGAATGGTCATGGGCAAGGTCTACTCTCGGATTCATCGATATAAGTTATTGCCTGATATCGACAGTTGCACAGTGATACAGTAGACTAAGCCCAGACTATCAATGATAATTATACTTTTAGCCACATCGTTTATTTGTTACTAGAGGCTAGTCGATTGTCTTGGGTTGCTAGCTATGCTCTCGATTTAGAATCATTTGCTGTCTAGCTAAAAGGGCGTCATCGAGTTTAACGCCTTCTACTTTTGCATAAACTTTGCGCAGGTGGTAACCCTGTACAGCGAGGGTCATAGCTAGACCAAAGGATTGGGGGTATTTGCGTAAAGTGGAGAAAAAAAGCTTCCAGTAATATTTCTTACCCCTTTCCTTAATACCTAGAATAAACATTGATTTCATCAGCGCCACCAGTTGGTAGCCTTCAAACTTAGACCATGGTCTCGCTTTTGCATTGGGCTTGTACTCCTTCGGGAACATCCGAACCCGTGCGTAGTAGTTCTTTGGAGAATAGATAGTATGCACTACATGCTTATAGCCGCTGACGAGCACTCCTAAGTCCATCTTTGGAATGAAGTTAATAGTGCCATCGGTATTATCACCAGTGCCACCTTTTAACAGTCGGTTCGCTCTCTTCAGACGATACCACAGTCTAGTTCTGGCTGGGGCATATAGTATGCTAACCATTGCAGTAACGATGGCGCTCCTCTGAATAAAATCGATTTGACTCTCGAATATGGAAATAGGGTCGTGGTCAAAACCAAGAATAAATCCTCCCATTACCTGAAAACCATGGTTCTGCAGTTTCCTAACCGAAGCCACCAAGTCACGCCTTTTGTTACTTAACTTATTGCACTCGGTTAGACTTTCTTCATTTGGGCTTTCAATGCCGACGAATACGTTGTTAAAGCCAGATTCATGCATTAGTTGCATTAAATCTTTATCATCGGCCAAGTTTAAGGAAGCTTGAGTAAGGAATGTAAAAGGGTACTCTTTATCCTTCATCCATTCAGCCATGGCTGGTAGGACTTCCGACTTCAGTTTCTGCTTGTTGCCAACGAAATTATCATCAACAATAAAGACACTACCTCGATACCCAAGATTGTATATCGCTTCCAGCTCGGCAAGTATCTGTCTTTTAGTTTTGGTGCGTGGCTTATGCCCGTCTAAGAGGGTAATATCACAGAATTCACAGTCGTAGGGACAGCCTCTCGAATATTGAATGGTAACCGAGGCATATTTCTTTAAGTCAAAAAGAGAAAACAGCGGAGTAGGGCTCTTAGTCATATCCGCACGTTGACGAGTTTTGTAGAGCGGTTTTGGATTGCCTTTTTGAAGGTCTTCCAGAAAAAGCGGTATGGTAATCTCGCCTTCATTCAGTATGATGTGGTCTATATCAAACTTGAAAGCTCCAAATGTACTGGTGAACAGCGGCCCACCAGCGATTACCTTCCTATCAAGTTTCTTGCATCGGTTAATGACCTCCCTAGTTGATTTCTGCTGCACTACCATCGCACTGATGAAAACGTAGTCGGCCCATTTGATGTCTTCATCAGTTAGATTGGTGACATTCATGTCTATCGCCTTCTTATCCCACCCCGTGGGGAGCAAAGCGGCCACAGTCAATATCCCTAGAGGCGTGTTCAGTGCTTTCTTTGGGGTGAATTTTAAGGCGTGTTTAAAGCTCCAGAAAGTCTCCGTATACTGCGGATAGACTAGCAACACTTTCAAATTAATACTTCCTTTTGACCGAGATGTATTAGTTGGAGTCGCACATATCCATTACTCCCGTTAGAACGGCCTGCTCCCAAGATGGTAAACTGGGAGCTCAAGGTGGCGTAGTTATCATGTTTTGAGCTATTATAGCATATCGGGCGGCTTGATTTTAGACGTTTTGACCAAGCTTATCAATGGTGTCGCCTAATATGAATCGAGTGAGAATTTACCCCACAGATGGTCTTACGCAATAATCTTTGCAATAGTGTACTTAGCTGTTGGCCCTTAAGAGCCTTAGCTTCTAATGAATACTGACTATCGGGCGTTCTTCACAGGGCACAGAAGATCTCTCACGCTGAAACCCACCCAAGCGCCTGGGTATACGCGCTCATGGCGGTAGACGACAACATTTTGGACATAGCCGTAAGGAGATTAACAGGTTATTTGGTAACAGTAGGAGCCATCCCTCCGTTCATAAGTTGTGCTCCCACGTACGTTTACACATCTCATCGTATTGTAAAACCGACGAACATGATGCGATGGCTGAACCTAGATATAGCCAGACGGAGCTGAATCTAATGGCAGGTGAACCTAACTGAAGCTAATTACGTTCAGTTTTGTCTGCGCTATTATAGCTGTTCCTCAGCTGATGTCTTCCCGAGTATGTGGTATACTGGGGTAAGCCTCATCATTGGGCTAGGCTTCTTGATGAGTGCCTATTGTTGAAGACTACTCTCCATACAGTTATAGAAAATAGCGATAAAAAAGGCTGACCCCATAGAGTTCAACCTCCGGGAGGAAATGGGATGCCATTTAAGAGCAAGGTGAGGAAGCGGATCTACCAGCGGGAATATATGCGAAGAAGGCGAGGGTCTAACACTACAGCTAAAAGTGAAGCTAAACCGCCAGAATCTGTTAGCCCCAATGTTAGACCCAAAAGGCAGAGGGATGTTAGACCTCGAGTAAGGGATGACCTCTTCACTGACCTAGGTAACGGTGAGGGCTGGTGGGGCTGGGATGAAAGTCAGGCTTGACACCTTTACCTCTGCTTTACCAGTGAATTTGCCTGCGGTTTTGCCAGTAAAGCTGACTTTGAGGAGAGCGGTAAAGGTATCGGAAATCACCTTTACCCCTCATTGGCCTTTTGCTTCCTCTTTACGTTGTAGAGGACAGAGGACGGGGATATAGTAAACTACAGACCAGACCAGAAACCAGAACCAGAAAACCTTGCTGAATAAAGCGCCAGATTGTAGAACCGATCGAACATGATGCGATGGCTGAACTTAATGGCAGGTGAGGTTACTTACATTTAGTTTTTGCCTCTGCCGTTATGGCTGTTCCTCGGCTATATGTAGGCATAACTAAATGTGGTTACGGTCTGGATATGGAGACTAGTCTAAATACGGACTAAAGCTAGCTATAATTATAGAGAGGTGGCAAGGCACAAGCTAGAGTTAGTATTACTGGTAAAGGGTGCGAAGACAGAGGCTGACCCCAAGTCAAGGCCCTGGGACTGACCCAACGCACCCCCTGACAGTACTACAGGGAATGGAAGCTACCTTCTGACAGAGGTTCTGTCACAGAGACGACGCCAGCTCCACAGAACGCTTCACAGAAAACCGCTGCTGTATCTACGCCACAGAAAAGCCCACAGAGAATACATTGAGTCCACAGAGCCCACAGAAAACGACAGAAAAGCCCGCAGAGAATACATTGAGTCCGCAGAGTTCACAGAAAACGACCGAAACCGCATCGGAAATGAGCCCAGAAATCCGGACTAGAAACTAGACCAGGAGAAGCAGAACTCTGGTTGCTCATTGAGTAGGAGCTTGAGCGGACGGACTCATACGCGGGCCCTGCGCTGGTCAGACTGGCTGCTTACTCGGTTATACATAAATAGGCTTGACATTATATATAAATACTTTTATAATTATATATAAATAGGTGACAACATTGTACTGGCTGACCTAGGGAGTTAACGATTTAACGATGGGGTTAGCTGTTGCGAGGGGCTCCAAAGAATTTCTACTCGATTTGGTGATCTAAAGCGGCGAGGGGCTTTGTCACGAAAATTGGTGGCATCAGCTGCTGACTAAAAGGCAACTCAAATGGCTATGGCGAGAGACCAAGCAGAGAAGCTGAAGAGATACTTTATCAACGCAGACCCTTTCCTTTGGGGTGTTCTTGAAGGCAGGAAAAAGGGGGACCGCCTGAGAGAAATCAAGGCGCTCGGCTTCCTTAGTGGCTATTTGGAAGGCAGTAACCTCACATACAGCAGGATCTGCCAAGACTTGCTCATCGAGCTGGGCATTGAGGGTATCCTCGAGCACATAGTCGTTCCGCAAGTTCGTAGACGTTTCGATGAAGAAGCCCTGAGCACCTTGCGGCGACACTGGGAGCAGGGGAGCACTCCCGATATAAAGTATCTGAAGGAGAAAAAACTGTACCGGCGGATTTCGATTGTATGGAGAGAGGAACGGGAAGACAAACGCCCAATACCACCCAAAGAATCGGCGCACATATTTCTTCAGATTAATACACAGGCCGACTATGTGGAGCGGTGGGCTGTCTTCGCCGGGCTATGGTTTGAGGAAATAGAGCCGTGGATTGGAAAATCAGGGTCATTGAGTAAGGACTAGCCAAATCATCAGCAACACCTCATAAGGACGGATATAATATGGCGGACGAAATCGAAAAGGTGAGAGAAATGCCTGATAACGGCTTTATTAGCCCTGAAGAGCAAGCTCACTACTGCAGGCTGTTCAGACAGGTGTGGTTGAGTGATATTGCGGAGGTGTTCAAGCGGGGAGAGGAAGAGCTTTTCGAGCTCCTTCGCCGCCTTCGCAGCAGGCCAAAGTATACCTCGTTCTCACTGTGTAGTGGCCTGCGGCTACAATTCCTTACCGTTGAAAAAATGTGGGTAAATGGCGGGCTTCGTCTACTCTTCAGTGATGGCACCGTAGGTGGCTATCAGCCAGTCTCCTTCCCATGCGCACGCGTCTTGGATGAAGAAATGGGCCCCCCGGTTAAGAGTCCCTGGCCCGAGGAAGAACTCATGCCTTTATTCCTGAGGCGCGATCGGCACCTTGAACAATACAGGTCCTATCTGCCAGTCGAGCAGCGCGCCTTGCCTGCCAATGGAGAAACGAAAACCGCGCTAAGACACTTCGGCTGCGAAGAGCCTCTAGCCAGGGAAACGGTCGAACAGCTTGCCTTGCTTGGTGCCCCAGTCCCGGACGAAAACTTCGCCATCGTGGTGAGGCAATGGCGAGAAACAGGCAAGACTTCACCAAAGCAGCTCCTCCTTTGGGCGCTGGAAAAGGCTGTCAACTCCGCCCTCTCTGCGAAGCTCTCCGGTGAGCGATTGTGGCAGCTACTCTATGATGGCACTAACCCGATGGGCATGACGATAAAGGAGCTGGTCTCCGGGCATGAGGCGGGTGAGGCTCGTTACAGGGAGGCGGAGTATCACCGGGTCATCACTCGGAGCATACTGAACTTCGCTTCGCAGTTCGACGACCTGGTTACCACACCATTGTGGACTCATTCCTTCCTCGACGCTACCTTAGAAACAGCCTACGAAGTGGGATTTCTTGAGCCGGAGAAAACAGGGGGCACCTTGGCTGGCATTGTGGCCGCCAAGCTCGGATTTCGGCGAGTGGCGAACGGTTGGACAAAAGCCGACGAGCGATGCGAGCTGCACGTAACAGATGAGGCAGATGTCTACCTTAACCAGGCCAAGCTTTGCCTCCATCCTATCAACAACCAGTCCCTCCCCAGAGGTGATGTAACCGCGGGTTTGTTGATGACGCTGGCTACTAACCTGCGGCGGTGCATCCTTTCCGGGAAGGATCTTGAGGCCGTTGAGGCCTTGCTTCCGCTGAAGCAGAGCGTTACCGCCCTTAAGGGTCTGACAAAGCAAAAGCAGAGGAGTGAAAGCCATGAAAAGGGGTAAGAAAATCAGGTTGATGACCCTGTCCCCGCTGGGACATACCGTTGAGGTCAAGGACATCGAAGAGCTAAAGGCGGAGGAGCTGTTTGAGCCTGGATACGCTGTCCTAGCTGCTGGGTATGGGGCTGGTTGCTGGTTTGACCTGGTCCAGAGCTGCCGTGAAACTGAGACAGAAGTCATACGCCTGCCCTTGCTGATGCACGGGTGTTAATTCTTTCTGTACCTGCAGGTATCCCCAAATAGGCAGAATGGGTTCACAGCAAGTTAGAGCGAACCCAGCGTTGGAGGTTGACCAGATGGGCGAGTCGTTTAGTTGCTCAGGTATGGAAGCTGTGTGTCTCCCCTATCTTGTGGAAAATAGGCGAGACGGCAAAAAGGCGAGGCAAAAAGTCATCAAATACCTCGGTGCCGAGCCTCCAACAAAAGAACAAGTAGAAACTATGGGGAGGGGACGATGAGAGCAGCACTATATGCCAGGGTCAGCAGCGAGGAGCAGGTGGAGGGCTACAGTCTCGATGCCCAGCGACGAGCCTTTCAGACATTGGTTGAGGGTAGAGGTTGGACAATATATAGGGAGTACCTAGAGGAAGGCAAATCCGCTAGAACGGAGAATATTGGCAACCGGCCGGTCTTCAAGGAAATGGTCGAGGATGCCTTAGCTCGTAGATTTGACGTTCTTGTTGTCCACAAGCTCGACCGCTTCTCAAGAAATCTGCGAATCACACTAGAATATTTTGACAAGCTGCTAAGAGCCGGGGTCACGTTTGTCTCCATAAATGAACAGATGGACTTCACTACACCGTCAGGCAAGGTGCATCTAGCCTTATTAGGAGCATTCGCACAATACTACTCGGACAACTTGAGCCAAGAGACAAAGAAGGGCTGGGCAGAGCGAAGAGCACAAGGACTTTACTGCGGCCTTCTACCTTTTGGGGCTGCGAAAGGCGAGGATGGTGTGCCAATACCTGATCCTGACAGATATCCTGGACTAATTATGGCATTTGAGCTGGCATCTCGGGGAGAAACGGATAGGGAGGTAGCACAGGCCCTCAATACAGCTGGGTATCGCACAGCTGGGAATAGAGGTAATCGACCTTTCGCAAAGGACTCGGTTCGAGATATGCTAAAGAATCGCTTTTACCTCGGAGAACTACAAGATGGTAATGGCGGATGGCTCAAAGGTAAACACCGGCCTTTTATAAGCCAGAAACTATTTGATAGAGCACAAGAAGAGCGAGCAAAGAGACGACATATTGGCAGTAGTAGGATAAGAGCTAGAGCTCGAACCTACAGCCTGTCGGGGCTTATGCAGTGTAAATACTGCCGCTCTAAAGTGCATATCCATCTAAATAGCAGGGGGAAGCCGAGAGTATATTGTGGTAGTAAAGCACGAGGTTTTGAGTGCGAAAGCAAGAGTACCTTTCTCGAGGTCTATGAAGCGCAGGTTCAGTGGTACTTGGAGAATTTTTTCATCCCTGAAGATTACAAAGAGAAAATTATTGAAGCTCACCGCAAGTTAGAGGCATCCTATGATGATACTGTTAACAGGCGAAATACCCTAGAGCGTCGCTTGGAGAAGATGAAGGAACTATACAAGTGGGGACACATGTCCAAGGATGAATATCTTGCCGACTACAATGAGATTCAGAAAGAACTCAAAATACTAACAATACCGGATGATAAGGGGAAGACTTTGGAGAAACTAGCGTACTTCCTAGCGAACGTAGCAGATGCTTGGCAAGAAGGAACCCAAGAGCAACGAAACAAGATGGCGAGTGTACTTTTCCAGGAAATCTGGATAGAGGACAATAAGGTAGTGGCAATCAAACCGATGGATGAATTAAGGCCCTTTTTTCAGCTCTCCTATGAAGAGCATCTCATAAGGTCTAACAAGCGACCCCGAGGGGATTTGAACCCCTGATCTCCACCGTGACAGGGTGGCATGT
>CAZCAS010000017.1:0-16016 GCA_964496725.1 uncultured Dehalococcoidales bacterium
AGGTGGCATCTCTTTACCGGTCTCCTCCTGACATTCGCAGCAACAGTTGGGCTGTTAAGCATACTTAGCCAGAGAGGGTGGCAGAGCTTGGTAGGATTATCCGTTTCGATAGCACTAATATGCTCTATGTTCATTACTTCACATATATCGAATGTAGTCTCAGTGGTTCCCTGGGAGAATAAAATCCGCATGGCATATACCGTCTCAGAGATATCTGCCGCTGACACAGTTAGTCGAATGGCTGGTTTTACACCAGGAGAGGATTCCGAAGGAGGCATTAAGATTTATACTGATCACTACTATTTGCATCCATTATGGTATCAACTTAATCTACCTCGTGATAAGATAGTTGACGCTAGCCCAATACTCCTAGGGGAATCAAAGCAAGTAGACGGGATTTTAATGTTGAGGAGGGCGTTAACCACCGAGATGGTTGGGGTGACTTACCCCGGTTCTGGACGAGGCGAGTTCACCATGGATTCGGCTCAATATCAATCCTTTGTAGATAACCCACGGTACTCTGTGATCTATGATAACGGCACAGTCAAAGCATTAAAGCCACATTGAACCTAGGGCTATCTGGGATGAATTAGGTTGAACTCGATAGGTTTGTTGGCTGATAAATATGAGCGATAGAAAAAATCAAAAGCTCTGTATTATTACATACCCTTTCCCGAAGGTTGAGAGGATGTATTTGCATCTATTCACATTTGTGGAAGTAATTGGGCCGCTTTTTGGAACAACCCACATCATCACCGGAAATATCCCCGAAAACGAAATCCCCCCAGGTAAGTTTCAGCTAATCAATTTCAGGATGGAGGTTGAACTCAGGCATCATCTGCCTAAATTTGTCGCCATACCCATCTGGTTATTCAACTTCGCATTGGGACAAATAAAGACACTCTATTACCTGACTAAGGTATCAAAGTCAACCGATATCGTGCTCTTTTTCTTAGGGTCAGATGTTAATCTATTGTCTTTAATATTAGCCAAGCTTCTCAGAAAAGAAGCGATAACGGTGATAGTGGAATATTCACCCATGTCAATAGGGTCAGTTCATGGAAGATTCCCCGCCTATTTATACAAATTGCTGGCAAGGCTTAATCGAGCCCTATCCGATAAGATTATTGTCCAGTCAGAGAGTGTCATCCAATGGGCGAAACTGGAGAAATATGAAAACAAGGTGACCGTAGCAAGAGGGGGCTTCATAGATAGCAACCTCTTCAGGATTAAACAGCCTTATAATAAAAGAAAAAACACCATTGGCTACGTAGGCCGATTAAGCAAAGAGAAAGGTATACTAGATTTGGTAGAGGCAATTCCTCTGATACTACAGGGCCGCAATGACGTTGACTTTCTCATCGTTGGCGACGGGCCGCTGTCATCATCAATTAAGCAGAAGCTCAGAGACAGCGGGGTCCTGGAGAAAGTCACCCTAACCGGGTGGATAACCTACGATGAAATACCGGAATATATGAACAGGCTAAAATTATTAGTTATGCCAACCCATACTGAGGCAGGGAGTCCACGACCAATACAGGAGGCAATGAGCTGCGGCACCCCTGTTCTGGCAACTATGGTGGGAGGGGTAGGTGACGTGGTAAAAGACGGAGAAAACGGCTTTATCTTGAAGAACCGTTCACCCCAGCAGATTGCTAAGGACGCCCTGAGGATATTAGAATATCCTCAGATCAATGAAATCATACGAAATGGCCGAAAGTTAATAGAACAAGACTACAACTTTGAGACAGTAGCAAAGCGATACAAGCAAGCTTTTGAGCAATAGTGAGAATATATAAAAATATGGTGATGCTGTAATAAAGGCAAATAACATAGAATGGGGTAGTTGGTAAAATGAAAATCATGATAACTGGCGGTGCCGGCTTCATCGGAAGCCACCTGTGTGAAAAATACGTCAAGGAGAATCACGCTGTGCTTTGCTTGGATAATTTCATGAGTGGGAATCTGATGAATGTCAGGCATCTTCTTGATTACCGGAATTTCAAGTTGATAAAGGGGGATGTCAGGGATTTTGATCTGCTGGAAAAGGTTATGCGTGATGTCGATGTAATATTTCACCTAGCAGCACAGGTTCATGTAGATAGGTCTTATATCGAGCCCAAACTGACCTACGAAATAAACGTGATGGGAACACAAAATGTCTTAGAAGCGGTAAGGATGCATGATGCTAAGAGAATAATTCATGCTTCCACAAGCGAAGTATATGGCTCAGCCCAGTACGTTCCCATAGATGAACAGCACCCCTTGAACGCCCCTCATCCTTACGGAGCAAGCAAAATCGCCGCCGATAGAATGTGCCATGCCTATATCCAAACCTACGGCATGGATATCGCCATAATGAGGCTTTTCAATGTTTTTGGTCCTCGCCAGAGAGACATGGGATATGGTGGAGTAATTTCCATATTCACCAGAAGGGTGTTAAACAACATGTCCCCCATCATATATGGCGACGGTCAGCAGACAAGGGACTATACCTACATAGAGGATGTTGTCAGAGCTTACGATTTAGTTTCGAATCACAATAAGCCAATAACAGAGCCCATTAACTTTGGTAGCGGCAGAGAGCTATCCATACTCGATCTAGCCAATATGGTCATTAAGTTATGTGACAAAAAGGGGGACATGAGACCTGTCCATGTAGAGCCAAGAATTGGGGAAGTGCGAAGATTAATTGCTGATGCCGCCAGAGCAAAGAATCTCCTGGGATGGGAACCCAAACTTACCCTAGAGGACGGCTTAAGGAAATTTGTAAACTGGTATAAGAATTACAATTCTGAAGAATGATCTAAGCCAATGTAGAAAATGAAAATAGTATTCGTGCAGCCGAATGTGGGGTTCAACGGGCATACATGGGAAGCCTTAGGAATAGGTTATATAATATCCTATTTAAGAAAGCACTATGTAGGTAGTTTAAATATTGAGTTTTACTCAGAATTCTATGATAAAGTAGAGCAGATAATAGGAGCATGTAAGGATGCAGATATAATCGGCTTTAGTTGCACCAGCCCCCAATATAAAAATGGACTGCGTTTGGCAAAACAGATAAAGACTAAAAGCAACCGAACAGTATTTGGTGGGATACACCCCTCTGCATTGCCAGACTTGGTGTTAGGAGAAGACTGCATTGATGCTGTAGTGACAGGTGAAGGGGAAAGGGCTATGCTACAACTTGTCGAAGATGTGGGTAAAGGTGTGGATATATCTAACCGCATCTACAGCACCGATTACATAAAAAACCTTGATGACTTACCATTCCCTGATAGGAAAACCATCAAGAATGAACGAAATATTCAGCAAGCACTTCAAGACGAGGGAATAAGGATTACATCGGTGTTAAGTAGTCGAGGCTGCCCCTTTCGCTGCAGCTTCTGCTGTAGTCACATTTCATGGCAAAGAAGAGTAAGATCCCGCTCACCAGCAAATATATTGGACGAAATAGAACAACTAATCAGGGATTGGAATATACAGTTTTTCAAATTCGCTGATGATACCTTCACCATCAATAAGCAGCAAGTTACGGAGTTTTGTAAACTCAAAATAAAAAGAGGTATAAAGATACCTTATGGGGCTAATGCGTGTGTGAATACTATGGATGATGAACTGTTAAGATATCTAGCTGAAAGTGGTTGTCAAGAATTGTGGTACGGTGTTGAAAGCGGGTCGCCACGCATACTAAAAGAGATACATAAGAACACAGATATAAACAAGATAAAGGCAGTTTTTAAGTTAACCAAGGAATACGGTATGAAGGCAAGGGCCTACTTCGTTTTAGGAATGCCTGATGAAACTATTGAAGATATAGAAATGACAGATAGGCTATGTGATGAGCTACAACCTGACATTGCAGGGTTTACCCTTCTCGCCCCGTTTCCAATCAATGAGTATTTTGATTATGAGACCATGAGAGAGTGGGACTGGTCAATGTTTGATGAATACAGTAATGATTGGGTCCACACACAAACATTGTCTAACCAGGCACTAAAGGACATTCAGAGAAGACTGGTTAAAAAATATCAGCACATTGCAGCCTTCAGACAAAAGCTGAAAAAGTAAGAGAGAGCCATAAGGAGCAAAATGGGCTGGAGAATCCCTCTTTTTAAGATATACTGGGATGAAGAAGACTTAGAGGCAGTGAACAAGGCCCTGAGGAGGGGAACGAATTGGGCAACAGGCCCTGAGGTTGCTCAATTTGAGGAGAAGCTTTCGGAATACCTCGGTACAAAGTATGGTGTTGCTTTCAATTCCGGAACCTCAGCGCTACATGCTGTCCTACTAGCTTACGGCATCGGGGCAGGAGATGAAGTGATCGTTCCTTCCTTTACCTTTATTGCTACTGCTAATGCTGCCCTTTTTGTGGGGGCAAAACCAGTTTTCGCTGACATAGAGGAGAAAACCTATGGGCTTGATCCGAAGGATGTGGAAAGAAAAATAACCTCAAAAACAAAGGCTATCCTCCCTGTTCATTACGGGGGCTGCCCTTGCCTAATTGAGGAGCTAAAGGAGATTGCCCAAAGGCATAACCTGATTCTCATAGAGGATGCTGCCGAAGCCGTAGGGGCGAGTATCAATGGGAGGAAAGTAGGTACTTTTGGGCATTCTGCCATCGTGAGCCTCTGCCAGAACAAGATAATTACTACCGGGGAGGGTGGAGCTGTAATCACTAGCTCTAAGGAGCTATATGAGAAGCTAAAGCTAACAAGGTCCCATGGAAGATCGGAAATACTGGACTACTTTTCTTCCCCGGCATCTCCGGACTATGTCACCTTAGGCTATAATTTTAGGATGTCAAATATTACTGCCGCTTTGGGACTGGCTCAATTGAGCAAGGTAGACAAAATCATCACGATGAGAAGAGAAAAAGCACGGCTTATGAACCAGAAACTCTCCCCTATTGAGGGGATAATTCCACCGCCGTCTCCAGATGGCTTCTATCATGTTTATCAACTGTACACGATTAGGGTGCAAAATGACCTCAGGAACAAGCTGCTGAATTATCTAGCAGAGAGAGGCATTATGACAAAAGTTTATTTCCCCCCAGTTCATAAAACACATTTCTATAAAAATGAGCTTAAGTATGATTGCAATCTTCCGGTAACAGAGGATATATCACAGCAAGTCCTAACCTTGCCGATATATCCTTTATTAGCGGACGAAGAGATCGAGCACATAGTCACTGAAGTCACAGATTTCTTTTCGGGAAAAGCCTATGGCTCCAAAGATAGGCGATAGGCAAGGGGTGAGAGCAATAGGAGCCGAATCTCTAATAATAATTGAGGACCGAAATCAAGTAGAAAGGCTTGTCTCCTTAGCTAAGAAGGGGGAGCAGAAGAGGAGTGACATTAAGCCCACGGTGGTCGCCCTGAGTGAAGATGTTTGCCGTGAATTAGCCGCTAGAGGTCTGGAATTTAAAACATTGGCTGATTATGAGCTTTGGGAAGGAAGTATAGAGGATGAGGGGATTAACTGGTTCCGGAGATGGCCCGACGCCAAAATAAAAGATAGTAAGAATATAAAGGAAGCAATCCTGTATGGTGATATCTCATTATGGTGGCTTGTGGATGATGTGCTGTATTGGGACTCGTTTGTGTTCCCTAGCCTCAAGAAGGTGGTCAACCAAGCTACGATACTCAGCCACATAGTGAGAGCTGAAGAGCCTTCTGTAATCTACTACGCCCGGAATAATACGCCGGTTTCGGGAGTATTAAAACTGATATGTAAATCAAGGAATATACCGGCGATTACCATCCCCGGTTCGCCTCGTCTTAAGCGACGTATATCCCAAAAGCTGCGAGCAATAGTTTACCTATACGGTCCATGGTTACGGACATTTGCGCGGAAGATAGGATGGACAGTGTTAGGGCAACGCTCTAAATTAAAGAGGCGTCGAGAAGGGAAAATTCTGATATTTTCCGGGGAAAATTGGGGGAATACCTATGACCTGGCAACAGGAGAGCTGAGAAAGGGCGATCCCTACTTTGATTCGGTCATCGAGCTACTGAAAGACAAATGGGATATAGCTTTGATATCCATTCCGGGCACATTTAACTGGGGGATAAGAACCTTTAGAGAGAAGAGCCGGCAACAGAATGCTGGGTATAGACCCCTCGAGTATTATTTGAATAGAAAGATTATAATAAAGGCATGGAGGGAAGCAAAGAGATTGCACCAAGAATATCAATCTTTAGCTAGTGGCGAAGGTCTAAAACACTCGCTAAAACTCTATAATCTGCCCCTCTACGAGCTAATCAAGCAAAACCTGTCTCTGACTTTTTCCCGGAGGCATTTGACGATAGTCATCACTATCCTTGAGATAGCCAAGCGTATAATGGAGGTAGAGAAGCCAGGGGCAGTTATAGTATGTGGTGAATTTACTATTTTTGAGAGAGCAACAATCGCTGCCGCTAAATTGAAGGGCATTCCTATATTAAGTGTTCAGCACGGTGCGTATTCCCCCTATTTCCTCTACTATAACCATCTTGAGGGAGATATCGGCCCCCACCGGGAGACTATGGCTCCCTACTGTCCTGTTGCTGATAAGTTCGCCGTGTACAGCCAGCAAGATAAAGATAACTTTGTCCACCGGGGGAGGATTAGAGAAGGGGATGTTATCGTTAGCGGTCAGCCAAGGTACGATGTATTAACTAGGGCAGACAAGGTCTTCGATAAAAAGGAGACTTTTAAGAGATTAAACCTAAACCATGAAAAGAAACTGGTCACCTGGATGACGCAATCCCATAGCTATACCACCCAGCAGAATGAGAGATATATCAACGTTGTCTATACTGCTGTCAGGGGGCTTGAAGATGCACAACTGGTAGTAAAACTACACCCCGCGGAGGACCCAAAAGCAACACTATGTAGGAAAGGCAAGTCGTTTCAGCCAAAAATTATTGGTGGTTGGGGAACCTTAACTTTTGAACTGCTACATGCTTCAGATATAGTGATTACACACTACTGTTCGACGGCCATAGAAGCAATAATATTAAATAAGCCAGTGATTGTGCTAGTTCCTCCCTTAGTACCACACGTACCACACTATGTAGAATCTGGCGCTGCCATCGCTATTCAGAGCACAGAGGAACTCAAAACTGCAATAGAGCGCATGCTATACGATAAAGAGGCTCGACAGGCACTTGTTGAGGCACAGCAGAGGTATGTTTATGAAAGTGGCTGCTGGCAAAGTGGCCGGGCATCCCAAACAGTTGCCGATTTGGTCACACAGATGGCAGAGGAATCAAAACAAGAAAATATCAATAAAGGATATGACTCTGCTGAAAGGTAGTAAGCCTGAGTCAGGAGGATTAACAGTGCCTTTACACAACAAGATAGTCTTAGTTACCGGCGGCACCGGCTCCTTTGGACAGGAGTTCACCAACATAATGCTAAAGGAGCATAACCCTAAAGCAATACGAATCTTCTCCAGGGGAGAATTGCTCCAGCAGGAAATGCGCCATAAGTTTAATGATGAAAGGCTCAGATTTTTCATAGGTGACGTTAGAGATAGGGACAGGGTATATAGGGCAATGGCCGGGGTCGATATCGTTGTTCATGCCGCCGCTTTAAAGCAGGTGCCTACCTGTGAGTATAACCCCATAGAGGCAGTCAGAACAAATATCGACGGGGCAGCTAATATAATCGACGCCGCTATCGATACCGGCGTCGAGAAGGTAATTACCATAAGCTCAGATAAAGCAGTCCACCCTGTTAACCTCTATGGGGCAACTAAGCTGGTCGCTGAGAAGCTCTTTATTCAGGGTAATGTCTACGCCGGAGGAAAGGGAACTAAGTTCAGCTGCGTGCGATACGGTAACGTGGTCGGTAGCCGAGGCAGCGTCATCCCCGTCTTCCTCGAACAGCAGAAAAATGGCCCAATCACCATCACCGATGAACGAATGACTAGGTTCTGGATTACCCTCGAGCAGGGGGCTCACTTCGTCATCGATTGCCTCGACAGAATGCAAGGCGGCGAGATCTTCGTCCCTAAGCTCCCCAGTATGAAGATTACTGATTTGGCTGATGCTATTGCCCCCCAAGCTGAA
This sequence comes from uncultured Dehalococcoidales bacterium, assembly GCA_964496725.1. Taxonomy (GTDB): domain Bacteria; phylum Chloroflexota; class Dehalococcoidia; order Dehalococcoidales; family E44-bin46; genus JAZGHN01. Next base: position 8,061 of record CAZCAS010000017.1, read on the forward strand.
AGAAGGAGTATAGGAATACGCCCCGGGGAGAAGGTCAACGAAATCCTGCTGACTGAGGAGGAAGCTAGGCATACCAGGGAGTTCGATACCTACTTCGTTATCGAACGAGGGGTCCCTTCCCGGAACAGGGACGACCTCAAGGGTGCCAAGCCCCTCCCTGATGGCTTCAGATATACTAGCGACAATAATAATTGGTGGCTAACCGAAGACGACCTGAGGAAATTGATTGAGAAGCCCAGCCTATAACGTAGAGATGTTTTGAAAGAGAGGGCATAAAGGTGGAAATACTACCATTAACCAGGGATAGATATAAAGAGTGGGATGAGTTCTGCCTAGAGAGTGATGACGCATGGTTCTGGCACACCACTCATTGGTTAGAATACACTTTAAATTACAAGCCAGAACTCAACAGCACTTCACTCTCATTTGAAGTTACTCAAGATTCTAAGATAATGGCTGTTTGCCCGCTGCTTCTGGAAACGATTATATTTCAGGGCAGGGAGGTACAGGAATTTAGCTTTGGCGGTTTTTCAACATGGGCTCCGGCATTTGCTAATGAAATACCAGCCAAAAGAAGGGGACGGGTAATCAAAGAAGTCTTTGATTACATTGATATACTAGCCCGGGACAACAGAGTTGTCCGAGCAAATTTTGGATTAAGTTCTTTAGCACCCAGATATCTTAGTTCCAATGTTCCGGAGAATAATTACCTCATGAAGTATGGCTACATAGATGTCTCTTTAAATACACAGATTATCTATTTGGGGCAGAGCCTAAAGGCTATCAGAAGCGGTATGAGAAAGGGACATAATTATGACATCAACAGAGGCCTCAAGCAATTCGAAGTTGTTACCCTAGATAAGACAAATATTTCACGGGATGACTACAATAAGTATTGTGAGCTACATCATAACGCGGCTGGGCGTATAACCCGTCCTGTCATTACTTTCAATATGATGTATGACTGGATTCTCGCCGGTAATGCCGTTTTATTCGGGGCAAAATCAGGAGAGAAATATGTTGGCTTTTCCTATGTTATCACATACAAAAACGGGGCTTACTATGCTTCAGCCTGTAATGACCCCGAGTATTCCCACATGCCTATCGGACACATCTTACATTGGCGAGCTATTGAATGGCTAAAGGAACACGATTTTGAACATTATGAAATTGGGACACAGATATACGGCTGTTTACCTCATACTCTTCTGTCACAAGAGGGGATAAATATTGCCTTTTTCAAAAGAGGGTTCGGCGGTTTTACCGTGCCATATTTCCGTGGTGAGAAGTATTATTCAAAAGATTACTATTTGAAACTTAATCTCGATAGGGTAAAAAAATATGCATCCTACCTGGAAACGAAAAACAATCCAGCGGAGAATACTTAAGCGAGCCTAAAGGACATTGCAGGTGGTAGGTAAACTGGAAAATGGTCGGGGAGTATATCCACTATGAGGGATAGAATTGACTTTTCCCCAAACACACGTAAAACGGAGCTATGCAGGGCTCTCCTTTACCGGAAATCTTGCCGGGAACAGAGCAAGCGGATTCTTCTCCAGCATTTCGGGAGGCCGGTAGTCCTTCTAAATTCAGGGCGGACCGGTATCTACCTCGCCTTAGCCGCTCAGGGGATGACCCGAGTCGATGAAATTTTGGTCCCTAGATATATGGGGCAATGTGTGCTGAATGCCATTAACCGGACTGCTTTCCCCACAACTACAGAGTCGGCACGTGTCAAAGCCATATTGCTTCTGCATCAATTCGGATACCCGCAGCATATTGAGGAAATTATTAATTATGCTCAGACTAAAGGCTGGCTAGTTATCGAGAATTGTGCTCACTCTATAGCATCTACATACCGGGGGAAGAACATAGGTTTGTTTGGTGATGCAGCAATATGTAGCTTCCCCAAGGTTTTCCCTACCATTTTGGGGGGTTGTCTCATAACAGAGTCGGAAAGGATCCTCAGCTTTGCGCAAGCCTACCTTAGCAGCAAGAGAGGTCTTTGGCGTACGCTCCTGTCAAATATAAGTGTGGCAACAAGGTTCCCCGGTATATGGCCGGGAAAAATGAGGGAGAGTCATACTTCCCTCTTGGAAATGTGCTACAGTCAATTCGTTAATTTTCCCAGCCTAAACACCTACGTATCCCATCTACTACTACAATCGCTGATGAAATTGGCAAGCAGTATCCAGCAGAGAAAAAGGAACCTTGCCATCTTCAAGGAGTATTTTCTAGGGAATGGCTATTGGCATGAACTTGAGGAGGATTGTGAGGTAATTCCATACATAGCCCCCTACCTTCATGAGGATTGCGAAAGACTGGTCAGGGTAGTTGAAACCCTCAAGAGAATGAACATTAAAACGGAGATATTGCATTTTGATGTCCGGCGTAATATGCTCTACCCCGACTATCGGAAGTGCGTTCCAATTCCTGTCCATCAGGGAATACCGGATAACAGGATGCACCACATTTGTCAGAACATTGCTGAAGCAGTGAAGTGACGCCGCTATTGGCGTACACAGAGAGGATACTCCGGCCTCAGTAGAGGAATCAAAACAAGAAAATATCAATAAAGGATATGACTCTGCTGAAAGGTAGTAAGCCTGAGTCAGGAGGATTAACAGTGCCTTTACACAACAAGATAGTCTTAGTTACCGGCGGCACCGGCTCCTTTGGACAGGAGTTCACCAACATAATGCTAAAGGAGCATAACCCTAAAGCAATACGAATCTTCTCCAGGGGAGAATTGCTCCAGCAGGAAATGCGCCATAAGTTTAATGATGAAAGGCTCAGATTTTTCATAGGTGACGTTAGAGATAGGGACAGGGTATATAGGGCAATGGCCGGGGTCGATATCGTTGTTCATGCCGCCGCTTTAAAGCAGGTGCCTACCTGTGAGTATAACCCCATAGAGGCAGTCAGAACAAATATCGACGGGGCAGCTAATATAATCGACGCCGCTATCGATACCGGCGTCGAGAAGGTAATTACCATAAGCTCAGATAAAGCAGTCCACCCTGTTAACCTCTATGGGGCAACTAAGCTGGTCGCTGAGAAGCTCTTTATTCAGGGTAATGTCTACGCCGGAGGAAAGGGAACTAAGTTCAGCTGCGTGCGATACGGTAACGTGGTCGGTAGCCGAGGCAGCGTCATCCCCGTCTTCCTCGAACAGCAGAAAAATGGCCCAATCACCATCACCGATGAACGAATGACTAGGTTCTGGATTACCCTCGAGCAGGGGGCTCACTTCGTCATCGATTGCCTCGACAGAATGCAAGGCGGCGAGATCTTCGTCCCTAAGCTCCCCAGTATGAAGATTACTGATTTGGCTGATGCTATTGCCCCCCAAGCTGAAAGAAGGAGTATAGGAATACGCCCCGGGGAGAAGGTCAACGAAATCCTGCTGACTGAGGAGGAAGCTAGGCATACCAGGGAGTTCGATACCTACTTCGTTATCGAACGAGGGGTCCCTTCCCGGAACAGGGACGACCTCAAGGGTGCCAAGCCCCTCCCTGATGGCTTCAGATATACTAGCGACAATAATAATTGGTGGCTAACTCAAAATGAACTCAAGAGAATGATAGAGGAACTTTAGCGAGGACTATTAGCAGTTGAAGGTGAAGTGCTGTGAGAAGTAAATTTCTTCCTTATGGGCATCAGTGGATTGATGATGAGGATATCAAGGCTGTGGTGGAGGTTTTAAGAACAGATTGGATTACTCAAGGACCCAAGGTTGATGAGTTTGAAAGACGAGTTGCTAAATATTGCGGGGCTAAATATGCGGTGGCTGTTTCCAGTGGGACTGCCGCCCTGCATGCCGCCTGCACCGTGGCTGGAATTTCAGAAAGTGATGAAGCGATAACTACCCCTATCACTTTTGCTGCCACTGCTAATGCTATAGTGTATTGCGGTGGAAAACCAGTTTTTGCTGATGTAAGAGAAGATACCTTAAATATTGACCCCGAGGAAATCATAAAGAAACTCTCCCCTAAAACCAAAGCCATTTTGCCGGTAGATTTTACCGGTCACCCCGCCGACTTAGATAAGATAAAAGTTATAGCTCAAGAAAGAGGACTAGTCGTAATTGAAGACGCTGCCCATGCCTTGGGTGCTGAATATAATGGAAAAAAGATAGGTAGCATCTCAGATTTGACCATTCTTAGCTTTCACCCGGTGAAGCACGTTACCACCGGTGAAGGCGGCATGATTCTGACCAATAACCAAGAATTCTATGAAAAGCTCAAGATTTTCAGGCATCATGGCATAGTGAATATAGATAAGGGCTCCTGGTACTATGAGATACGTAGCCCAGGGTATAACTTCAGGATTACCGATATTCAGTGTGCTTTAGGAATCAGCCAGATGAGTAAGTTAGACCGCTTCGTCCAGAGAAGGAGGGAGATTACGGCAAGGTATAATGAAGCGTTTTCTGAGATAGAGGAAATCATAACTCCGGTCGAGAAAGACAATGTTAAAGCAGTATATCATATTTATGTTATTCAACTGCGAACAGAGATGCTTAAAGTAGATAGGAAGGAGATTTTCGAAGCCCTAAGGGCAGAAAATATAGGGGTGAACGTTCATTATATACCACTACATCTTCACCCCTTTTACCAAAGAGAATTCGGATATAAAGAGGGCGACTATCCTAAGGCAGAGAGATATTACGAGAGGGCAATCACCCTACCAATTTTCCCCAAGATGAGCGATAATGATGTTGAGGATGTAATTGAAGCGGTGATAAAAGCGATAACATATTATCGAAGGTGATAGCCTACGGTGAAAGTGAAAATAGGTGACAGACCTGTCGGGGAAAGCGAGCCAATCTTCATTATAGCGGAGGTCGGTTCCAACCATGATGGTAAGCTGGAGCAGGCCAAGCAATTAACTGCTGCCGCCAAGAAGTGCGGCGCTGATGCTGTCAAATTCCAGTCCTTCACCGCCGATAAGCTAGCGAGCCCCAAATACGAGAAAATCTATCAGGCGCTCCAGAAAGTTGAGCTACCACTTGAGTGGCATGAAGAGCTGGCTAAATTCGCCGAAAGCCGTGATATTATCTTTATGTCAACCCCTTTTGACGAGGAGAGCGCCTCCCTTCTGAATAATCTTGGCGTGCCAGCCTTTAAAATAGCTTCAGGGGATATAACAAATTACCCCTTACTGAGGCACGTAGCCAGTTTTAAAAAGCCGCTCCTCCTGTCTACCGGCATGGCAACCCTCAGCGAGGTAGAGGGAGCAGTCAATGTTATCCGCATTACGGGCAATAATGATATCATTCTGCTTCACTGCGTATCTAACTACCCTCCCAGAATAGAAGATATCAATGTAAAGGCTATGGTAACTATGAACAGGACTTTTAACTTGCCCGTAGGCTACTCTGACCACTCCCTCGGGTTGGTAGCACCCTTGGCAGCAGTGGCTATGGGCGCCTGTGTTATAGAGAAACACATCACTATTAGCAGAACCTTGCCTGGACCTGACCACCCCCATGCTATGGAAGTAGATGAACTCGGTGAAATGGTGCGGCAAATCCGCAATCTGGAGCTAGCCTTGGGAAGCGGAATTAAAGAACCTGTAGAAGCAGAAATCCCTGAGCGAGGATGGGCAAGAAGAGGAATATATGCCGCTACAGACATCTCGAAAGGTGCTAAAATTAGGAGGGATATGCTAAAGATTTTGAGGCCTTGTTTGAGCACCTTGGAGCCGAAGTATATTGACCTTGTTGTAGGAAGGATTGCCAAGAAAGATATCGCTGCCCATGAGCCGATTGAGCGGGGGAGTATATGAAGAATGTGGTTGCCATAATACAGGCTCGAATGGGCTCAACAAGGTTATCGGGTAAAGTCTTTAAGGAAGCCTGCGGCCGACCGCTTCTCTGGCACCTTATTTACCGTCTCAGAAAGGCTAATACCATCGAAGACATAGTTCTGGCCACAACTACGCTTGATGAAGATAGGATTCTCCTAGAAAAGGGGCGGGAATGGGGGGTGAAGACGTTTGCCGGCAGCCCTGATGACCTGCTTGACCGCTATTACCAGGCAGCCAGGAAATTCAAGGCTGACCCCGTGATACGTATCACGGCGGACTGCCCGCTGATTGACCCTCGGATTGTTGACCGGGTGGTTCGGGAGTTCCTGAAGCTGAAAGACTACGACGCCGTGGCCACGAACGGAACAACTTTCCCCGAGGGTTTAGATACCGTGGTTTACTCTTTCCGGGCTTTAGAGAAAGCATGGCGGGAAGCTGAGTTACCTTCAGAGAGGGAACACGTAGGCCCTTATATATCCAAGCACCCCGAGCTTTTTAAAATCCGGGCGATACCATACCGAGCCAACCTTTCCCACCTGCGCTGGACCGTGGACCAGGAAGAAGACCTAATACTGGTGAGGGAGATATTCGAACGGCTTTTCCAAGAAGGAGGGATGTTCTACACCGAAGATATTCTAAAGCTTCTGGACAAGGAGCCTCATCTTTCAAAAATCAACAGTCACATCACTAGAAATGAGGGATATCTTAAATCACTAGAACAGGATAAAGAATACCTGAGGAGAATAAATACGAAACTAGAAAATAAGAGAGTCTTAGCCAAGTCCGATGCCTTCTGGGAGCGGGCCATTAAGGCGATACCGAAAGGCACCCAAACCCTCAGTAAAGGCCCAGACCAGTTTGTTGGCGGGGTAGCTCCGAAATATCTTGTTAGAGGGAAGGGATGCCACGTGTGGGATGTAGATGGCAATGAATACATAGACTATCCTTTGGCGTTGGGGCCGATTATTCTTGGTTACGCCTACCCGGCAGTAGTAGATGCGGTAATCAAGCAACTACACGAAGGCAACACCTTCACCTTGATGCATCCATTGGAGGTAGAACTGGCTGAGCTTCTGGTGGAAATTATTCCCTGCGCTGAAATGGTCAGGTTCGGTAAAAATGGAGCCGATGCCACTATGGCAGCTATCCGCATCGCCCGTGCTTATACCGGGAGAGACCATGTCGCCTACTGTGGCTATCATGGCTGCCATGACTGGTATGCCGCGACCACTTCACTGGACAAGGGAATCCCCCAGTTTAATCGGCAGCTAATCCATGTCTTCGAGTATAACAATCCACCCAGCTTAAAGGACTTATTTGACTTATATCCCAATCAAATCGGGGCAGTGATTATGGAACAGCCCGGAATCGAGCCGGTGGATAACTTCCTCCATAAAGTGATTGACATAGCTCATAAAAATGGAGCCTTATTTATACTGGATGAGATATGTACCGGGTTTCGTTATGCCCTGGGGGGAGCTCAGGAATACTATGGGATTGTTCCTGACCTTGCCTGTTTTGGCAAAGGCATGGCTAACGGCTTGCCTATATCGGCAATCGTGGGCAAGAAGGAGTTTATGAAAGAGCTCAATGAAATATTCTTCTCCCTGACCTTCTCCGGTGAAACTCTGGCTATGGCTGCTTCCTTAGCTACCATAAATGAGATTAGGACCAAGAATGTTATTCCCTACATCTGGGAGAAGGGGGAGAAGCTGCGGGACAGGCTAACCAAGGCTGCCCAGGAGGCAGGAGTCGATTTATACACGCCCGGTAACCCTCCTCGCTCCGGACTGGTATTCCGCGATAGCTCGGGTCAGGAATCTCTGGACATTAAAAGCCTTTTCCTGCAAGAGACGGTGAAGAGGGGTATCCTGTTTGGCGGGCCGGTATATATCTCGTTCTCGCATACCGATGAGGACATCGATAAGACTGTGGAGGCATCGTTCGAGGCGTTGAGAGTGGTTAGAAAAGCCGTTGACGAGGGAGACATAGATAAGTATATGGAAGGGAATAAGGTAGGCACAGTCTATCGGTCAAGGGATTGAGCTTTTGAATTAAAAGAGGTTGATGGAACGTAGGATACTGGGGCGGACAAATCTCAATGTCTCCATCATATCGCTGGGCACAGCTGAGCTAGACATCAGC
>CAZCAS010000018.1:0-15829 GCA_964496725.1 uncultured Dehalococcoidales bacterium
CAGCCAGGCAGAGCTGGCTGCCGACTAACACCTCCCGGGCTAACTGCTTCAGCTCCCCAGCAGTAATGGCATCAATAATTGATATCATCTGGTCGACACTGAGGATGCGTCTGGTGAGAATCTCCTGCCCTCCAAGCCAGCTGGCGACATTGCGGCTGTCTTCCATTCGTAGAATCAGGCGTCCTTTGGCTAATTCCTTTGCCTTGAACAATTCAGGCTCGGGGACCGTTTTCGTGAGTTGATAAAGTTGCTCAAGGATAGCCGTGATGACCGTTTCCAGGTTCTTTGGTTCTACCCCAGCATAGATAATGATTGCGCCTGAGTCAGTGAGGTGCTCCACATAGCTATGAATACTGTAGGCAAGCCCGAGTTTGTCGCGGATTTCAAGGAATAAACGGCTGCTCATACCCTCTCCGAGTATGACGTTGAGCAGGTCGAGGATGAATCGCTTGGGGTGGAGGAGGGGTAATCCGGGTAATGCTAGGCAGAGATGGGTTTGCTCTGAGTCCTTTTTCTCAATCTGCAGGCGCTGGCTCTGCTTGGGTTCATAGGCGGAATAACCACCTGGCTGCTGATGACTAGACCAGTTGCCTGTAACCTGACTGACAGCAGTTATCACCTCTTGATGCCCAATATTGCCAGCAACGGCGACCACCGTGTTGTTTGGCAGATATTGTCCTTGAAGGTAATCGAGCATTTTGTCTCTGCTAATGGCGGCTACCGATTCCTTACTGCCGGCTACATCGCGTCCTAGAGGATGACCGGGCCATAGAAGCTCATCGATGAGCATATTAACCTGCTGTGAGGGGATATCCTTGCTCATATTAATCTCTTCGATGATGACCTGGCGTTCCCTTTCAATATCTTGGGGGGCGAACCTGGAATGAAGAAGCATGTCTGTTAATACCTCCAGGGCTGTCTGGAAGTGATGCTGGGCTACCTTGCACCAGTAGATAGTTAGTTCCTTATCGGTGCCTCCATTGAGGATTCCGCCCACACTTTCGATTGCTACCGAAATCTCTTTGGCTGTTTTACGCTTCTCGGTGCCTTTAAACAGTAGGTGCTCGATAAAATGTGAGATACCAGCCTCGGTATCGGTCTCGTAGCGGGAGCCAGTCCCGATGAAGAAACTGATACCTACTGAGCGAGTATGAGGCATGGGTTCAGTGATGATGCGCAGTCCATTATCAAGGGTGGTCTTTTGATGCAATAGGTTAGCCTCTGTGGTTATTTCAGGTTATATTTTAATGCTATTTCTGGGCGTGCGTCAATCTGGTTTAGCTTGACCATTGCTCTTTAAAAGGGGTAAGATACCTATTAAATACCGGTAATGAAGGTGTACCCTCCGGCAGCTGGAGGGAGGCGTTAAAAAGATGAGCAAGATTTACCTGCTCGATGTGACCAATCGTGATGGGGTGCAGACGGCGAGGCTCGGTTTATCCAAACTTGCCAAGACCATGATAAATATGTACTTGAATGAGATGAGGGTTTTCCAGAGTGAGTTTGGTTTCCCTACCACCAGGCACGAGTCGCATTACCTTCGGGCAAATCTTAAGCTGGCAGAGATGGGGGTGTTACGGCCCATCCGCTTAGGTGGGTGGCTGCGGGCGACTGTTGAAGATGTGGAGAAGGCGTATAGGTTGGTGCCCAATCTCAAGCACCTGAATCTCTCTATCTCCACCTCGAAACAGATGATTATGGGCAAGTTTCACGGTGCCAGGAGCGAGGAGGATATATTAGCCATGGCGGGGGAGGCTATAGTGGCAGCTAAGTCACATGGCGCTGAAACCGTGGGGATTAATGCCGAGGATGCCTCAAGAACAGAGACCGATTTCCTCATTCGTTTTGCTTCAATGGGGAAGGAGCGTGGGGCAGACAGGTTCAGGTATTGTGATACGCTTGGCTATGATAACCCGTTTACTATATATGACACCTGTAAATTGCTGGCAAAGGAATTAGGGATGTCTATCGAAGTCCATTGTCATGGGGACCTGGGAATGGCGGTGGCCAACTCCGTCGCCGGAGCAATGGGTATCGTTGATGGGGGGCAGGATGCCTATATCAATACTACCATTAATGGTATTGGAGAGAGGGCAGGCAATGCCGACCTTGTCGCTGTGGTATTGGCGCTTGAGAAGTCTAAGGGGCTGGCCGGGAAATATAGGTTTGGCATGCCCGTTAAGCTGAAAAAGGCGTGGAAGATTTGCAAGTACGCCAGCTATGCTTTTGGCGTTCCCATCCCGATAAATCAGCCCGGGGTTGGTTCCAATGCCTTTGCTCATGCCTCTGGCATCCATGCTGATGGTGTTTTGAAGGACCCACACAATTATGAGCTGTATGACTACAAAGAGCTGGGCAGGGGAGAGCCAGAGGAGGTGGAGACTGGCAGGGAGATATGCTCCGGCGAGTATGGCGGGACAGCGGGTTTCAGGCACCTTATGGGAAAGATGGAGATAAGCTTTGCCGATAAGGCTGAGGCTGAAAGAATCCTGGAATTGGTGAGATATGCCAATGTACTGGCCCAGAAGCCTCTGGTTGAGGATGAACTGAAGTTTATTGCCAAGTACCCAGATATTGCTAAGGAGTTAATGGCGATAGCACCCCTGGAGTAATCTGTCCTATTTCAATCGTGAAATGATGCCATCTGCCATCTCTGAGGTTCCCACAGCAGCGGTAGTATCACACCCTGGTCTTAGGTCGTAGGTGACTGACTTGCCCTCAGCTAAGGTAGCGGCTACGGCTTTCTCCAGTTTATCGGCAGCTGCTTTCTCACCAATATGTCGAAGCATCATGATACCGGATAGAATCATGGCTATCGGGTTCACCTTATTCATCCCGGCGTATTTGGGAGCACTGCCATGGACGGGCTCGAAGATAGCTAGCTCATCGCCGATATTAGCTCCTGGGGCTACCCCCAGGCCTCCCACAAGCCCGGCACATAAATCGGAGACGATATCTCCGTAGAGGTTGGGGAGGACGAGTATGTCGAACTGGTGCGGACGTTGAACAACCTGTGCACAGAGGTTATCCACCATTCTGTCTTCGAAGTCAATGTCGGGGTAAGCCTTGGCTACATCGCGGGATGCACTGAGGAAGAGACCATCGGTGTATTTCATGATGTTTGCCTTATGAACGGCGGTTACCTTTTTTCTGCCCTGGGCGCGTGCGTACTCGAAAGCAAACCTGACAATCCTTCTTGACGCTGCCTCGGAGATTAGTTTGAGGCTGATGCTAAAGTCTTTGGATATCTTCTCTCCAGTGCTTTGAGCAACGAGGGAAAGCAGCTTTTTTGCCTCTGTAGTGCCCCTGTCGAACTCCAGCCCGATGTACAGGTCCTCGCTGTTTTCCCTGACAATGACGATATCCACATCTTCATATCTTGATGGGATGCCGGGATAACTTCGGCAGGGACGGAGGCATGCGTAGAGGTCGAGCCCCTTCCTCAGGGCTACATTCACGCTGCGGAAACCGGTGCCCACCGGGGTGGTGGCTGGGCCTTTCAGCGCTACCTTGTTTTTTCTTATCGACTGAAGGAGGCGTGGGGGGAGGAGGTCGCCCTCTTTCTTTAGTGCGGTGGCACCGGCGTCAACTACCTCCCAGTGGAGTTCTGCCCCGCTGGCTTCAAGGCATCGCCTGGCGGCTTCTACCACCTCTGGCCCTATACCATCGCCGGGTATTAATGTAATGGTGTGCTTCATTGCTGTTACCTGTCTTATTTAATATCGAAGCTCTTATGCTGCTTAATATAGGGAATGAGTCCACCTTCCCCCAGAATGCGGAGCATTATATCGGGCATTGGGTTGACATAAAGTTTGGTTTTGCTGGTCAGGTCAGTGATTTCCCCCTTCTTCAGGTCCACTTCCAGTTTATCGCCATCGTTGATTTTATCGGTATCACAGATAAGCACGGGAAGGCCAATGTTAATAGCGTTTCTGAAGAAGATGCGGGCTACTGACTTGGCCAGGACAGCGCTTACCCCTGACATCTTGATGATAAGGGGGGCGTGTTCCCTGCTGGAGCCGAGCCCGAAGTTCTTCCCGCCAACAACAAAGTCTCCCTTTTTAACCCGACCGGCAAAGGTGGGGTCAGCATCCTCAAGGGTGTGCTTGGCCAGTTCGGGCAGATTGCTGCGCAGGTGCAGGAACCTCCCCGGGGCGATGAGGTCGGTGGAGATATTGTCTCCAAATTTAAATACTTTGCCGGTTAACATTTATATAAACTCTCGAGGGTCAGTAATCTCGCCGCGGATAGCGGTGGCTGCTGCTGTCGCCGGACTTGCCAGATAGATGAAGGCAGCGGGATTCCCCATGCGTCCCTTGAAGTTGCGGTTTGCTGTTGAGAGACACCTCTCTCCGTCTCCCAGTACCCCCTGGTGTACCCCCAGACAGGCAGCGCAACCCGGCGGGACGATAGTTGCCCCCGACTCTACCAAGGTGGCGATGTATCCTTCCTCCAGGGCTCTGAGGAGGACTTTTTGCGAGGCTGGGGCCACGATAAGTCGGGTTTTGGGGTGTCGCTTTCTGCCTTTCAGGATGCTGGCGGCGATACGGATATCATCCAGGCGCCCGTTGGTGCAGGTGCCGATAAAGACCTGGTCGATGTGAGTCCCTGCTATCTCCTTTACCGGGACAACATTGTCCACGGTATGGGGCTGGGATACAGCAGGCTCAAGCCTGGTGACATCTATCTCAATGGTGCTCTCATAGGTGGCATCAGGGTCTGGAGCGAGGGCGGTATATCCTTCTCCTCTCCCCTGGTCGGCGAGGTAGCGTTGGGTGGTGCTGTCGGATGGGAAGAGTCCGACCTTGGCTCCAGCCTCGACTGCCATGTTGGCGATGGTGAGGCGTTCGGACATGGTCATAGCGGTTACCGTCTCCCCGCTGAACTCCAGCGCCTTATAGGTGGCGCCGTCGGCTCCAATTTGACCAATGAGATGGAGGATGAGGTCCTTGGCATAGACGCCCCTGGCGAATTGACCGTGGACTGTTACCTTGATTGTCTCCGGCACACGAAGCCAGGTTTTGCCCAGAGCCATGGCTGCCGCTATATCGGTGGAGCCCATTCCTGTGGCGAAGGCTGCTAAAGCCCCTGCGGTGACGGTATGGGAATCTGCCCCCACGATGATATCTCCAGGGCGGGCGAATGATTCGGCTACAATCTGGTGGCAGACACCTTCGCCTATCTCGCTCAGGATGGCGCCCGTTTTCTCAGCAAAATTCCTGAGGAATATATGGTCGTTGGAAAGCTCTTTCGCCGGGCTGGGGGCTGAATGGTCAATGAACAGGATGGTTCTTTTGGGGTTGTGAATGGTATTGAGGTGGAGCTCGTTGAGTTGTCTCAAAGTCAGGGGCCCGGTGCTGTCCTGCACGAAGACCAGGTCTAGTGGAACCACCACGATATCGCCAGCACAAGCATCAGTGTCGGATTTAGCACTGAGGATTTTCTCGGCTAGAGTCTTTCCCATTAATCCCGTATCTACTTTGCTCTCATTCTAGGGGCTTTGGTGGGGGAAAGTCAAGGAAGGGGGGTGGGGGATAAATTGACTTACCCAGCGGTCACTGGTAACATTTAGGGAAATGATGTCTAGACTTTCGCTTTTTCCGTCAACTGCTGAGGTGAGCAATGGGGGTCACCTCATAATTGGTGGCTGTGATACTGTAGACCTGGCTGCCGAGTTCGGCACGCCTCTCTATCTCTTTGATGAATTCAGCTTGCGCAGCAAGTGTGCTGAGTTCAGGACTGAGTTCGGTCGGCGCTATAAGGATACTACGGTTATTTATGCCGCTAAGGCCTTTATAAACAGGGCTCTGGCTACTCTATTTAAGGAAGAGGGGTTGGGGTTAGACGTGGTCTCCGCTGGAGAGCTCGGCATCGCCCAATCTGTCAGCTTTCCCTTAGATAGGGTCTACTTCCACGGCAACAATAAATCAACCGAGGAATTAAAGCTGGCATTAAAGCTGGGTGTTGGCCGCATAGTGGTGGATAATTTCCACGAACTCGGAATACTGGCTGCACTGACCGCACAACAAGGCTCTACGATCGATATATTGCTCAGGTTGTCTCCCGGTGTGGATCCTCATACCCACAAATATATCGCCACCGGCGTTGTTGACAGTAAATTTGGTTTCCCCTTGGTTGGCGGGGGGAAAGCTGTGGCTCAAGCGATGTCGGCCTCTAATCTGAACTTGGTCGGTTTGCACTTTCATCTGGGTTCTCTTATCTTTGAGGTTGAGCCATATCAGAAGGCTATTGACCTTATCCTCGACTTTTCTGCCGAGATGGAGCAGAAGCATCGTTTCCAGCTTAAGGAACTGGATATCGGCGGGGGGTTTGCCATGCAGTACACCCTGGATTCTCCTGCCCCACCCCTTTCCGCCTATGCTGAGGTGATAACGTCCAGGATTATCGATGGGTGTCGGCGGTTAAAGCTGGACCTGCCGCGGCTCGTTATCGAACCTGGAAGGTCGATAGTGGGACCGGCGGGGGTGGCACTATATGAAGTGGGTGCGGTCAAGGACATCCCGGGGGTCAGGTGTTACGTCTCGGTGGATGGTGGCATGGGTGACAATATTCGTACTGCCCTTTATGATGCTAGGTACGAGGCAGTAGTCGCTAATAAGATGCTGGAAGAGGGGGGGGGAGAGGTTACTATTGCTGGTAAGTTCTGCGAGTCGGGCGATATATTAATTAGAGATATTGCTCTGCCTCAGGTTTTGGCGGGTGATATTATAGCTATACCTGGCTGTGGTGCATATTGTTTGCCACAGTCAAGCAATTATAACGCCTCGTTGAGGCCACCAATTGTTCTGCTGAATAAGGGCAAGGCGCGCCTTATCCGACGTAGGGAGACCCTGGACGACCTGACACGGTGTGATTTAGCCTAGTGAGCAGGGGGTAGATTTATGGGGTGGGAAGTAATCGGTCAGACCAGAGCTATTTCCTTGCTTCAGCAAAGCCTGGAGAGGAAAACAGTGGCTCATGCCTATCTTCTGATTGGCCCTCCTCATGTGGGTAAAATGACGTTGGCACTGGATTTAGCTAAGGCATTAAACTGCGAGGGAGCCGAGCCTCCTTGCGGGGTGTGTCCTTCATGCCAGAGGATAGCTTTGGCAAAACATGCTGATGTTCAGATTATAGGCTTAACCGGTGGTGTGGATTCAGTTGATAACAAACCTCAGGCGGAAATCGGCATTGACCAGATCAGGCAGATGCAGCACTCAGCTAGCTTACCGCCCTTTGAGGGTCGATATAAGGTGTTCATTATTGATGGGGTTGAGCTCTTGTCTAATGAGGCGGCTAATTGCTTGCTTAAGACTTTAGAAGAGCCGGTGGGCAAGGTAATTTTTATTTTGCTAACCATTAATGAGAGGTTACTGCCAACCACTGTTATTTCTCGTTGCCAGCGGCTGGAGTTATTCCCACTGGCAACCGCTGAGGTAGAGGCTACCCTCAATAGTCGCGGGGGTGTTGAGTCAGAAAAGACCAGACTTCTGGCCAGGCTTTCCCACGGCTGTCTGGGTTGGGCTCTAGCAGCTGTCGATGATACCGGCATGCTTCAGCAGCGTGCTGAAAGGATGGATAGGCTGCTTGGTGTCGTTGATGCTGATTGCGAAGGGCGTTTTGCTTTTGCCGCCCAGCTGGCGACTCAGTTTGGGCAGAACAGGAGAATAGTCCAGGAACTCCTGGACCTGTGGCTTGATTATTGGCGTGATTTGCTGTTAATTAAGATAGGATGCGATGAGGCTATTACTAATGCTGATATGTTAGCCGAATTGGCGGAACATGCAAGGAGTTATGATTTGATTCAAATAAGGGGTTTTATTGATAGCATTCAGGCTGCTGGGGAACAACTTAGACAGAATGCCAATCCGCGGTTGGTGCTGGAGGTGTTAATGCTTAGTATCCCTGAGAGAGGTGAGTAAAAAGTGGCTGATATTGTTGGCGTGCGTTTTAGGAGAGCTGGCAGAGTATACTATTTCGACCCGGCGGGTGTTGAGCTGGAAGTGGATGACCAGGTGGTGGTTAAGACAGCACATGGCCTCGAGCTAGGATGTGTGGTTATTGCCCCTGCGCAGGTAGTGGATAGCGAGGTGAACGGACCGCTGAAGTCCGTGGTGCGCAAAGCAACCCCTGAGGATATTCAGCAGGCTCAAGAGCTTGAAGTCAAGGGCAGGGAGGCTCTGGTGAAGTGTGCCGAGCTGATTGATGAACTCGAGCTACCCATGAAGCTGTTATCGGCGGAGTACGGATTGAGCGGTAAGCGGCTTACCTTTTTCTTTAGTGCTGCCGAGAGGGTTGATTTCCGTGAGCTGGTTCGGCAGTTAAATAGCCATTTCAAGGTACGGGTGGAATTACGGCAGGTGGGGTCTAGAGATGAGGCTAAGCTGTTAGGAGGCTTTGGCAGGTGTGGCCGTCCCCTGTGTTGCATGAACTTTTTGAGTGACTTTGCTCCTATTTCTATTAAAATGGCAAAGGAGCAGAACTTGCCCCTTAACCCTATGAAGATATCGGGAATTTGTGGTCGCTTGATGTGTTGCCTGGCCTATGAGACTGAACTGTATCATGTCATGAAGGGGAAATTGCCCAGGGAGGGACAGCAGGTGGCTACTCATATGGGTCCAGCTAAGGTTGTGGGGGGTAATCCACTGAAGGAAACGGTCTTAGTTGAGTTGGAGAGTGGAGCGACTGTGGAATTGCCTCTCAGTGATATTACTATTGGGGCTAAGCCTCCACCCAAAACAGCGGAAGATGATTGAGTCGTTATAGCTAGGCGGTCAATTTTCCGTGGGGAGATATTTGTGCCATTCGGTCTGGGTTTGTAGATAGTGGTAGGGGATATAGAACGGGATGCTGCTGCGTGGGGGAGCAGGATGGTGCATTAATTTCATTCTAGCTTCCGTTGGAGTTTTCCCTGCCTTACGACGATTGCAGCTAATGCAGGCGCTAACCACATTGTCCCAGGTGTGTTGACCCCCTCGATATCGGGGAATGACATGGTCTAAGGTAAGCTGTCGGGTTTCCCTGCCACAATACTGGCAGGTATAGTGGTCGCGGTTGAATACCTCGAGGCGGGTGAGCTTTCTTTTAGGTCGGGGGCGCTTAATCATATGGTCCAGTCGGACTACTGAGGGTATGGGAAAGGTGTAATTGGCTGAGTGGAAAAAACCTGAACCATTCTCCAGCATCTCAGCCTTGCCCTGATAAATTAACACTACTGCTCGCCGGGCTCGACATATGTTGAGCGGCTCATAGTTCTGATTCAGCACCAAGACAGGAAGGTTCATCATTTCTGAGGCTTCTTTCCTAAAGGGTGTTATTATTTTACTAGAAAAGCTGTGGTGATACAAGCTTTGGGCTTGTTAACCTTAGCGTCCCTTCTTGCTGCGGCGGGATATTTTCTGGTCAGATGTGGCGTCGGTACGGTAATCAGGGGTGGTAATGGTAAATACCATGCTGATTTTGGGGTCTATAAATCTGGAGACTACAGGGCTGTCAATCTCGTCTGTTGAGGAACGGGTGGTGATCACTGTCGCCAGTTTGGCATTGTAGCGGTGATTGATAATCTGGTAAAGTTTTTCCTGTGCCCATGGTGTGGTTGACTGCTCGCCAAAGTCATCCAGGATGAGGAAGGGAGCGTTTTTTACCATTTCAAAGAGCTGGTCATAGGATATTTTGCTCTCGGGGCTGAAGGCGGAGCGCAGGTGGTCGAGGAAATCGGGTACCACTACGAACAAGGCGGGCTGGTTTGCTTGGTAGCGATAATTGGCAATGGCGGCGGCTAAGTGTGTCTTCCCACAGCCAGTTGTACCCTGAAATACTATCCAGCCTTCGGGTGATTTGGCAAAGTCGAGGGCGAGGTGGAATGCCTTCTCTAAATTCTCGCGCTGGTCTGGTGGTAGATTAAGCCGCTTCCAGTCGAAGGTGTCAAAGGTCATACTTTTTTGCAGTTCAAATTCGTGATTCCAGCCGTATTCCAATGGGATTTGCTTCTCCTTGACCTCATATATGTGGCACAGATTAGGGTCAGTGAGGCGAGTGCGTATTCGGTCTTCCAGCTGTTCCACAGGGACGATAGCGACAATTACAGTGGGCAGTTCATTATTAAAGCGATAATTTAGTAGTTGCTCCAATTTTTCCTTAGCCCAGGGGGTAGCAGTTTGGGCGCCTAAGTCATCCAGAACCAGCAGTGGGGCATTGCGTACCTGGTCAAAGAACTCATCATAGGGCATCTCGCTCTCCGGACTGAAGGTAGAGCGCATGCGGTCTAAGAGGTCGGGGGTGGAGATAAAAAAGGCAGGATGTCCCTGGCTGATACGTTCGTTGGCGATAGCTGCAGCCAGGTGGGTTTTGCCGCATCCACTGGGGCCAACCAGGATTAGCCAGCCTGTGGGTTCGTTGGCAAATGTCTTGGCTGCTTTGTAAACGCGGGAGAATTGTTTCTGGTCAGCGGGACTTCCGCTTCTCCCTTGGGATTCCAAGTTATCAAAGATGAAACGAGCCAACGAACCAAGGTTGCTGTATCGTAATAAGCGGGCCTGGCACTCTTTATCTATCTCTCCTTGAGTGCATCTACAGGCGACGACCTGGCTGAAGTCTGGTTTCCCGGATGGCAGGCGAGGATGAACAAACCCTACCCCTTTGCATACAGGGCAGGACGGGCTTAGTGGGGCTTCGTCTTGTTTCTCTTCAGCGCCTGACCATGTGCCCGTATTTTTGCTTGATGTACTTCTCCGGGCCTGTCTTTTTAAGATCTCGCTTATATGCTCCACTGTCTTTTCCTTCTGATGACCAGCGTTCCAGAATTGCTGAAATATAGCTCCATTTGCGCTTGTTCTGGTTGACCGCCTCTTTGATAGCATCCCTGAGCCAGGTCTTGGGATATAGCTTCTCGGCCTCTCGCAGCTCGTCGGCAATCCTCGGGGTTATCATGCCGATATTATCCTCGTAGTCTGTGAAGATATCGGGTGCTTCCTCGGTCTCAACAGGGGTTGGTCCCCCAGTTTTCAGCCCAGCGAGGGCAAGCTCGCCGTTTTTAACTTTAGCCATAGTTCGTCTATCGGATTCAGTATTGAGAAAGAAAACATCCTCGGGTACCCCGTCTCTATCTAGTGTCAAACGGAGGAATGTTCCCCGCTTTGTAGCCAGTTCCAGGGCATGGCGCAGTACTTCCTCTGGGGGCTTTGTTTCTTCCTTGAGGCTGTGTATCAGGCTCCTGTCGGCTAATAATTCCTGGTAGGTAATGCAGCGAGGATAACCCCGTTTGCGGTAGAGCGCTCCCAGCAGATGGAGGGTTGTCTTAAGCTCAGCAATGTCGCTGATTTGAGGCAGTAGTGTGCTGAAGAAGAGGTTGGGTAGTGGGGTAAACTCAGTTTTATCTGGAAAACCAGTAAACTGCTTCATAATAGACTCGGCTCTTCGTTGGCAATATTTTCAAACTTGGCTAGTTTGGGTACGAAACGCAGGTTTGTTTGGCCGGTGGGGCCGTTGCGGTGCTTGGCAACTATAATATCGGCTATGCCTTGTGGATAATCTTCGCCTGGGTGCTCTCTCTCCCAATCCTCTCTTGTCTTATAATAGTAGTCATCGCGGTAGATAAATAGGACTACGTCAGCATCCTGTTCAATACTGCCGCTTTCACGCAGATCGGAAAGTTGGGGCTTATGTGAAGCCCGCCACTCTGTAGCTCGGCTGAGCTGTGATACTGCTATCACTGGAACATCAAGTTCGCGGGCTATGCCTTTAAGGGAGCGAGAGATGAAGCTGATCTCCTGAACCCTGTTTTCCCCCCTGGTGCCTTCCCCCTGCATCAGCTGCAGGTAGTCGACAACGATGAGGTCTATGCCGCGTTCATAGTGGAGTCGTCGGGCTTTGCTTCGCATTTCTACTGCACGGAGTTGAGGAGCATCGTCGATATAGATGGAGGCTTCGGAGAGGATGCCGGTGGCATCCATAATCCCCTTTTCGTCTTTTTCGCTGTGGAGGCCAAGGCGGACCTGTCTTAGATTGATGCCGGATTCGCTGGATAGCAGGCGTAGCACCAGTGGCTCCCGTGCCATCTCCAGGCTGAACAGGGCTACACAGGCTCCTTGGTCTACGGCAGCGTTTCTGGCGATATTGAGGGCTAGGCTGGTTTTGCCCATGCTGGGTCTTCCAGCGATGATAATCAAATCGGAGCGTTGGAACCCGCTGAGGAATTCATCCAGCCCGGCGAAACCCGATAAAATGTAGGGGACAGGTTCGGGGTGGCCTTCCTCGGCGGCTGGTGCGGGGGCGCCGGTTTCAAAATACTTGTCTAGCACTTGGCGGATGTGGACAAAGTCTCGTGGGGTTTGCCCATGGCGCAGTCTAAAGAGGACGTTCTCAGCCTTGCTGAGGCTGGCGTCAACGTCAGGGTCAGCCTCATAACCAATGGCGGAAATTTGGCTACCGGCATTGATGAGGTGTCGCATTATTGATAGGCGATAAACAATCTGAGCATAATGGTCGATATCAAGAGAGGTAGGGACTATGGATATCAGGTGGCTTAAGTAGGCGGCGCCACCACATGGCTCCAGTTTGTTCTGGCGGTCTAACTCTTGGGCTACTGTAATCTGGTTTATTGCCTCGTTGCGTTGAGAAAGAGCTAAGCATGCCCCGTATATCCATTTATTTCTTTCGC
Source organism: uncultured Dehalococcoidales bacterium (assembly GCA_964496725.1). Lineage (GTDB taxonomy): Bacteria > Chloroflexota > Dehalococcoidia > Dehalococcoidales > E44-bin46 > JAZGHN01. The sequence continues at coordinate 12,659 of CAZCAS010000018.1, forward strand.
TGTAGAAGTCTGCCTGGTCCAGGAAGGTGGCAATTCTAAAAATTGTCGCGCCATCTATCAGGAGTGAGCCGATTACTGCTTCCTCTGCATCGATGTCATGGGGGGGCAACCTATCGCTAGTCAACTACTCTTTCGCCTCCGCTTCTTTTTCGTTCCTTCTTCCTCTTCCGCCACCTTTTCCTTCTCTTCCTTCTCCTCCGTTGCCTTTTCCTCCGCTACTTTCGTTTTTGCTTCTTTATCTTCTGCCTCTTTTTCCTCTTCTTCCTCTGCTATAACGTTAACCTTTATCTTGGGGGTTGCATCTTTGCCTACTCTAATCGTTACTTCATAGCTGCCGAGTTGATGGATAGGTTCGGCTAACTCTATTTTTCTCTTATCAATCGCTAATCCGGTGACTTTTTCCAGTTCGGCGGCAATATCGGCGCTGGTAATTGAGCCATAGAGTCGGTCTTTAGCCCCGGCTCGTGCTTGCAGGGTAACCTCTTTGCCTTCTATCTGCTGAGTCAAATTGGCTGACTCTTCGTCTATTTTCCTTTGGGCTGCTTCACGCTGCGCTTTTAACCGAACACTCTCTGGCGAGCTAGCTAGTATGGCCAGCTTTCTGGGGATGAGGAAGTTCCTTCCGTAGCCATCAGCTACCTCCTTTGTCTCACCAGCCTCGGCTACATTAGGCACATCCTCCAGGAATATAACCCGCATAGTTGTTTCCTCCTTAGTTGCATTATAATTTACTTGGGAATAAAGTGGAAGGTTACTCCACTATTTATTGAGAAATTTTTCTACGTAAAGGGCGGCAGTAGCCCCATCTCCGGCGGCGGTTATTGCCTGTCGGGCGGAGTTGCTGCGCACGTCGCCAGCAGCAAAAATGCCGGGTACGTCGGTCTCCATCTTCTCGTTGGTGATGATGTGGCCACCCTCATCCAGTTTTAAAATACCCTTGAGGTAATCGGTGCTGGGCTGAAACCCGACGGAGACAAAAATTCCACTTACCTCAAGGGAGGATTTCTCTCCTGTTTTCACCTGGCGAAGCTTGAGGCTTCTAACAAAATTGTCGCCCTCAATTCCCTCGATTACCGTATCCCAGATAAACGTCAGTTTAGGCTCGGAAAAAGCCTTCTCCTGCAGGCCGGCGGTAGCGCGGAGCTGATTGCGACGGTGTATCAGTGTGACCCTGGAGGCGAACTTGGCGAGGTGGAGGGCTTCAGTGATGGCGGAATCGCCGCCACCGACGATGGCTAAATTTTTGCCTCTGAATAAGGGGGCATCGCAGGTAGCGCAATAAGCCACCCCTTTGCCGCTAAATTCTTTCTCTCCGGGTACGTTTAGCCTGCGCCGTTCCGAGCCACTGGCGATAATTACCGCCTGAGCCGTGTAGTCGCCTTCGGTGGTCTTGACCACTAGCTGGTTTTTCTGGGGCTTGATGCCGGTGACCTCGGCGGTGACGGTGTTTAGCCCGAATTTTGCTGCCTGACGTTGCATGAGGTCGGTTAGCGCGAAGCCGCCGACGCCGTCGGGGAAACCGGGGTAGTTTTCTACCAACTCTGCCGTTCCGATTTGACCACCGACCAGCCCTTTTTCTATAAGCAGGCTCTTTAGCTTATCTCTGGATGTGTAAATTCCAGCGGTAAGTCCGGCAGGACCACCGCCGATAATAATTACTTGGTATTCATTGGCCTTTTTTGCCAATTCGCGCACCTCCTCGTTTTCCTCGTTTAAATTCCTCTTTTATTCCGGCAACCGTCTCGTGATTGGCGACCAGGTCTACCACGGTCATAGCCAGAGCCCTGGCGGCATCGATGAGTCCCTTGCTCCCTGCGTCCGAAGCGGCCAGAGAGGTGAATTGGGGAGAATGGACTTCAATGTCTTCGGGGGCTATGGCTACCATGGGATGGATGCTGGGCACCAGTTGACTGACATTACCCATATCGGTGCTGCCAAATCCGCTTCTGGGGTCAGCGAGTTTGATATTGCGCCCCAGGGACTGCATATTTTCCCGGAACAGCTTGGCCAGGGTTAGATTATTGCGCATGGGGGCATAACTGACGTCTCCCCACCTGTATTCCACGTGAGCCCCGGTGGCGGCAGCAGCGCCGAGAAAACAGTTTGCCACTTTCTGTTTCAGTTCATCGAGGTAGGCATTATCCTCAGCCCGCACGATGAAGACCCCGGCACTGTGGGCGGGGACGATATTAGCTGCTTCCCCACCATCGGTGATAATCCCGTGAATTCGGGCTTTATCCTTGATGTGCTGTCGCAGCGAGTTGATGGCGGCGAATGATTGAAGCATCGCCTCCAGGGCATTGATACCCCACTCCGGTCTGGCGGCGGCGTGAACCGCCCTGCCGAAGAATTCCACTTCCAGACTCTGGCAGGCGAGGGCTCGAATGGTGGCGGTGTCGTGGCTTGCGGGGTGCGTCATCATGGCTGCGTCCAGGTTGTCGAAGGCTCCCTTTTCCGCCAGTATCGCCTTACCGCCATGTAGCTCTTCGGCCGGTGTGCCGATAACGAGGATGCTTCCCCCGAACCGGTCGATGGCTGGTTTTGAGGCGATGCCGGCACCGACAGCGGAGGCGGCGATTATATTATGGCCGCAGGCGTGACCCAGCTTGGGCAGGGCGTCGTATTCCGCCAGTATGGCGATGGCTGGTTTGCCCTCTCCATAGCTCGCTCTGAAGGCGGTGGGCAGGTCGCAGATGCCTTCTTCTACGGAGAAGCCGTTCTCTTTCAGGTATTGAGTCAGCCATGCCACCGCCTTGAATTCCTCGAAGCCAAGCTCGGGGTTGGAGTGAATCTTCAGGCTCAGCTCGTTGAGCTGGCGGCGGCGAGCCTCTACTTCCTGACAAACTTGAGCTTTTACCCTGTCGATATTCATGGTCGTTTCCGTCCTGAGGTACAGCATTCATTATAGCTTAACATGGTGGGGATTTCTAGGCGGCGGCACCCCGTTTCCGATTGACGGGTAGGGCATTCGATGATAAACTTACTGTGGCCTCAGAGCGATGTGGCTGGCAGAGAGGCGACGTAGCCAAGTGGATAAGGCGGGGGTCTGCAAAACCCCTATTCACCGGTTCGAATCCGGTCGTCGCCTCCAAATCTTTTGCCGGGGTGGCGGAATCGGCAGACGCAGCGGACTTAAAATCCGCCGGAGCAATCCTTGTGGGTTCGAGTCCC
>CAZCAS010000019.1:0-15771 GCA_964496725.1 uncultured Dehalococcoidales bacterium
AAGCTCGTTATGGCTAACCCCGACGATAAGGGTCAAGCCGAATTACAAGCCGACACTCTTGGCGAGACGGTCAGGATAAGGGTGGACGGCAAATACCTTGCCGATGCCCTTAAGGCTTGCGGGGGTATGGTGGAGCTTAAGCTCACCAACGGCGTATCGCCACTACTCTTTACCGTTGACGACTATCAACTGGTGGTGATGCCAATGCTGACGCCAGAGGCGCAGGCAGAGGCAAAGGCGAAAGCCGAACAAGCCAAAGCCGAGGCTACCACCAAGCCAGGCGAGAGCCAGCCAGAGGCTACCGAGCCAGTAGCCGAGAAGCCTAAAGCAAAGCCTAAACGAGCCAAGCAGCCAGTATCAGCCAAATAGAACGCTTACAGCCCAAACAAAAGAGCCACGCAAGAAGGCGGGGGAGCCCCCGCTTTTTTGCTTTTTTAAGGGGGTATTCGCTCCCCAAGCGTGGGAGTGATACCCCTTCTTTTTGTGGCGGGAAGGAGGATATGAATTACCGACGTACCAACAGGCGCAAGTGCTACTGGCTCTATAGAGGTTGCCTCAAAGGGCACACCCACCGGTGCTCTGAGAAGTGTCCCGATTACCTCTCTATAGCCAAAGTCAAGAAACAGAGGAGATAGCCAGCTTCAGGCGAGAATCGAACCTGTAACTATGCCGGAAAGGAGGTGAGCGATGGAGGAACTCCACTGCCTCAACTGCAACCAGGAGCTGTCAGAGAATAACTTTGGCAGGCGCAATTGTCTGGTGCTAACCAGTGAGCGTGAGCAAATCCCGGCAGTGCTGGGGACTTGGTGCGGTGAGAGGTGCCTGGGCGAGTGGCTAGTCAAGCAGGCTCTCGACGCCATGATGAAGCGGATGATGTCGCCCTCAGCTAACTAAACAGGGACAGAATTGAAGGGGTAACTATGCCCGGAAAGGGGGTGATTTTGTGCCTATCAAGTGGAGCCCGGTCAGGGTCAGCCAGAATGCTGATGAGGTCGAAGAGCTTATGAGCTCCATCAAGCCAACCCTGTGGCGCATCCGTGAGAAGGCGGAGGAGCTAAGGCGAGTGCCCCATCTGCCGGGGTATATCGACCAGCCCGCCGCCACCATGACCTTCAAGGTAGACAACTTCAACACCTATATGAAGGGCTATGTCGAGCGCATCCGCAACCTCATACCCCAGGAAGCGCTGGAGGAGGAGCGCAAGGCTATGGAGTATGGCAGCCAACAGTCAATAATCTAAAGCTGTTGAATATGCAACAGCTGAAAGGATACGTGCGCCCAAAATCAGGCTAGAAGGGAGGTGAAAAAGACAATTGAATATGACTATGGAGAAGGGCATCTCCGACCTGGTGGGATGTCTAACTGACCCCATCATTGTCTTTCCTGGGGGATGGGGGGACACCCTCCCCGAGTGGCTTAAAACAGCCATCACCCTGGAGAGGCTGGAGATAAACATGAAGGCACTCAGAGGAGAGGAGTTGACCGGTACGGATGCTGAAGCCTGCGCCTACCTCTATACCGCTGCCCTGACCCAGCCTATGGACCACGACTGGGTCCAGATTTACCTCTACATCGCCACCAAGACCTACCGCCGGTGGGGTAAGAGTGAGATGCCTAGTGACATTGCTGTCGATTCAATCAGCGATTACCAACTGGCAGAGCTGAATCGACTAAAAGAGTGGCTTTATCACAAGAGAACCCGGGTTAGACTAGAGAGGGAGAAAGCTGAGAGAAGGCAAAAGAAAAAGGAAGAGGCAGCCAGGAGAAAAGTAGGGCAGCCGGCGCTATTCGAGTTCTAACATCGTTCAAGCTGAATAGGGTCGAGATAAATTCTCGACCTTATTTTTTTATCCCCGACGCTGCACGAAACAAGCTATTATGACCTTATTATATTTATAGGGATTTTTGGTATTTAAGTAGCTCTCGCTTGCTGCGGTATTTTCTTTGTGCCCTAGACGATATCTCTTTCCATTTCTCTGGATTTGCCTTCCGCCACGCCACACTCTTCTTTCGATGCTCTGCCTTCTCTTCTAGGCTCAAACTCTTGTAGTGGTGCTTTTTCCTATACTGGCTGCACCCTCTACAGAACCTCCGGTAGCCTTGTGGGCGTAGCTCGCCGCATAGTTCACACTTCCTCCTCTCGGCAATAAGTGATGGTATTTGTCTAACCTGTTCCTCCGAATAAAGCCAGTGACCACCGGGCTTTGTCGGTTTGACAATCCCCTCTTTTCTTAGCTGTATGAGCCACGCGGCCGGGTATCCCAGCTTACCCGCAACCGTGTTTTCAGCTAAGAATGTAGCTCGTGATGGGCTGTGTTTAGCCAAAATCTGCCTCACCAGCTCATGGCTTACGCCAAACATCTGCCCCAGCCGCCTGAGGCTCTTACCCTTGTTTCTCTCGTGGATGAGTAGCTCTATAGTTGATGGCGAGACTCCGTTCATTCTAGCGTGTTCCACAGTCTTTTGCATATGAATACGGCCTTACGAAACAAAAAGGCGGGATGCCACTTGCCTGATTACAGCCGAGGCTACCCACACGGGAGGGGGAGGTAAAGATTTAAACCAGTTGGGGGAAGAAGACAAAAAACCCCCTGGTACCTCAGTTTCCCCTGGCAGAGCCCGCCAATGATTTTCAAACTGGAACAATCTCTTAACTACTTATATTCGTAAAACCCCCTTCCTGTCTTCCGCCCCAGCCAGCTAGCACTAATCATGCGCTTCAGTAAAGGTGGCGGTGCGTACTGGGGTTCCTTAAGCTCCTCGTATCTAGCATTAGCCGAGTGATATATGACGTCAAGACCGATTAGGTCAGCCAGCTCCAGCGGCCCCATGGGGTGATTTAGCCCCAGCCTTACCGCACTATCAATATCATCTCTGGTAGCAATGCCAGCTTCAAGCATACGAATTGCATTAAGGGTGAAAGGGGTTAGCAGACGATTCACGATGAAGCCTGGCATATCCTTGGCAATGACCATGGTCTTGCCCAAGGATTCACCAAACTTCTTGGAGAGTTCAGCAGTTTCATCGCTGGTAGCGATAGTCCTAACAACCTCCAGAAGCTTCATAACCGGCACTGGATTAAAAAAGTGTAGCCCCAATACTTTATCTAGCCTTTTAGTGGCGGCTGCAATCTCAATGACACACAGGGAAGAAGTATTGGTAGCTAGAATAGCATGTTTCGGGCAGACTATATCCAGCTCTGCAAATAACTTTTTCTTGATTTCTAAATTCTCCACCACGGCTTCTATTACTAAGTCGCAGTCAGAAAACTTACTGAGGACGGTGGTTCCTTTAATACGCCCCAATATGGTATCCATATCCTGTTGAGATATGTTACCTTTATCCACGCTCTTGATGAGTGTGCAGTTAATTGATGCCAGCCCCTTGCTCAGTAGCTCCTCGTTGACCTCTGAGACTAGCACTTGGTATCCTGATTGGGCACAGACCTGGGTGATACCAGAACCCATCATTCCACAACCAACTACACCAACCCTCTTAATCTCCATGGTACTCCTTTATTCACCAAGTATGTTTACTTTGCTCTATAGTTAGGCTTTCTTTTTTCTACAAAGGCCCTAATTCCCTCAGTGAAGTCATCGGTGGAGACGAGGTATTTCACCAAATCTCTTTCTATCTGCAGACCCTCTTCCAGTGAAGTGCTTGTGCCTCTGATCATAGCCTGTTTTATTGCTCTCAGGGCTAAAGGACCAAGCTTACACATTGTTTCGGCCCATTTGATTGCTGTAGGCATAACCTCCTGTGCTGATACAACCTCGTTAACCAAACCTATCCGGTATGCTTCTCGAGCATCAATGGTTGTCCCACAGAGTAGCATCTCAGCAGCTTTTACCCATGGAATCATCCTCGGCAATCTTTGCGTGCCTCCCCAGCCTGGCATCAGACCCAAGCTAGCCTCCGGTGCGCCAAACTGAGCATCCTTTGATGCTATTCGTATATCACAAGCTAAGGCTATTTCTAGGCCACCGCCTAGCGCTATACCATTGATAGCAGCAATTAGCGGCTTCCATAGCTCCAGTCCACGCATAAGTGTATCTGGTCGCTCCCAATATTGACCGGGATGAGCCTGCTGAAAGGAGACCATTTCTTTCACATCAGCGCCTCCACAAAATGCCTTCTCACCGGCACCGGTAATGATGCCAACCCATAAGTCCTGGTCGCTACTGAACTCCAGCATCCTTTCATGCAATTCCTGAATCCCCCGTGCGTTCATTGCATTCGCAGCCTCTAGTCGGTTAATAGTAAAAATGGCAATTCTGTCTCGCTCTTTGTAATTAATGACAGCAGACATTACTTTTCCCACCTACGAAGCAACTTTCTATCTACTTACCGCTGGAGATAGCTGGAAGTTCATCAATGCGAACCCTCGGATGCCTAGAAGGAAAATCCTCTAAAGCTGATACCGTCTTTATTTTCACTGTTTTTCACTGTTGCCCGACCTCACATCTTTACTGCTGTGCTATTCTACTGATAAACTCGTCTACTAAATCCCCAGTACTTTCCAAAATTTCGTCTATCTCTTGGGTAGTGATTTTGTCAAGGTGAATACCAGCAATGACACACACCGGCCTTTTTAGAAACCTGCTCATCAAATAGGCTGCCTTTTGTGCTACGAGATCGTCCTTATGTCCAAGCCTAGTAATCACTGAGCAAGAAGCCCTATCTTCTTTATGGTCATATTCCCCTAAGGCTATGGCGCCAATGTGGGCATTTTTATTATAAATACAGACTACTAGGTCATTACCCATATGGTATGCCACAAGATTGACCTTGGTTCTACCCTCCCCGGTGGTTAATTCATATTTGTCCTTATTCTTCACTCTGAAGTCCTGCCCACCTCTGAAACAAATTGTGCTCTATGTCAAAGACGTCCAGCACCTTGCCTATGGTGTGGTCAATAATATCCTGAATCGTCTTGGGTTTATGATAGAAGGCAGGAACTGGTGGCATAATTATTGCCCCCATTTCGGTTAATTTCTCCATATTTCTTATGTGACCTAGGTGCAGCGGCGTTTCTCTCACTAGTAAGACTAACTTCTTTCTCTCCTTTAGTGTGACATCCGCAGCCCTGATTAATAAGTTCTCAGCATACGAATTGGCTATTGCCGACATTGTCTTTACCGTACACGGAGCAACTATCATACCATCTCGTTTGAATGAGCCACTGGCAAGCCGAGCTCCGATATCATTGATGTCATATGAATCGTTTGCTAATGCCTTTATGTCTTCTAGTTCCCAATCAGTCTCATATTTGATATTTGTTTCCGCTACCTCAGAAATTATAAGGTGGGTTTCAATCTCCCTCATCTTAGATAGTACCTCCAGTAGCCTAATGCCGTAGATGACTCCTGAAGCCCCAGTTATACCTACTATTAGAACCATCATCCTGTCGTGTAACTCCTGAATTCCCTACGCATTCATACCATTTCTAGCTTCTGGGCTAACGCACCCTTATCAAGCCTTTTAGTCCAGACCAAGTATCTTGGTTGCTGTACCTCCCAAGATAAGGCCAATTTCTTCCGGCCTAAACTCGACCCCAGCTTCCCTTACATAGTCCGGGATCTCCCTAAATACGTCTACCCAATCCTTCTGGCTCATATAAAGCCTAGTTGGTGGCCAATCACTGCCGAATAACACCCTTCGAGCACCTATAATATTCAAAACATGTCTTAATGTCTTATAGAACTCTAAGTCCTTACGCCGCCATGTTTTCGTTTGCCATGCCGCCAAATCCATGTAAAGATTCGTCTTGTTGCTCATCAGATCTATAAGCTCCTCATTCCAGCAATAAGCACCATGGGCGGCTACTATTTTGAGATCGGGAAAGTAGTTACAGACCTCATCCAACAGGATAGGCTGGCCATATTTGGCATAGAGGGGAATCGTCTCGGGACCAGTATGGATTAGAACTGGGACCCCCAGCTCCTCCGCCTTGGCATAAAGCGGATAGACCTCCTTATCGTTAGGATAAAACCCTGTAGGTGGCAATAGCTTAAGCCCCTTCATACCCCATTCCTTAATCGCCAGCTCAAATAGCTTATGCGCTCTCGTTCTTCTTGGGTCGATGCCGAAAAAGGCGATTAGCCGATTAGGATGCCTTGCCGCCACATCGGCATAAAGTCTGTTTTGTTCCTCAATGGTATACTTGCCCTCTCCTACGTCGGGACAAAGTCCAAAGTCGCATACGCTGATAACGCTTTTGTCGATGCCTGCCTCATCCATATCCTTTAAGATGAGTTCGCCGCTAAGATCCCAAGTATCTTTAATTCGATTCCATATCCTCTCCTCGGGCCTATTAGCCACAGCCGCAGCAAACTTCACATAGCCTTCCCAATATCGCATATTGGGCAAATCCTCATTAAAAAGATGTGCATGGACATCTACTATCATTGTTACCCTCCAGCTTTTACTTCTTAGCCTCTTTCATTCCTATCTCTCTCTCTCCGGACGCGTAGGATACGCAAGCTGCCTGTGCCTCATGTTCCAATACCTTCTCAAAAGATACGTCTAAGCCAAAGTCAAGTGCAGCCCTAGCCAACTTCAATGATAGGGGATAATTTGCGGCAATCTTTCTGGCCAGTTCCATTGTCACTTGTTCCAGTTGTTCCAGAGGCACCACCTTATTTACCAGTCCCCATTTTTCGGCTGTCTCAGCACTCACTGGCTCAGCGGTGAACAGCATTTCCTTTGCTCTACCCAAACCCACCAGCTGAGGTAATATCTTAGTCCCGGCGGTAGTCACTGTAGCACCTACTGCCGCTTCACGAAATCCTATTCTCGTCCCCTCAGCAGCTACCCTCAAGTCACAGTTCATAGCAAACTCACAACCGTTGCCCAAGGCGTACCCCTGAATCTGAGCTATCACTGGCTTGTCCAACGCTATGAAGGCGCGACCTATGTCTTGCATGTGGAGAACATACCTCCTAAACTCCTCTACGTTCTCTGTCTTGGCAACACCTTCCTTGATATCTACGCCGGCACAAAATGCTCGGCCTTCTCCCTTAAGCACGATGACCTTTGCTTCTTGGTCATCCCGTGCCTTATTAAGGGCAGACAATAAATCCTCAACCATAGCCCCATTCACCGCATTCAAGACATGCGGCCTGTTCAGCTTAATTACTCCGACATTGCCCTCCCTGCTGTAAACCACGGTCTTCTCTGTCATGTTTACCTCCCACGCAAACTAGTGTCTTACCTCAGCCCCCCTCGCTAGCTTTAGCCCCTATTTCCGCCACTCTCCGCCTGATATGGTCAATAATAACGGATACTGAGGTACCTTGGCCATAAAGCCCGGTAACGCCCATCGCCCTCAACACTGGCTTATCCTCTTCAGGGACAATCCCGCCAGCAACAACACAAATGGAGTTTGCCATTCCATTTTTCTTCAGCTCTTCAACGATGTCGGTGGCAATAGTGAGCATAGCACCAGTGTGATCGCTTAGCGCGATTACGCTAGCCCTTTCCTCAATGGCTGTCCTCACAACTTGCTCAGCGTTCAGAAACTTCCCGGGATAAATTACCTCCAACCCGGCATTTTTGAAAGCATCTTGTAGCAGCAGTATACCCCTATCATGAGCATCTAGGCCTACCTTACCAATTATCACTTTTATTTTAGTTGCCATTTGTTCCTCCTAACTTGAATACGCCATAATGTCAATCTATCTGAGGCCCTTCAAAAACTCAGGTACCTGTATCGCTTCATAAGGGTCATAGGAGTAGCCATGCGCCAAACGTAATGTACCTACCATTTCCCCAACTGTGGCATATGCCTTACTGGCCTCAACTAGTGGTCTTACCACATTCTTCTTTTTCTCGGCAACTCTATAGAGATCGGTCAAACAAGCCTTTACCTTCTCTATGTCCCGTGTTGCCCTAAGTTTCTTTACCTCATCAATGGCACGGAACCTCTCCTCTGTAGGTTTCAACTTATAAGCATCCTCAATGACAGCCTTACTCAGGGGCCCATCAGGTCCTAGATAAGCATTTACGCCAACTACTATATCCTTGCCACTTGCCCTATCGTTCTCCTTCTTGAGAGCCGCCTTGTCCATTTCCTTCCTTAGCCAACCGGACTCTAGGCATTTCCACATGCCGCCCCGCTTATCTATCTCCTGCAAGAGCTGGCTGACTTGCCTTTCAATCTCACTGGTGAGCCACTCCACATAATAAGAACCACCCAAGGGGTCTGCTACCAGCGGAACACGAGCTTCATGAGTTATAATATGAGAGGTGTCGAGTTCTACAATTCGATTCTCCTCCGAAGGAAGGCCGTAGTATTCGGCAAATCCGGTAGGATTAACAGACTGCACCCCGCCCAATATTGCCGATAACATAACCAGCGCTTGCCGCACGATATTGTTTACCGGTTTTTGTGCCGGGCAGATGCCGGCACAAACTTCCATGGCAATAAGGCACGTTTTTGCTCGCTCTGTGGTTGCCCCCAACTTTTCCCGAGCAACCTTAGCCCAAACCCGTCTTAGAGCGCGAAACTTACATATGTTCTCAAAAAAATCCATGCTTCCACCGGTGGATATGACCTGCCGCGGGAAGTCGTCAAATTTTAAACCTCGCCCTTCAATCACGTCTTGGCAATATTGCATAGCATTAGCCACGCAAAACGCTAACTCCTGGATCATGGTTGCCCCGGTTTCTCTCAGGTCATATCCGGAGGGAACTACAGGGTGAAACTTAGGAGTGTTCCTTATCGAAAATTCAATAATGTCAGCGTTGATTTTTCTAGCCAGCTCATAAGGAAACTCCCTTGTGTCTAGAACCATAAATGAGTGGATGGGGTCATTCAAGGTGCTGCCGCGAAGTTTAGAAATGTCAAGACCCTTTTTCTCCATCATCGCCACCAAGAAGACGTAGTTAAAGGTGGTTCCAGCAGGGCTGACGTTGCCACCTTCATAATCAACGTTCTCTAGAGGCATCCCATCAAACATCTGCTCGTAGGAATTCAAGGCATACCCGGAGACGCCGCCAGTCCCTAATCCGTACTTAGCCAGAGGATGATCAGGGTCTAGCCCCGAGGCCGAGGGTGTATCGGTTACGTAGCGTAACCCGGTAAGCCCACTTGCCACGCACTTCTTAAAAGTTTCGTTGGTCTTTTTAGTAGAGGTGTAGCAGATGACAAAGGCATCTAACCACCGCCTGGCTCGATACATCTCACGATATACGCCCCTGGTAAAGGGTTCATCCCCAGGGTTTCCAATGTTACGAATGTAGTCTATCCCGGCAATGTCGCTCGGGGTATACACTGCCTGGACCTGAATCCCGCTCTCAGTCTCGGAGATGGCCAAGCGTCCAAGGTCGCGATTATAATCTACTTGCTCTTCCACTATCTACCTCCTGATTCATTCTTTGCTTGTATAGCCAAATGCGTCTTTTTAAACCCCAAGCTCCCTGCAGATGATTCTCATCTGGAGCTCAGATGTTCCCTCGCCAATAGTAGCCTCTCTGGCGTCGCGGAAGTAGCGCTCAACAGGGTACTCAGTATCGAAACCAGTGCCTCCGTGGATTTGCAAGGCGTCCGAGGTTACCCTTTGTGCTACCTCGCTGGCAAAGAGTTTAGCATAGGAGGCTTCCTTAGTGCATCGCTGTCCCTTTTCTTTGAGCCAGGCATTGTAGAAGGTTAACCAGCGCGCTGCCTCGATATCCATAGCCATTCGTGCTACCTTGAAACCCGTAGCTTGGAACTTGCCAATAGGCTGTCTAAATTGCACCCTCTCCTTAACATAGCTGAGGGAGGCTTCATAAGCAGCCTGTGCTAACCCTATGCTGCGAGCGGCATGCATAATCCTGGTATCTACAGCCGACTCTACCATATAGTAAAAAGCCTTCCCCTCCTCGCCTACTAGGCAGTCAGCAGGGACACGGCAATCTTCGAAGTCGCTCTCACCGCTGGCAATAGCTCGGAGACCTAGATGATGCATTTTCCTGACCTTCCAACCTAGGTTGCCTTTGTCTACGATAAAGAAGCTCATCCCTCCCCTAGAGCCTTTGATTTTATCAGTATAAGCTAGTATCACATCAAAGTCGGCAATAACGGCAAAGCTATTAAAAATCTTGGTGCCATTTATTACATAGCTGTCACCGTCTTTGACTGCCTTGGTTTCAATCATTGTAAGGTCAGAGCCGGCATTCGGCTCCGTCCACCCACAGGAAACGATCTTTTCGCCCTTCAAAGCAGGTTTAATGTACTTCCGCTTTTGCTCCTCACTACCATGAGCATAGATAGGAAGGAGACCTTCCCCCGCCGTAATCAGGAACAGACTGCTTAAACTCCCCCAAACGCGCGAAATTTCTTCCACAATAATACAACTCGCTATCATTCCCATGCCCCCTCCCCCATATTGCTCAGCAAAATTGGGGCCAAGATAGCCGAAGCTGCCCATTTTGCGAATTACTTCTCTTGGTACCTCCTCTTTTTCCTCAGCTTCCTTGACTAAAGGAGCTATCTCCTTTTCCATAATATCTCGTACTGCTGCCCTAACCATTTTATGCTCTTCACTTAGTTCAAAATCCATTGTCGCACCCTCTGCAATTAGTTTTCAATTTACACATTTCTTAAGATCCATCGAATCTGGGGTCTATTGAATTTAATTAGAGCCACATTTGCCTCTTTTTCGTAGATTACTGTTTCCAACTACATAGGATACCTCCTACTTCGGCTATACTGTCAAAACCACTAGTTTTCCAAGCCAAGCAATTCGGCGGCATTTCCTCCCAAAATGGCTGAGATCTCTTTTTTCCGTAAACCTAATCCCAGCCTGTTGTACTTCTTCTGGGATCTCGGCGAACTTCTTCACCCAATCAGCCTGGCTTAGGTAATGCTTTAGCACCGGCCAATCACTGCCAAACAAGATTTTGTGCCAACCAGCCATGTTGATCATGTGTCTCAGCGGACGGTAAAATTCCTCTATCGGCCAGCGACGTGTCCTATTCTGCCCAGTTGACAAGTCAAGATACAAATTTGGCTTACCACTGGCTAGTTCAGCCGCTTCCGGCCACCAGGCCCAGTCACCAGCATGGGCGGCAATAATATTGATGCCAGGGAAATCATTAGCCATATCATCCAAAAAGACGGGTTAACCATACTTGCTGTAGGAGGGGGGTGGCTCTGATCCAGTATGGAAAATAAGTACTAGCCCTAATTCTTGGGCTTTGGTATAAAATGGATAGAAATCCTTGTCGTTGGGATAAAATCCAGCCAGGGTAATAACTTAGCCCCCTTCATACCTCACTCCTTAACACCCATTTCTAGAATTTTTATCGCTTCACCTCCTCTTGGGTCAACACCGACAAAGGCCAATAAGGCGGTCTGGGTATCTCTCGACTAGTTTGGCATATTGCTTATTTTGCTCTATAATACAGAGTTTGTCATCCCCGACAAGCAAACCAACGTCATAGTTAAATATCACCGTCTTATCTATCCCTGCCTCATCCATAGCCTGTATTAATTTCTCACCGGTCGGGTCATAATATGCCGGTACCAGTCGCCACTCTCTTCCTCAGATTTACGTGAAACCCCAGCCAGATATTTGACAAAGCGTTCCACATAGGCTCGCGGCGGCATACCTTCAACGTGCAGATGGGCATGAATATCAATAATCATGCTATCTCCTTAATGGCGAAAAGGAAGCCCCAATAGCTGTTGCAATGCTTCAGTCGTTGGATAAATCAACCCTGCCAAAATGTTAACCCCCTCAGTTTTTGTATATAATTACCGGCCATTATCAGCTCCTTAATGGATTATCCCCTTTCACCGGTTCACTGACCGTCGATATCAATTACCTTAGCGCTACTAACGCGTCAGCAGCCTTAACCCCTTTGCCACTATCCAAGACCATGAGTGGGTTAATATCGATTTCCGACACAATGTCGCCCAGGTCCACACACAGTTGTGAAAGCTTAAGCAAGGTATCGATGATGCCCTCTAGATCCGCCTCAGGTTTACCACGAAAGGCTTCAAGCATTTGATATCCCTTGATTTCCTTAATCATCTCCTCGGCATCACCCCTGGTCATAGGCGCAACCCTAAGCGAGAAATCCTTGAGAACCTCCGCAAAGACCCCTCCCAGACCGAAGATTATTGCGGGTCCAAACTGTGGGTCATGAGACATCCCTACAATTGCCTCTCTGCCATTCTCGACCATCTCCTGAATCAAAACACCTGTGATCTTTGCCTTCGGCTCATATTTCTTTGCATTAGCTACCACTTCGTGGTAGGCACTTGTCAGTTCAGTTTCGTTACGAATATTGAGTCTTATGGCACCAGCATCCGTCTTATGAGTAATGTCAGAGGAATCGACTTTTAAGACTACTGGGTAGCCTATTCTACTTGCTATCTTGATTGTCTCCGGAATTGATTTGGCTATTACCTCCTCCGTAATCGGAATACCATAGCGAGATAGAAGCTCCTTGCTCTCATGCTCCGACAGGGTCTTGCCACCTAACCTCAATAATTCTTTTACTTCTCCGACATTCACACGCACCAAAGGCTCAGTGACGACTTCGGATTCCTTGTGGCTTTTCAAGGTTTGACTATACTTAATCAAGGCTGCAGCAGCTTTCGTGCAGTCTGCAACATCTGTTAGTATAGGTATATTACTCCCGGCAATGATCTCAACTTCGTTGTCTCGCAAGCCGCCCATCGGGCAAAGCAAAATAATTGGCTTCTCAGTCGCCTTAGATGCCTCAACAAGAGCCGAGACAAAAGCTTCGCCAGCGTACTTCTCTACGGGAGTTGAAACAGCGACTATGATATCGAAGTTTTCGTCCTGGGCAAACAACCCTACAGTGTTTTTACTGAGGTCGGGCATTCTGCCAGGTAGTGCCGCAGAAATATCCCAGAAATTCTTCATCTCCCCAGAGGCTGGCCACCCAGGCAATATCTTGGATGCCTCGTCCTTGCTCTTAGCTGACAACTCGGGGAAGCAAAGGCCCAGATCTAAGGCATGATCAGCTATCAGCCCTGTTGCCGCGCCTGAGGTTGATAATACTCCGATCCCGTCTCCCTTTGAAAGTTTGCAATTCAGGAAAACTAAGGAAGCGGCCATCAAACTATCAAAGTCATCCACCCTTATTATGCCCTTTTGCTTGCAAATAGCGTCAAAAACTAAGTCCGACCCTACCATGGATGCTGTATGAGCTATAGCCGCTTTCGACGCTAGTTCAGAGCGTCCAATTTTAAGCACTATTAGCGGTTTCCCTTTCTCTAAAGCCAAATCAGTAACGTTCAAAAACTTCTCTACGTCCTTAATCCCTTCAATATATACCGCAATGACATCAGTATCAGGGTCATCCACCATGTATTTTATGTAATCAGCCGTGTCTAGGTCAGCCTGATTTCCCGCGGCAGCAAAATAGCTAAGCCCAATGCCCGTCTTTGCAAATCGAGGCACAACAGCACTAAGAAGGGCCCCAGATTGTGAAACGTAGCCTAACCTTCCCCGAATAGCAACCTCCTGGGCATAGGAATAACCAAGAGTCACCCCTTCACGCACATTGGCTATACCATTAGTGTTTGGTCCGCAAATCCTTAGTCCGCTACCTTTACATATCTCTACGATTTCGTCTTGCCTTTTTTCCCCCTCTCCACCGAGTTCAGCAAAGCCAACGGCGGCAACTACCGCTGCTTTGACTCCCTTTTGTACACATTGCCGCAGCACGTCAGCAACATCATCAGCACGCATTACTAGTAGCGCAACATCAACATCTTCTGGGATATCAACGATACTGGGATAAGCCTTTAAGCCTTGAACCACTTCACGTCTGTCACTTACTGGGAAAATCTTGCCCTTATAACCACGCTCTATAGCGCATCTTAAAGGTATCCCGCCTAACTTAAACGGATCGTCAGAAGCCCAGGCAACAGCAATAGACTTCGGCCGAAAAAAGGCCTCTAGATTCGGATATTCAACGTGCTTCATGTATGCACCTACTGGCTGAGCCAAAACTCCAGCTTACAATCGCTGATTGGGAATGACAATATAACTACCATCCCCTTTGTGTTAGACACTTCGCATACTCACTTTGGCGCGCTCGTGCAGCATCTATCTCAGCCTGAGTTAGCCATTTTCTTAGGTCTATTTTGTTAACAGGAAAGTGCGCTCGTTCGAACCGTGATTTTGCAAGGAACGGCACTGTAGCATCTATAGCAAGCCCCCCCCCGAAACCACCAGCTTCAACTCTTGCAGCTTGCTCTATAGGCATTGCTGCACCACCTCGCTGACCACTAATCCCGAAAAAGAAACCAGTGGCTGGATCAGCCCTACTCATTATTGCCCACATCACATCATCCATACTATAAATATCCACATCTTCATCAACTGCTATTACTAGCCGCATACCAGGTAACGCTGAAAGAGCATGCTCAAGTATATTTCTTTGGTAACCCTCGTCCCGGGGCCTCCTTTTCTTGACTTGGTATATCACACCACCCCATGACCTTAGTGCATACGGCTTATGTACATCTATCACTAGACCGGGAACGAGGCGGTCAGCAAGTTCATAGAAGCAGGCCTCAGTAAGTGGGAAACACACAGAAGCAGACTCATAATCGTGTCCTAGCCAGTCGTAGAAAATCGGATCCTTCCTGTGGGTAATCGCAGTAACTTGAAACTTACGGCTTTTCCATGCCCTCCCTAGATACCCTGTCCACTCAGGGAAAAAGGGCGTCACATCCTGTTTACCTAGCTTCTCTGCCTCTTCAGTTTCCCACACCCGTTCAGTGGTAATGAGCCCCTCAATCACGATTTCAGCCTTGGCAATAGAAAATGCATCTACAGTCTTTGCGTTGCAGATTTCGATAGGGGAGCCCTCTAGTCCACCGGCGATGGCAAGCTCATTTGTTCCAAGCGGAATTACACTGTGAACGCCTCCGCCGCCAGCGACTATCATAACCGCTGGGGAGGTGCAAATATTGACTGTTACTGGTACATCCTCATCCCTGTGGTCCATGAATAAGGTTGCTTCAAGGTGAGTGCCCGGAGTAGCAATTATTGATCCCCAATCATTACCCCGAAAGGCCATCCTCTTAAACGCAATGCAACTCCCATCACGAGCATACCGCCCACTGACGAGAACCTCCCCACTACCCATAACACGTGTTCCATCTTTCTCTGTATGCTTAAGTATAGGGATGTTACCTGTTACATCTATGTCTTTGGTAATTACTACCTCCTGACACGGGGCTTTATTAACTACTACCGGCGGTATCGGATGCTTGATAGCATCAAGGCATTTAAACTTCAACTGTTTGGGGTCTGCGACATCGAATAATTTGGCAACCCTATCCATTCTAGAGAAAATATTGGCGACGCTCCGTACACCAGGATACCCTTTGGTATTCTCAAATAAAAAGGCTGGCCCATTATCCAGTGCCTTTAGTACAGCACTTTTCTCTAGTATCGGGTCTATCGGCTCCTTAATGGTAAGAATTTCACCCTCCTGCTTCAGGAAATCTATCGTTCCCCTAATATTAGTTATGTCCTTTTTAGCCATCTTATAATTCCTTTCCCAAAATTTAGACTTACTACTTAACTTCGCATATATGTTTCACCCTTCATGTCCCCCTCTTGCTTTGCGCTATACCTAAGCCCGTTCAGAAACAACCTAAATATAGCCTCCGAGAGTTCACTGAGAGATAACTCTCCTTCTGGTGAGTACCAGGTCGTCCTGGCTTGCACGATCACTGAAGCAATAGCATAATTAAACAGTTTCTCATTCACCCTGCCAAAGAGACCAGCGTCT
>CAZCAS010000020.1:0-2311 GCA_964496725.1 uncultured Dehalococcoidales bacterium
TGCCTATCCTCCGCGATGTACACTAGACCCATCTCAACAATTTCTCGGGGTGGCAATTTATGTATCTGCTTTCCATCAAATGTAATGGTGCCAGAGGAGGGAGTTAATAAGCCGCATATCGTCTTAAGCAATGTTGACTTGCCATGGCCATTGGGGCCGAAGACGGCAACAAGCTCACCCTCTCTGATCTTAAGGGAGATATCATGTAGAGCCTGAAATTCCCCATAGAAAGTATTCAGCTGGTCTACCTCAAGCATGCTTACCCCTCCCCAGATAGGTTTCTATTACCCTCTCATCCCGGCTTACTTCATCAGGAGAGCCGATGCAAATTTTAAATCCATTATTGATAATCATGAGCCGCTGGGACAGTTCTGCCAAAACCTTCATCAGGTGCTCGATAATTATTATGGTCAAACCTAATTCTTTATTGATTCTCTGGAATAAATCTACCGATTCTCTTGTCTCCGTTGGGCTTAATCCCCCAATGGGTTCATCCACTAGTAATAATTTAGGCTTAGTCGCCAGAG
Source organism: uncultured Dehalococcoidales bacterium (assembly GCA_964496725.1). GTDB lineage: Bacteria > Chloroflexota > Dehalococcoidia > Dehalococcoidales > E44-bin46 > JAZGHN01. The sequence goes on from CAZCAS010000020.1 coordinate 528, forward strand.
CTGCGGCTATCATGGTCTTCTTTTTATCGAAAAGATTCAGATTGGCGGTGACAATATCCTCTTTCTTCCCCAGCCCGACGAAGCATATGGCCTCTCTTATGCTCTCCTCCTCATTTTTTGCCCCCACCACCCCAAAGTGGGCTCCAACTCTTACATTTTCAACAATGGGGAGTGTCAAAAAGAGCTGGGGGATTTGGAACGTTCGCGCTATTCCCTTCTGACAGATTTGGTATGGCCGCAGCCGGCTAATATTTACACCGTCAAAGATGACGTCACCCGTGCCATGGTAGAAGCCGGTGATGACATTAAACAAGGTGGTCTTTCCGGAACCATTAGGGCCAGCTATACCAAATATCTCCCCTTCTTCCACATCAAAACTCAGCTCGCTGACGGCAGCCAATTCCCCAAAGGTCTTAGTTAGGTTATTTATCTCAAGGATCTTCACTTCGAGAAGCCTCCTTACGACAGTGCATGATTTCTTGGCGCAGCTTGCCAGACCTGCCAGGGAAGATTCGTTGGATAAAACTATTAATACGATTTACTCTCTCCTCACTGATTCTGGGGAAAAGGATTCCCATTATACCCTTAGGCATAACCACGCATAGGGCCACCACCATCGTCCCAAAGATAACTAGCCTATATATCCCCACAACGCGCAGGTATTCGCTGGAGAAGGTGACGATAAAGGACCCCAATAATGCCCCCGGGAATAGCCCCATACCTCCCACTACTTGCATGACCATCAGCATCAGGAACATGTCTAATCCTAGCAATCTTGTCGACAAAATGCCTATGTAGTGGGCATAGTAAGCTCCTATCATACCGGTGAGGAAAGCTGACACGCCAAACACAATCAGTTTATACCTAAAGTCATTTACTCCCAGGGATTTAGCAAGTGATTCCGAATCGCGGACGGCAACAAAGGCCAACCCCCATTTGGAGTGAATAATCTTGTACATAGCGAAAAGCGCGGCAAACGTAATGCCAATGGTAGTGTAGAATGGGGGTACGAGATCAAGTGAGGAAAAGGTGTGCCCACCAATGGTCAGGGGAGGAATACTTATTATGCCTCTTGCCCCACCGGTCCCGATTGCCCTTCCCAAGTCGCTTTTAAGCAACGGTTCGAGCAACAAGTGGAGAGCAAAGGTAAGCAGTGCCACATATGAGCCCTTAAGCCGCAGGCAGGGCAAACCAATTAGAACGCCGACCCCTGCCGCCACGCACCCACCCACCAAAATGCCTAGCCAGGGAGATATCCCTAGGTGAATTGTTATTATCGCCGACGCATAGGCACCTATAACGTAGAATGCCACTTGCCCGAAGGTAAAAACCCCAGCGAAGCCCATCATAAGGTCCCAGGCAGCAGCGGCTACGCCGTAAATCAAACACATAATCAGGAGGTGCATAATGGTCAGGCTATCGTGAAAAAAAAGGGGCAACAGGCTAAGTACGCCGAACGTAACTAGCAAGACAAATAAATCCTTACGCAATCTCATAACTTAACCCCAGGTACCAAATAACCCCCGTGGTCTAACGATGAATATACCTATCAGAATGGAAAACCAGATAGCCATAGTCCAGGTGAAACCTAACTGCCAGCCAACAACGGCCTCTACCATGCCTAGGATGAAACCTGCTAGCACAGCCCCCAGAAGGCTACCCATACCACCAAAAGCTGTCATTACCCACCCTTTTATCATGATTTCCCATCCCCCAGAATAAACTACGAAGTATCTGGGAGCGAAGAGTATTCCACCTATTGCTACTAGGGCACAGCTTATGCC
>CAZCAS010000020.1:2321-3374 GCA_964496725.1 uncultured Dehalococcoidales bacterium
CCCTTGGTATGCCTACGATATCCGCCCCTACCATGTCTTGTGCTACAGCTCGCATAGTCATTCCTGTCCTTGTCTTATTCAGGAAAATACTAAACGCGACTATGATAGCTATGGAAATCCCAACAGTGGCGACATCGTGCCTGCTTATAGCGATGCCAGCTATGCTAACATTGCCCGTAAATAACGGCGGGAGAGATTTTACAAACGGACCGAATATGGCAAGGTGAAGATTATCCATTAATAAAGCAAGCCCTAAGGTAGACATCACCACCAGCATCTCCCACTCTTTCCTAGCACGCAGTGGGCGGAGAGCAAACCTGTCAACCAAGACACCAACCCCGAATACAGCCGGGATAACGATCAAAAAGACTGCTGGATAAGGTAACCCAAAGGAGAAAAGGAGCCAGGCTAAATAACCAGCTAAGACGAAAAATGACCCGTAAGCGAAATTGAATGCCTTTGTTATTCCATAGACAAGAGCCATCCCTATGGCTACCAGAGCATAAACCGAACCATTAACAAGTCCGCTTAAGACTGTCTCTAAAATAGCTGATGACATTAACCTGTGCCACCTAACAATTCTAGATTAGATTCTGGCCGTTCTACCGCTCTCCGTAGAACCAATTTCCTCCTCTAACGTTATCTGCTAAGGCAGGTAACGATTACACTTGCCCTACAGGTGAGGGTGGGGTGGGGGCATTAAAAGCCCCCACCATGCTACTCCCTCTATTTTATCCACCCGGGAACAACAAAGTCATACGACTTGCCTTGGTAATCTGTATACCTTTACCCCTTCCAATAAAGGGTCCTGAATTCGCTGCCCTGTACCTGTACCTGAGCCCAAGCGCTGTAGGGAAGCTCCAATATATGGTCGCTATCTCCTCCAGCAAAGCTTAATGGTACACCTTTGATAGGTTCAAAGGTGTGGGTAGCAATGTACTCGTTGATGGCGTCGTAATCGTAAACGTCTCCTACAGCTTCCACCGCCTCTGCCCATATCATAACACCGCAATAGACCGCGGGGGCACCAGCTGAGGGGGGATTACCAAACTT
>CAZCAS010000020.1:3384-15279 GCA_964496725.1 uncultured Dehalococcoidales bacterium
GTTGGAACCTCTCCAACCAATCCTGTGCTTCCGGTGTAGGTGGTGGGAATGGGTAGAAACAGCCGCTGGCTCCTATTATCCCGTTAGCTTCTTCTCCCATTATCCTCATAAACTCTGGAGAGCTGCTGGAGTATCCGTAGTTAAGCAGTGTGTTAGTTGGTGCCTCCATAAACTGACGGAAGAAGGTTATCACCTCCTGAGGTGATACAATCTCTATCTCAAGCCACGCTGGGGCCGGGTCCAAAGCCCTCAGTTTTGCCAGCACAGGCCCCCATTCTACGGTCCCGTAGGGGACTACCTCAGACATGACCACATTCCAGCCTCTGGCTTGAGCAGCCTCCTTAAGCCCGGTTTGAATCTCTCGACCCCAGTCATCGTCTGCGGCTATTAGGGCTATATCCTTATTGGCATACTGGTAGCCAAAGTCTGTTTCAAGTGATGCCATGGTGTCAAAGTATTCCTTAGCATATGCCTTCTCGATATCACCCAGCATGAAGACATTGGAATACATTGTCGGGTTTTCCAACATCACTGTCTTGGCACCAAGCGACTCATCGAACATGAAGTAGGGGAACTCATATTTGCCAAAGGCCCTGACATCTCCGCCGGAACCACTCCAACCCCCATGTCCACAGACAACCCCCTCATCCCTGAGTGTATTGGCAGCCAGTTCGACTCGCTCTGGGGCAATATCTATGGTGTCAAAGGTAATTAGTTCCAGAGGCCTACCCAGGACACCTCCTTTAGCATTCAGCTCATCTACGGCAAAGCTTATGCCCTGATAGTAGCCAGTTCCGTCAGCAGCGTAGGGGCCGGTGAGGGGAAGGGGTGCCCCTACCTTTAGGGGTTCCTTCATCTCAGACGGCACCACTGGTGCTGGCCCTCCAGGCTTTGCCCCACCCACGCAACCAGCCAAAAGCAGGGCTGTCGCCAACGCTGCTATCACCAATATAAGAATAAGCAATCTCTTAGATAACTTACTCCTCATTCCGCTACACCTCCTTCTTGGATTTTAATCCCTCTGCATGAGAAAAGCCTATAATAATTCTATTGCATCTCCTCCTTTCATTGCCGGAATCTATATATCTATCTCTTCTTATCAGAAGCTAAGCCCCAAATCTTCCAGTTCTCTCCTCTTCCGCTGCCACAGCTCCAGATATTCATCGGATGGCATCAGGCCGTTCCTGTAGCACTCAGTGAATGACTTGCCCAGCGGGGCATCCCCAGTCTTGAGTGTTTCTATATACCTGCCTACCAGTTGCTTGACTATCCTATTCGCATCACTGAGGTTCATCCCGGTTGCAGCACGACTGATCTCAGAGGTGATCCTTGATTCCATCCCGGTGACATAGTCCTCTTGAGCTATTTCAGCCCCACCACCCCCATACAGAGCGGAATAGCCTGATGCAGTAATAGCTATAGTTTGGGCTGCAAACTCATCACACATCATCTCAGTGCATGGGCCTGCGGAAGCTATCATGTAATAGGCAAGGATAGCTTTCCTATCTGCGCTGATGAAGGATAAGGGGAGCATGCAATTAATCCACAGGGCTCGTGGATCGGATGCCCCAAAACGCAACGAAAGCGCTACCCCGGCAAACGAGGTCGGCCTAGCCATAACAAAGCCTTGGATCGCCTCAGCTACATAGGTAATAGCTGTGCCTTCAGGCCCGCCACAGTAACCGCCGAGCATGGGCAGACAGCACGCTTCTATAACATTGCCCAGGTTGTGGTTGTGAGCTATCTTCTTAAGATCCCGCCAGTTCACCTTGAGCTCGTTTGAGAATGCCACCAGATGAATGTCTGAGGGCCGTAACCCTCCGGGGAAATCGCCGGCATCTTGTGCTTCGCTGCCTACTCCCGACATGATACCTAATAGGGCAAGCCCTGGCTTTCCTGCCCTTCTTACTGCTTCCCTGGCCCAGAGCGCCTCGTATTGACATGCCACAAATTCAATGGGCGTGTCGGCTTTAATGGGGCGATCAAATAGAGTCTGTATGGCCCCAGTGTGTAATCCGTCTACTGGTTCCTTAGCATAGCTGGTCAAAATGTTCATGCTATTTGCTTCAGAGAGGGGAGCTCCTATAGGCCCACCTATAATTAGTGGCCTTCTCTTGTCGGCAATGCCTCTAGAGCATAACTCCGCTGCCTCAGCCCCCTCCCCGATAACGTGGCTAGCGGGTGCTTCCTTTAAGGCACTGCTTATATCATCCTCATTGATAGTCACAATGCTTCTTGTGTCACCGCAGTAAACTCCTACCTCTGTAAGTAGCTCAATGCCAGCATCAAAACAGCGCTTGGCCATATCCAAATCCTGGGGCACCACCTCCTCGGGATTGCAGGAGATGTTATATTTCTCAGTTAATTCGCGTAGCTTGGCAGGCAGGATTTTAGTATCGAATTCCTGCTCCTCTACTCTCCTGCCTTTTAGTGCTCTCTCGTAGAACTCTACTGCCTTCATTTGCTCTTTACCCTCCTGGCATTGATCAACTCTCTGGCTACCTTCGCCGCCTCAGCGAAGTTGCCACCACACCCATCAGCCCCAATCTTAGCTGCCCACTCCGGGGTGACAGCGCCCCCACCAACCATGACCTTATACTTACCCCTCAATCCCCTCATCTTCAGCTCCTCAATGACATCCGGTATATAGTTCATGGTGCTGGTAAGCAGGGCAGATACACCAATAACATCAGCTTTCTTTGCCTCAGCCTCGTCCACAAACACGTGAGGGGGCACGTCCTTCCCCAAGTTGTAGACCTTGAAGCCACACACCTCTAGGTAGAAAGCCACTATGTTCTTGCCAATGTCGTGGACATCTGACTGTATAGTGCCAATGACAATGACGCCCTCTTGATGAGTTGCCCCTCCCTTGATATGCGGTTTGACAATCTCAACTCCGGCCGTGGTAGCCTCGGCAGCAAGCAACATCTCGGGCAGAAATATTTCCATACTCTCAAATTTCTCCCCCACAATATGCATTGCCCGCGTAAACCCTTTTTCTATGATCTCCATAGGGTTGACATTCTGTCCCAACGCTTTTTCAGCCAGAGAGATAACCTTCTCCTTATCGCCACCAATAACAGAATTGGCTAGTTCCTCCAATATTCCCATGTTCTTTCCTCCTCAATATGTTTGGTTTATTTACTTCCAGGGTCGGATACACTTTCCCCGCATTTGGGGCAGATGCCAAAGGAAAACCAATGGAGCTTGGTTTTACACTGCGGACACTGCCATTTTCTGTCCTTTTGCTCCAGCCATTTATCTAGACCTATCTGTTTGATTTCTCTTAAGTTCTCAACTATGGGCATACGCCAATAGGACTGGAAATCGAGCAACATCTCACACGGGAACTCCTGGCACTGGTAACACCAACTCAGGCCCTTTTCTTCCAACACGCACTTTCTGATACTGCATTGGGCACAATATTGAAACAGCGTGGAAGACCGGCACCCCTCGCAGGCTATATCCTCGAAGCCCACTTCCTCTAATCCAAGCTGTTTGCGGAAGTTCTTCGGGGTCTCCCGCCACAGGCCCAGATTACGGTCATGATACGCCCGATACATAGTACAGATGCCACAATGTAGACCACAAGGGCCAACCAACTGTTCCTGACTCCTTTTCGTTACCAAGTAAGCACCCCATGTAAGCTTAAATGTGCAGCAGAATTGCACCTCACTGTATGAGGCTTTCCGCATCCTTAAGTGACCCTACTACATGAGTAATAAACAAAGCATAAATAGAATATAAACCAGGCATAAATAACTGAGAGGGAAGATGTAAAGATGTCGTAAATATTTGAGATAAGCGGAGGGTGCCCGTTTGGGTGTACTTAATGTAATGCCGTCAGCTAAACTACATGATAGGTTTCTATTTGGGAGTTTGAAATTTATAACCTATTCCAGGGACGGTAACGATATAACTAGGCTCTAGAGGGTTGAATTCAATTTTGGTCCGCAAGCGCCCTATGAAAACGCGCAGGTACTCCTTCTCTTGCCCATACTCAGGACCCCAAACCCTCTTCAAAAGCTGCGTGTGAGTGAGCACCCTGTCCGCATTAAGCACCAGTTCCTGTAAGAGATTGTACTCCATGGGAGTCAGTTTAGCCTCATTACCGGCTACGGTAACCTTTCTTTGGGCAAAATCAACGCTTATGCTACCGGAGGCAAACAAAGGCTCGGTTGGCTCAGGAGCGATAGTGCTGGCCCGTCTGAGGGCTGCTCTCACTCGAGCAATCAGCTCATCCATATCGAATGGCTTAGATACGTAATCATCACCGCCAAGGTTTAAACACTGCACTTTATCCTCCGCACTCTGCCGGGCGCTGAGCATAATTATTGGTATTTTTGATCTCTTACGAACACGGCGACATACCTCAAAGCCATCCATCACGGGCATGATTATATCGAGGATTATGAGGTCGATCGGTTCATTATCAATGATATCAAGAGCCTCGACACCGTTCCTAGCTGAGAGAGCATTAAAGCCCTCAGCTTCCAGGGCATCCTTCACTGCACTGATTATCCCAAGCTCATCATCAACAATAAGAATACGACGGTGGTATGCTTCACTCATCATAAGCTCCTGTAATGGCTTCACCTACTATATCCCTTGCTCCTCCTCAGTAACTATGGGCAATTCCACAATAAACGTAGCCCCCCTGCCTAGCTGGCTTCGGACGAATATCTCGCCATTGTGCGCGGCAACAATCCCGTGACAGACACTCAAGCCCAGTCCTGTTCCCTGTCCCGCCGGCTTAGTAGTAAAGAATGGCTCAAACACCTTATCCATGTTTTCTTTAGCTATCCCAGGGCCATCATCGGTGAAGGATACATCTATTGTGTCATCGGTTGTTTCTGTCTTGATAATGAGGTTTCCCTTGCCGTGAGCTGACTTCATCTCATACTCTGCATTGAGGATGATGTTAAGAAATACCTGTTGCAGCTGACCAGCATCAGCCATAGTTTGAGGCAGGTCGGGAGCAAGTTGGCAACTAACCTTAATATTGGCGGTCTCTAAAGTATAAGCCCGCAGGGCAAGGGTAGTCTTTATCACCTCGTTAATATCAACGTAGGTTCGCTCTGGCTTTTGCTGCCGGGCAAAGGTAAGGAGTCTTCCCACAATAGTAGCTATCCGCTGAGCTCCGTCATGGGCTAGCTGTAAGTTCTCCCTTATATTTTCAGTGAGGTTCTTTCGCATAGCCACCTGGGTGAGACTTGTAATGCTGGTAAGTGGATTATTTATCTCGTGAGCAATTCCTGACGCCATCTGACCAATACAGGCTAAGCGGCTATTTAGTTGAGCCTTCTCTTCTAGTTCTTTCCTCTTCGCCTCCATTTGTTTACGCTCGGTGACATCGATGAGCAAGCCGTCAGCATATAGCTTCCCATCTTTCTCATAGGTTCCCACCGACCTATCATGTATCCAAATCCACTTGCCGTCCTTCCTCTGGAAGCGGTATTCGATATCATAATGTCTTCTACCCTCCATCAATGCTCGGAAGGCAGCCTTAGCCGCCTCTGCATCATCAGGGTGAACCCTCTCGTACCAAGTCATCCAGTTGCCCTTTCGGTATTCCTCCTCCTGAGTATAGCCAGTGAGCTTCTCCACATTGGGGCTAACAAAAACAATGCCAAACTTCTCGTCCGTGCTCCAAGCTACGTCAGGGATGTTGGATATTAAGGAACGATACTTCTCCTCGTTTCTCTTTAGCTCCTCCTCCATTTGTTTACGCTCGGTGACATCGATGAGCAAGCCGTCAGCATATAGCTTCCCATCTTTCTCATAGGTTCCCACCGACCTATCATGTATCCAAATCCACTTGCCGTCCTTCCTCTGGAAGCGGTATTCGATATCATAATGTCTTCTACCCTCCATCAATGCTCGGAAGGCAGCCTTAGCCGCCTCTGCATCATCAGGGTGAACCCTCTCGTACCAAGTCATCCAGTTGCCCTTTCGGTATTCCTCCTCCTGAGTATAGCCAGTGAGCTTCTCCACATTGGGGCTAACAAAAACAATGCCAAACTTCTCGTCCGTGCTCCAAGCTACGTCAGGGATGTTGGATATTAAGGAACGATACTTCTCCTCGTTTCTCTTTAGCTCCTCCTCCATTTGTTTACGCTCGGTGATATCCAGCCCAACCGCCTGTAGCTTTTTAAGATTACCCTTCTTATCGAATATCGCCTGATTAATCCAATGCAACCAGTGTACCTGCCCATCGCCACCTAAGACACGATAGTCAGTCACCGTGACCGGGTTCTCCTTCCCAAGGGAGCCAATGTCATCTTGCACCTTAGTCTGGTCTTCCCTGAGAATAAGTGGCATAAAGCTGTGGCCGACTAAACTCCCCTGCTTCTTGTTAAAAAAGCAGCAGTAATCTTCATTTGCGAAGGTAAGTGTCCCATCGGGAAGGAATCGGCTTATTAACTGCGCTTGCTGGTTCACTGTTATCCGTATTATTCTGCATTCCCCTTAGAGGTTGTTCCCACTAGCTATGCCCCCTCCACCTCCGCTTTTAATATTTAATACTACCTTATTAATTTATATTTAGGCAAGGCAATTTTCAATTTTGAGGTTTGACAGCCTTGAATAGGAACACCTTGCTTATTTGGTTCTTTAGGTTGTTAGCACTGCACATTTCATCGTTTTGTGTGATGCGATGTACCATCCGTTCCGACGATGGTTGTCGCCTGTCGTTTACCATATGGTTTACCTTACCGTTTACCCCATCGTTTACCATATATGGTTTACCTGCCTATGATGGGACATTTCTCGTTCGGAATTGAGGCTAGCAGGGGAGGGGGGAGCCCCCCCTCTCTGGGCATGAAAAATGCAAAAACCTTATTGCAAGTGGCACTGAGAAATCTGAAAATTTTAGTTCTCCGCTTGGCAGCCGTGGCGGCGCAGTCAATTTTCCACTGTTTATAATTTGACATTGTTCGCTTTTTTGCATCACAATGTTGAATACCTAAGCTGTGATAAGGAGGCTTGTCATGCCTAAAGAGCTAACCGCAAGGCAGGTAAGACGGAAATGTTCCCCTGCGCTGTTTCACTGTGATTCTACTGCGGAGTTGGAGCCCAAGGAGGGCATTATTGGCCAGGACAGAGCCTTGAGTGCTCTGAAATTCGGCCTTAATATTTCGAAGCCAGGGTTTAATGTCTTCGTTTCTGGGCTCACGGGGACTGGCAGAACCACGGCGATTAAATCCTACCTGGATGTGTTGGCAGCTGAAAAAGAGCCCCCGTCCGATTGGTGTTACGTCCATAATTTTAGAGATTCCTACTGTCCTACGGCCTTAAGGTTGCCTGCGGGCAAGGGGCAAGGTTTGCAAAAGGATATGCAGCGCACCATAGATAGTGTCCAGCGGAATCTCAGGCAGGCATTTGCTAGTAAAGAATATGCTGACCGACGGTCGGAAATAACTCAAGGCTTCGCTAAAAAAAGGGAGGCAGTCCTTAGCGCTATTAGCAAGAAGGCAGAGAGCAAAGGGCTTTTGTTGCGGACCACTCAGGTTGGCTTCATTTTTATACCGGCTTCTAAGGGTGAGCCTATGAGTGATGGGGAGTATAAAAAGTTAAGTTCTCAAGATAAGGAGCTGATAAAGCAGAGCCAGGAGGCATTGGCCAATGAGCTCAAGGAGCAAGTAGCCACATTAAAGGGAGAGGAAGGAGCTCTTGAAAAGCAGCTGGAGGAGACTGACCGTGAGGTGGCACGTTACTCCATTGGCCACCTATTTGAAGAGCTGAGGAATAAGTATAGCCAGCTCCCCCAGGTGGTTGATTACCTGAACGAGGTTGAGCAGGATATCGTGGAGAACTTTGAGCAGTTTAAGACAGAGCCGCCTTCTCCGGATTCAAATGCTATGGCTGCCATACAGGGACTGGCCAGGAAGCAGTCTCTTAGAAAATATGAGGTTAATGTTCTTGTTGATAACTCCGAGTTAAAGGGAGCCCCGGTGATTCTGGAGTTAAATCCTACCTTTAGCAATCTCCTTGGTCGTATTGAGAAAGAAGCTCAGTTTGGGGCGCTGTATACGGATTTTAGCATGATTAAGAGTGGCTCTCTGCACCAGGCTAACGGCGGTTTTTTGGTGGTTAAGATTGAGGATATGCTGACTAACTTCCAGTCCTGGGAGGGTTTGAAGCGAACCCTCCGTGACGGGAAGCTTATCATTGAGGAGATAGGTGAGCGGCTTGGCTTCGCGGTAGCAAAGAGCCTTAGGCCAGAACCTGTCCCGCTGGATGTGAAGGTGGTGGTTATCGGGGAACCATTGTTTTTCTACCTGTTGCAGCGGGCGGACCTGGAGTTTAAGGAATTATTCAAGGTGAAGGCTGATTTTGATAGTCGAATGGACAAGACGGGGGCCAGCATAAAAGATTATGCGGCTGTTATTTGTCGGATATGTAAGAATGAAGGCATCAGACATCTGAAGAGCGATGCGCTTGCCGAGGTCGTGGAGCATAGCTCGCGGCTGGCGGGCGACCAGGAAAAGTTGTCTACTTTGTTTGCCGATATAGCCGATATTATTCGTGAGGCTAACTTCTGGGCCGGGGAGGAGGGGGCATTGATTATAGCAGCCAAGCATGTAGAGAAGGCAATAGAGCAGAAGGTATATCGCTCGAACCTTATCCAGCAGCGTATCAATGAGATGATAGATAAGGGTGTGATAATTATAGATACCGAGGGTGAGGAGATAGGGCAGGTGAATAGTCTGGCGGTAATAGACCTCGGCGATTTTGCCTTTGGCAAGCCATCTCGCATCACGGCCAGCGTCGGCGTCGGCAGGGAAGGGCTGGTTGATATCGAGAGGGAATCCAAGCTGGGGGGCCGCCTTCACACTAAGGGAGTGATGATATTGAACGGCTATATAGCCGGAAAATATGCTTGGAATATCCCTCTATCTCTGTCAGCTCGCCTTGTCTTTGAGCAGAGCTACGAGGAGGTGGAGGGGGATAGTGCCTCAAGTACGGAGCTCTATGCTCTCCTATCTCGCCTGGCGGGTGTGCCGATAAAGCAGGATATCGCTGTTACCGGGTCGGTTAATCAAAATGGAGAGGTGCAGGCTATCGGTGGGGTAAACGAGAAGATTGAAGGTTTCTTTGAGGTATGCCGTGTCAAAGGGTTGAATGGGAAGCAGGGGGTACTCATTCCAGCCAGCAACGTCAGGAATCTGATGGTTAAAGATGAGGTGGTAAAGGCGGTTAGGGCGGGGAAGTTCCACATCTATCCGGTTAGTAATATTGATGAGGGACTGGAAGTACTTACCGGGTTGAAGGCAGGCAAATGCCTGGAGGATGGCAGCTTTGAGCCGGGTTCCGTTAATGATAGAGTCCAGAAGCAACTGATAAATCTGGCTGAGAGATTGAGGGAGTTTGCCAGAGGGGCCGAGGAAGCCCCGAAGACCGAGAAGGGGAGTGCCGGGAATTGAAGCTCTGACCGCTAAATCAGGTTATCAGTCGTTCCCTCTGGGCCCCTTTCGTAATAGGGTATCCAATCGCCCTGAATCAACGGCCATATTCTTTTAATTTCATCTACCCATTCTTTAGCCCTGGCGACAAAGTCGGCTTCCCGCCTGTGGCATTCCTGCTCGGCGTAAAGCTTGGGGTTGATGCTGGATAGGCAGGGGCGGATTGCCAGTAATTCGTAGAACAGTGATGCCTGCTCCCAATCCCTGAGCTTTATCGCCTCGGAGTAGGCGTTTTCTAGATGCCACTCGAGTCGTTTGAGTTGAATGAGGAGACTCCTGGTTTCGTAATTTGCCGCTGCCCAGTCGGCATCGGTAGCGTTGACGAAGTCTGGCTTGTCGAAATCACGCTGGCCAGCTATTGTCTCGACTTCCTCTAATATATCGTAACCATCCATATCCATCTTTCGTTCTCATCTTATGTGCTCGGTCATTTCTGGATTATCGGCCCCTCGACCAGATAATTGTAAAGGTAATTATGAGCAATATCAAATGTGTGCTTGATTCAGGTAGGCCATCGATAACGGTGGGGCATTTGACAACGGGTATGTCGGGGAGGGTACAATAAAGTTCATTCTGGGGGTTAAGCGAGTTTGCATTGCCTGTGCCGCTAATTCTTGGCGGGTATAAAGATGATTGATAAAGGAGGTTTGACTGTGTTAGCCGAGTTGACCAAATTATTGGATTTAGCAATATCCAAGGAACTTTTTGCGCGTGCGTTTTACATGGAGGGGCAAAATAAGACCGATGACCCCGCTGCCAAGGTACTGATGAAGGAATTGGCTGATGAGGAGCAAAAACATGCCCAGTTACTGAGGGGTTTGAAGGACAAGGGCTGGAGTGAGCAGGATTTGCATCCAGAGAGGGTGTCGAACTTGATGATTAGCGATTATTTAACCGGTGGCGATAAGCTGGAGGGCGCTGGTCTTCAGGATACGCTCATCTTCGCTATGAAGCGTGAGCAAGGGGCTGTTGAGTTCTATTCCAATATGATGGGCATATTGAAGGACAAGGTTGCCAAACAGCTCTGCCAGAGGCTGGTAACTGAGGAACTCAAGCATAAACTAAAGCTGGAGATATTATACGACGAAATTTTCTATGCGCAGGACTGATTGTTTTGCCGCTTGGGCAAGGCGGCATCTACGGGGTTGAGAACTTGAAGAAATAGAATTATCTGACGATGTCGATTATCGTGGTTATTGGGAGAGCAGGGGATTTTCCAATGCCGCAGATGTGGATGAAGGTTTTTTGGAGAGTGAATGATATAGAAGGAGATGGTTACCATGATTAAGGGAAAAATGCAGAAGGCATTAAACTATCAGCTCAATAGGGAGCTTTACTCTGCCTATCTCTACCTTTCCATGTCGGATTATTTTCAATCCGTCAATCTTAAAGGGTTTGCCCAGTGGATGAGGGTGCAGGCACAGGAAGAACTGGCGCATGCTATCAAGTTCTACGACTATCTGGCACAGAGAGGGGGGAGGGTAACCCTCTCTTCTATTGAGGACCCGCCATTAGAGTGGGGTTCGCCTCTGGAGGCGTTCGAGCATGTCTATGAGCACGAGCAAAAGGTTACCGGTTTAATAAATGACCTGGTCAATCTGTCTATATCCGAACAAGACCACGCTACCAACAATTTTCTGCGATGGTTTGTCACTGAACAGGTTGAGGAGGAAGAATCAGCCAGTGAGGTGATAGGGAAACTTAAGCTTTTAGGTGGTGCTGCCGAGAATTTATTCATGCTGGATAGGGAGCTCAGTCAGCGAGTGTTTACTCCCTCGGCATCGGGGCAGGGAGCGGGTGGAGTATAAGGAGGGCTCAGGGAAGATGTTTGAACAGGCCAAGCAGGGGAAAAAGAAGACTAAAATTCACATAGCCGGTATGACCTGTACCACCTGTGCCTCCACCATTGAGAAGGGGTTGGCTGAGACCCCTGGGGTGGAGCAGGCCAATGTTAGCTTTGCTTCAGGGAAGGCTGCTATCGAATATGACCCTGTCAGGGTGAACCTGGGCAGGATCAGGAACGAGATTTCCCGGCTGGGTTACTCTGTGGTTACCAGGAAATCCATCTTCCCCGTAGCTGGCATGACCTGTGCCTCCTGTGTTGGCCGTGTCGAGCAGGCTCTGTCGGGTGTCCCCGGGGTAATTTCGGCTAGCGTTAACCTGGCTTCGGAGAAGGCCACCGTCGAATACATTGAGGGGACTGACATAGCCGACCTCAAGCGAGCGGTGAAAGACGCTGGCTATGAACTTGGCTCGGAGGCCGAGACCGTTGAAGATATCACCGCTGCTACCCAGCGAGAGATCAGAAGTATAAGAAACAGATTTATCATAGCGGTTACCCTTGGCTTCAGCATTCTGGCCTTAGGCTTGGGGGCCTCTTTCGCCGGCAAGCTTTATCTTCTCTGGGCTCTGGCGACGCCGGTGCAGTTCT
>CAZCAS010000021.1:0-14099 GCA_964496725.1 uncultured Dehalococcoidales bacterium
TGGTAAAGGCGTGCCAAGGCCCGGGCATCACTTTCGGCCTTGACTAGCTCCTGACCATATACTATCCCAAAGATACGTTTCCATTCCTCATAAAGCACCTCCACTCTAGGGAACGGGCTTCCAGGTGTCGTCAGACAGTCCGTTAGTCGATTGTAAAGTGAGTTGACTACCTTGTGAGCCATCTCTCCAGCAGGGCCGAACTCTCTGGCAAGCTCCTCGGCAACTAAAGGACGGCGGCGCAACGCCCGCAGGTGAAGCAGAAACTGGCCGATACTTTCCTCGGTAATTGTGTAAGGGCCAGCAACAGAGAAGCTGCCTTTAGGTGCCTCTTCAACCAACATTGGAAGCTGAGTTGACTGTAGCTTGGGGCCAACCTTCTCTGCTGAGGTAGGTCTATCGCCACGATAGCGGAGAAAAAAGATGCTGTGCCCATCAAAACCAATACCCGCTACGCGTCGCAAAGTGGCTTCGCGCTGGCTACCTGAGCCAGCCAAACCTAAAAGATAGCGCTCCAGCTGCTTTTGGGTAGAAGCAAGTCCCTTCTCAGTACCAAGTTTGCCAGGTGGCTCATATTCGATAATTGCCTGACCATAGAGCGCATCAGCCCGGCCAGGGGCGGTGAGGATGGTACGGCGAATATGCCTCTCATAGTGCGGTTGGACTGAGATCCCCAATCGCTGCAAGGTAGGCTCGAGTAGTTTTTCAACGCCGATGCGTAACTCCTCCTCATTTGCAGCTGTTTCTGCTACCCTCGTAATAGCCCAGGCCAAGTTCGCAGCCTCTGAAGCACCAGAATTGTTGGCTTTCTCTTGATTCATGTCCGTTTACTTTAGCAGACGGTTATCCACATCTGCCCTACAGTCTTAGCAGTCACAATTATATCATATTGATAATTGAGGAACCTAGCAACAAACGTCTTGTTTTACAGGCGGTATGGCGGCCAACAATTCTGACATTTGTTACCTCGTTCAACATCAGGGTGGGTTGTGCAACAGGGCACTAAGCGAGAATTTCGGTTTCAACACCAGAGAATGAGTGAAGAAGGCGGCTAATGCCAACGAGAACAACACCACTATATGCAACTAAAGGCAAGTTGACAAAACTGGCATTATTCCATAAAATAGCCCTACAGTTTAATAAGTGGTCGTCGGTGCTCTGAAATAGGAGCCTAACAGGGAAACTCGTGGAAATCGGGTGTGGTCCCGCCGCTGTGACTAGGGACGAAACTTGAGACAATGCCACTGCTTCGTTGGAACGAAATGGGAAGGCCTCAAGGAGTAGATTGAGCTAGGAGCCAGAAGACCTGCCGACAGATATGAGACCCTCGGGTTAAGGGCCAAGGGAGATGGTAAATCCCTGAGCCTGGTTTGGTTCAGGGATTTTTCTATTTAGGATGGCCTGATGAAAGCAGCGATATTGAAAACACCCGGGCATCTAGTGCTTGAGGAAGTAGTGATGCCTTCATGTCCGGAGGGTGGCCTTAAGGTCAAAATCCAGGCTTGCTCCATCTGCAACACCGATGTAAAGATGCTCCAAAACGGCCACCGGGCTCTAGCCTACCCTCGCATCCTGGGACACGAGATTGCTGGAGTGGTAGTTGAAAGCCGCGCTTCGTTCAGCAGATTCAAGATAGGTGAGAGGGTGCAGATTTATCCTGGCATATGCTGCGGTCAGTGCCCAGCCTGCCAGCGGGGTGCTGACAACCAGTGTCAGCACATTGGCATTATCGGCTTTACTCATGATGGCGGCTTTGCCGAGTTTCTTGCAGTACCATCACAGAGTGTCACCCATGGCGGGGTGAATGTGATACCGAAAGAGCTCAGCTATGAGGAGGCAGCGCTAGTTGAGCCGTTAGCCAGCTGTATTAATGGGCAGCGGCGAACTGGAGTCACCGTGGGTGATATCGTGCTCATCTTGGGCGCCGGACCTATAGGCCTGTTGCACGCCATGCTGGCTCGGGCTAATGGAGCCTCACAGGTGCTGGTGGCAGAGCGCCTACCGTCACGCCTTGAAGCTCCCTATAAAGTTCCTATCGACCGCATGATTGACATAGGCAAAGAGAGTCTTGAAACTGTAATCCAGAAAGAGACCAAAGGACGTGGAGTTGATGTCATCCTCATAGCCTGTTCTGAAGCCGATGTTTTTTCTTTGCCAAAGTTTTTATCACGCGGGGGGCGACTGTGCCTGTTCTCGGGGCTAGTAGCAAGGGGTGCTAACCTCAGTCTCGACGCCAATCTGGTTCACTACCGTGAACTCAGCATCGCTGGCGCCTATGGTTCCACAGCCACTCAGAACTCAGCGGCTCTGAACTTGATAGCGTCAGGCAAAGTGCCTGTTGCTTCGCTCATCACCCAACGGCTCTCGCTGGAGGAGATAGAGAAGGGCATGGAATACGTGTCCCAACGGGAAGGGCTGAAAGCAGTCATTACATTCCCTTGAGAGGGGCGAATCTACGAAGAAATGACAGCGCTGGAAGAAGCCATCTGCGCAACAAACTAAAACAGGGAGGGGCTATATGTGTGTTGACAATCTGAAGACCTTTGGCAGTCGGATTGCTGCTCTCATCGAAGGGAAGGACCTTAGTCGTGAAGAAGCAAAAGATATGTTTCGCCAAGTGCTGCTAGATGAACAGCCAGACTTACAGCAGGGGGCTTTCTTGGCAGCGTTAACAGCTAAAGGGGAGACTACTGAGGAAATCGTCGCCGCCTGGGAAGCCATCTACGAGCTTGATACGATAAAGGTAACACCTGCGGTATCGCAGCCTCTGGTCGAAAACTGCGGCACGGGCATGGATGCATTCAAAACCTTCAACATTAGCACCGTTGCCGCCATTGTTGCCGCTGCTGGCGGTGTACGCATGGCTAAGCACGGAGCCAGAGCCCTTACCTCCACCTGTGGCGCCGTGGATATTCTGGAATCGGTGGGGGTTGATGTAGAGTGCGATGTCGACCTAGTCAAGCGCAGCATCGAAAGGGCAGGCATCGGCATCTTCAATGGGATGAGTGATAAGGTCCACCCCCAAGCCTTATTCCGCATCCTGTCCCAGATCCGTTTTGGCACCACCCTGAATATCGCCGGGTCTTTAGCCAACCCCACCCTCCCCCGCTATGGGGTCAGGGGGGTATACTCCCCAAAGTTGGTAAAGCCTGTGGCCCAGGTTATGCGTGAGATCGGCTACAAAAGGGCTCTGGTGTTTCACGGCTTTACCGATAATGGGCTGGGTATGGACGAAATCTCTACCATTGGGGAAACAGTGATCGCTGAGCTAGACAGCGAGGGTGGAATCAAGACATATAGCATCAGTCCTGAAGACCTTGGCGTCGAGCGAGGATACGAGCAGGACATACGCCCCTCACCAGACCGAAGGCAGGAAGCGCTAAACTTCCTCAGAATTTTGACCGGTGGCGACCACGGCTCAAAGCGCGACATCGTCTGCATCAACGCCGCCCCTATTTTCTATACAGCAGGCGAGGTGACAAATCTCCGAGACGGGTTCATCCTAGCAGAGGACATGATCGATTCCGGGCAGGCCATTATGAGGCTGAAGGAATGGGTGAAGACACAGAACTTAGACCCTGAAGGTGGCCTAAGTAAATTAGAGTGCTTGCTTGAAGAAGGTGGAAGCCTAGACCGCTTACCACATTGTACATGAGCTTGAGCTATTACCAGGTTGAACTAAACTCGGTTTTGTTATCTTGTTATACTTTCACCAAGACTGACCACAAACACTTAGCAAAAGTGAAAGAGAAGCATGCTGTAGGATTTGTCCAAATTAAACTGAGATAAGTGGCATTATCTCATCAGTGGATAATCACGGTCCGGTCAGTTTCGTCTGGTTACTACCATCGGCATCCATGACGTAAATTTCAGAACTGCCAGCTCTATCGGATACAAAAACAATCTTACTGCCGTCGGGTGACCACGCTGGGTATCCATCATAGGCCTCGCTCTCTGTCAGCCTTGTCTGGTTGCTACCGTTGGCATCCATCACCCAGATATCGCTATTATCCGTGTCTCTCTGCCCGGAGTCAAAAGCGATTTTGGTGCCGTTTGGTGACCATGCCGGGTTGTCGTCCATAGCCTCGCTCTCTGTCAGCCTTGTCTGGCTACTACCGTCGGCATCCATAACGTAAATTTCATCATTACCATCTCTATCGGACACAAAAACAATCTTGCTGCCGTCGGGTGACCACGCCGGACTGAAGTCCCGAGTAGCATTATTGCTAAGATTAGTCTGGTTACTACCATCGGCATTCATGACGTAGATTTCCCAGTTGTCACCGCGAACGTAATAAAAGACGATTTTGGTGCCGTCTGGTGACCATGCCGGGTTGTACTCATCACCAGCACTACTAGTAAGGCATGTCTGGTTACTCCCATCAGGGTTTATGACGTAGAGATTGTGATTACGTGCACTCCAGCGCCAGGAACTGAAGATGATTTTGGTACCGTCGGGTGACCATGCCGGTTCCCGATCGGCAACGTTATCAGTAAGCTGTGTTTGATTACTACCGTCGGCATCCATAACCCAGATGACTGGGGTGCCTACGCGGGTTCCCTCTTCAGCCTCAACGGTGAAGGCAATCTTGCTGCCATCTGGTGACCACGCTGGATCTGCATAAATTCTGCCGCTTGAGCATGCTGTCAACAGCAAAGTAAAAGATAAAGTCCCTAGAATCACAATGCTCCAGCGGGCAATTACCCTTACCCCGTAGTTACAGCCGCTAGCTTTCCGGTGAAGATTGGATATCATTATTCAGTTCTCCAAGAGAAACAGTAGCTCACTCTAAAATTATGAGTGCCGTGGGCAATACTAAGCGCACTGACTGCAATTGTCAACGCTAGCTGAGGTCTACTGAGAGATTATGTTGGAGTCGAACAGCAGTCTGCTGCACAAACACTCAGAATGTTCAATATCCCCTTGCGGCTAACCCGGCTTGGCATTAGCTTAATTACCTACCATACGCGTACCGCGAGAGGTACAGAAGAGCGCTCATTAGAAAATTCAACGTAAATCGCAGGCTGGGGGATTTTTGCCAAAATATCACCCCTACTTAAATCCTAAATTACTGTTATTTTCACCCTTGCCATTCAAACCTTCTTAGCTTGTTTGTTGCCTAAAACCTGACTGTCAGTCAGATGGCCGTAATGACGCACGCCGAACCGCTCCCCATTCCACTATATACCCAAAAATACTTCTCTTACATGCTTATTTCCCATAACTTCTGCTCTATTTCCCTCGAGTACTATTCTGCCATCTTCCATAAGGTAAATTCTATTTGCGTATTCTGAAGCCTCGACAACATCTTGCTCAACCATAAGTACAGTGATTCCGCTTTTGTTGATGTCACTAATCTTCTTAAACACTTCAACTCTAAGATTAGGTGCCAACCCAAGCGAAGGTTCGTCTATCGCCAGGAACTTGGCGTTAGACATTAATCCCCTGCCAATAGCTAGCATTCGTGCCTCTCCACCACTTAATGTTTGAGCCTGCTTCCTTATCCGTTCTCTCAATCTCGGGAACAGTTGCAAAACATAGTCAAGGCTCTCAGCTTCTCTTGCCCGAGCATTGGTATTATAAGCACCTAGTTTTAGGTTTTCTAGCACTGTCATTTGAGGGAAAAGGTATCTGTCCTCAGCGATATAGACTATGCCCATCTCGACAAGCTTTAAGGATGGTAATCCAGTTATTTCTTCTCCATCAAATTTGACAGAGCCTGATGCGGGTGGATGTAAGCCGCAAATTGTCTTGAGCAGCGTACTTTTACCATGGCCATTGGGCCCGAAGACCACAACGAGCTCACCGCGGTCAACTTTGATTGATACATCATGTAAAATCTGAGTCTCGCCGTAGAAACTATTTATGTTGTTTACTTCAAGCATGCTCAGACTCCCCTAGGTAAATCCTTATTACCTTTTCGTCTTTGACCACTTCTGCAGGAGGGGCAAGGGCAATTTTCTCGCCGTTTTCCATAATCAATAGGCGGTTAGTTAGTGCCATAAGCACTTTCATTAGATGTTCAATAATTATTATAGTAACCCCTAATTTCTTGTTGATCTTCCGGAACAATTCCATAGATTCACTTGTCTCTGTTGGGCTCAAACCCCCTATAGGTTCATCTAAGAGTAATAGCTTGGGCTTTGTGGCCAGAGATGCTGCTATCATAGCCCTCTTCTTATCAAAGAGGTTCAGATTGGCAGCGATGGTATGCTCTTTTCCCTGCAGTCCCACAAAGCTTATCGCTTCATTTATAATATCCGCCTCGTCTTTGGCCCCTTTTATTCCAAAGTGGGCGCCAACTCTCACATTGTCGAGTAAAGGGAGTGTCAAAAAGAGCTGGGGAATTTGAAATGTGCGGGCAATCCCCAGCTGGCAGATTTTATGTGTTCCAAGTCGGCTGATGTTTGTATCATCGAAGATAATATCTCCCGAGCCACAATAGAACCCGGTAATAACATTAAATAATGTGCTCTTTCCAGCACCATTTGGCCCAGCTATGCCAAATACCTCGCCTGCCTCTACCTCAAAGCTCAGGTCTTTAACGGCTGCCAATTCACCAAATAGCTGGGTTAAACTCTTAACCTGGAGGATTGCCATAGACTATATATCCCTCTCCACTTCTTGCTCGTTTATAAGCAATTCTATACGCAATCTCTAATTGCCCACAGATATTATCAGACAAGATTTGACAGGCTTTAAATTAAAAGTTTTCTGTTCCTCCGTCAAGTTCTCTTTTGAAAGTTCGTTTGATTAAACGATTAACGGCCTCGGGAATTCCCATCAGACCTTGAGGCAAAGCAATCATTACTGCGACTGTTATTGCTCCCAATGCAACAAGGCGAAAAGGCCCTGTTACTATCAAGGAGTCATTGATAAAAGTAATGGTAAAGGCGCCAATTACTGCCCCAGGAAACCTTGCTGTGCCGCCAAGCAGGACCATGACTAGAGCGATAAGAAAAATATCAAAGTCAAATATTGACGGAGAAATCACACCCATGTAATGAACGTAAAAGGCGCCCATTATCCCGGTGATGAAAGCACAGATGCCAAACACCATAAGTGTGGATCTAAACTGGCTTACTCCAAGGCTCTTGGCAAAGAACTCTGCGTCGCGGAGGGCTATAAATGCCAGCCCAATCGAGGAATTGATAATCTTATAAATTACAAAAAGGAATAGAGTGAACATGCCGAAAGTTACATAATACCAAGGAAGTAGTTCCAGCTTAGAAAAGGCATATCTTCCAACATACAGAGGAGCTATGCCGAATAGGCCGTAAGTTCCCCCAGTCCCTAATGGTGCTCCAGCTGCGACTAAAGTCGGAGCGACTAGATGAAGGGAGAAGGTGACCATGGCTACATATATACCCCTAAGTCTGAGGGAGGGTAAGCCAATTAGAATACCTATTCCGCCTGCTACGGCGCCCCCTGCCAGAATTCCAAGATATGGTGATATCCCCAATTCTTTTGTCAGCATCGCCGTGGTATAACCACCAATGGCGAAAAATACAATCTGTGCCAAGGAGAGGACTCTAGCATATCCCAGAATCAGATCCCAAGTAGCAGCCACCACACCCCAAATAAAGCTCAAAATAACCAGATGCATAATGTGGGGATTATCACGGAGAGCAAATGGCAGAAGGCTAAAAAGCAGTACTGCCCCGAGGAAAAAATAGGACTTCCTACTCAGTTTAGTCACCATACTCCAAATAGCCCTCTCGGTCTAAATACTAATACAATCACCAATATTATAAGGAAGGTAGGCAATGCCCATAGAGCTCCAATGTAATATCCAACAAAAGCCTCTATTATTGCCAAGGTGAAAGCAGCAACAAGAGTTCCTTTAATACTGCCTAGGCCACCAAATATTACAACAACTAGCGCTCTGGAAAGGACAGGCCAACCTACAAAAGGAAATATCTGGGTCTTTGGGCTGATTAGCATGCCAGCGATTCCCGCTAAGGCCGCTGCTATTGCAAAAACATAGCTATATGTCCTGTCTATTGGTATACCGACAATTTTTGCTCCTACTATATCTTGGCTAACCCCCCGCATAGCCATTCCTGCTCTGGCTTTGCTCAAGAAAAGGGTAAGTAAAATTACCATAGTTATTACAAATAGCAACACTGCTACATAGTGTTTAGGTATTGAAAAACTGCCGAATCTAAAGACTCCTTCAACTATGTAGGGAAGTGTTTTGCCTCTACTACCAAAGATAGCGAGAGCTAAATTGTCAAAAAATAAAGCCGAGGCCAAGGTAACGATGATGGCAGTCCACCCCCAGTCCGCAAATCGGCGCAAGGGACGTATAACAGCCCTTTCATATAGTAGACCAAACATGAACATGATTCCAATCGTAATGGCAAAAGCCAGCCCATAATCTAAATGAAAGTATCCTTCGTGGAGGACCCAAGCAAAATAACCACCCCAGAGAAAGAACGACCCCTGAGCAAAATTAAGTACTCTTGTTACACCATAAACAAGGGTTAACCCTAGAGCCATTAGGGCATAAACGCCACCCATCGCAAGCGCAGCTATCAGTATTCTTCCCAGCATTTCAGTAGACATGATCTATTATCTGTCTCCTGCGGTGCCCCCAATTCTAGTACCACTTAGAATGAGAGAGCCCTGCCTTTCCCTTCAGTTGTTTGACCTCTTTAACTTTACTACTTTTGTAGTATCTCCCAGCAAACTCCAGTGGTGCCGGGTAGCTCAGTGAGCCATGTGGGGGCGGTATTTATTGTATCCCCACCTAAAGGCTTCGACAATAGCCTGTGCCTCCTTGCCATTGTTAAACGTTTCGCAGTTCAGAGACACTCATCCCTTAGCTTGTCTTAGAGCCAAATTCAGGCCCGTTGTCACCGCGGATATACTTTTCGGCACACCTCGTGTCAGGAATAGGCATTCCACCACCCCTATGGCAACTGTGGCTGGTATTGAAAGTGCTACTCTAATTGACAGGCCTTCTCCCGCAGGTGTGTGTTCACCAATTAGCATCAAATGCCTCCTGTAATTATTTTGTAGGAGGCTCACATTGAATGTGAACATATTGTCGGGAGGCAGGTCACCACTCTAGTATAGGGAGGGGGTAGTTTACTACCCCCTCCCTATACTGCTTAATGGTTCACTTTAATAACTCGCCGGGTTTATCCTTTCTCACCACTTACTCTAACCAAGGAGGTAGCTCAAACTCTGCTTTTCCTAGCTCTTGAATGTACTTCTCCTGAGGGGGGTAACCATAGTATTTTTCCATATAGTCCCACACAGGCATACTCTCTAGGAAAATCTCAATATTCTTGGGACCGTCCGAAGTCATCTGTATTTGGAAGGTAGGTATTGGCATATACTCCAGTCCTGGCCTTTCTCCAGGGAAACGCTCCGGTTTACTGGGGCTCCGTGGTGTCCGGGCAATCTCCAGCTGAGGGACATACCAAAGACCCCCCGGCCCCCTGGTCATGCCAGGTATATGGGTGTGGCGGATGTAATCAAGAATTCCTCGAGTATCATTGACATCACCCACGGCTTCAACGGCTGCAACCCAAGACATCACTGTATCATAGTTATAATAGGGTAAGCAGAGGCCGGGCTCCTCTCCCCACCTTTCAATATACTTCTCGGTGAACTCAGCCATCTCGCGAGTTGGCGTATACGAAGGCTGTGCTTGTGAAAGTATGCCGACGGACTGGTCGCCCAGCATTTCTCGGAATTCAGATAAAGTTGGAGCAAATTGGATGAAAAGTAGTGAATCGGTCGGGTCTTCAAGAAATTGCCTTACGAATGCCACTGCTTCAGGGATGTTGACAGTGCTAAAAAAGATAAGCCCCGGGTTTGTCTCCCTGATTTTGGCTAGTTGAACCCCGTAATCTAGAGCGCCGAATGGGTGCACTTCATCTACTACTACTTCCCACTCGGGGTTCTCTTGTATCAATTTTCTGAAAGCATCCGAAATCTCTGTGTTATAGGTTATTTCTGAGGTCAATATTGCTACCGTTTTGCTTGGATACTCATAGGACTTTGGAATAGCACCAGCCAGGACGTCGTAAGCATTTGGGCCATAACATATTGCAGTATCGGCAAGGTCTACTTGGTTCCAATACTTATCTGGATTTTTCAGCCTTAGGTCTACAAATAACTCAGTGACACTGCAACCAATATAAGGAATGCCATTAACCTCATCTGCTGCGAAAATATCTATGGCGGAGGGATCCAAACCATAGCCGTAGAGGAAGACATCTACACCCTTTCCCATTAGGTAGTCGCGGGCAGCAACTTGATACTCCGCCGACCAGTCTACCACATCATAGACAATCCATTCTATGGGCCTGCCGAGCAAACCACCCTTAGCGTTTACGTCTTCAAATGCCATAATGGCGGCACGCCGCATCTCCTCTCCATCAGCTGCATTCGGACCACTAAGAGGAAGAGGCATCCCTACTAGTATAGGCTCCACTTCTTCTGGTGGTGCTGTTGCCGGTGGTGCTGTTGCCGGTTTGCCCATACAGCCACTCGTTAGCGGCAAACCTATTGCTAGCACTACTATCAGCGCAATAGGGAGAACTATTTTTAATAACGCTTTACTCATTTAGCGCCTCCTCGTATTATATTTTGAAGGTTCAGTAGTACCTTTCACCACAGGACTTAACAAGTGTTTGTCTATATCATTCGTTACCCCCTTTGAATGGCATCACTTATAGTGCCTCTCAATAATCTCGTGTGCTACTATACCTCTTTCAGCAGCTAGCTTGGATAGAAATGTTTTTCTCTCTTCCATCGAAAGCTGGTCGCATGTAAGCAAACCTTTGGTTTTTATCTCCCCCGCAGCAAGCATTTTAATGAAAGTAACAGCAGGACTAGCAGTGCCGTAGGTAATAACCGTTGAACCTGGAACATTTTCAATGGCCTGATCGAGGGTTATATGTACATAAGAGATGTGTTTTACAGCCATGCCTGCCTCTTCCCCTTTAACCTCAATCAGCTGATTCCAAAAAGAATCAGTGATTATGCCAGCCTTAATTTTGCTTTCGTATTCATCCATCGACGGACTAGTTGGAGCCAGTACAGTGAGAACATCCAACGGAGCCACCTTTACACCTCCAACATTTATAGGTTTATCATTTAAAAATCCCATCTGCCTCCACATTTCTGGCCAAGGGCCATACTTAGCGTCAACATACCTTAAGCCCTTGCCTACAAAGCGTGGGAATGATTCGACTTCAGGGTGAGGTCCCGAGTAAACCTTGAGGGGCCCCGCAGGTGCAGGGAATGGGTATTCCTCCTCTCCGCCAAAAGGGCATCTTTTAAATTTTCCATCTTTATACACCATAGGTTGCGAGAGTGATATGATCCTTTCGCCCCAATCCCACCAGACAAGGCTAGGCTCCTTGGAGGTTGTATCGTAATACGCTCTTTCGCGTATTTCGTGCACACGGTCAAGCCTATCGGCGGCATTCTTAGCAAACACCTCAACGACTCCTGGGCATATTCCACCATTTGTTATACCGGTAAGACCTGCGCCCCTCCATTTGCTACTCTGCTCCTCTAATATATCCCAGCGATACATAGGCAACGGCTCGTCAGTACTGGTGGTAGCAAAGGGGAGGCACAAATCATGGTAGAAGGCTCTATTTTGAAAAGCCGCATTTAAGAGGTTAGAGGTTGCCTGTTCACAATGCGGGGTTGTGTTGGCTACTACATCCACCCCCTTTGCTACCGCAAGTATATCATCCAGTTTATTGGCATCAATACGCTGGATAGATACTTTCTTGCTCTTGATTCTCTTAGAAATCCGCTTGAGCTTTTCCAAATTTCTACTGCCGCAGATTATATCAGTCACCTCTGGCTCTTTTGCAAGGAGATGAGTCATAACTTCCCCTACTGCCCCTGCTCCTACAAGTAATACTTTCACTTTTTATACCCCCTACCTTGATAATGATTCTATTAAACTCTAGGGATATTAATAAAAATAGTAAACTGCAACATGGCTATTCTTACTAAGCATTTTAGCTGAATGTTTCTAAGCCATTTGCACTCGCGCTTAATAAACACTGATCTGTTGTCACTGTAAGGGTTGACAAAACCTTGTTTTCCATCTACACTTACCACCCTGGCATTATTGTGGAGTAAAACAAGGTGGGGAGAAAAATTAGAATACTAGTTGCTGACGACCACCCTTCGTTTGCAGAGGGCTTATGCCGCCTGCTAGGTGAAGAATCTGACCTAGAGGTTATTGCTAAGGCAGAAGATGGCGAGGGAGCCGTTACCTTAGCCGATAAGCTTCATCCAGATGTAGCTTTAATTGACGTAGCGATGCCCAAACTTGGCGGTATTGAAGCTGCTAAACGAATCAAAGCTACTAATCGTAGTATCGCTGTTTTAATGATTAGTGCCTATGATTATTATTCTTATTTGCTGGCCTCTCTACAGATAGGAGCCTCAGGTTACGTATTGAAGTCAATCCCTGTCCAGGAACTTATTAATAGCATTCGCACAGTTAATTCCGGTCAGTCTGTATTTATCTGTAAGCCACTGGACAAAGTATTTAAATCTTTAGAGAGCCTGCAAAAACGTGAGATCGAAATATTAAGAGGAGTGGCTAAAGGAAAGGCAAATAGGATGATCGGCAAAGAGTTACACGTTAGTAGCCGCACAATCCAAAGTCATCTTGCTACAATTTTTAGAAAATTAGGTGTTAATTCGCGTACGGCAGCGGTTGTCTACGCTATTAGAGAAGGCTGGATTACGGTAGATGATCTATACCCTGATGAGTATTAGACAAGTGAAATAGGGGGATGATATAGAGCCGCATCCAAAGCTGTATGAACTAGATGAAAACATTCTAAGCTATAATTGTGACGAGGGCAACCAGCTTTTTGGTTTACCTATATATAATAGCAATGCGTATCAATGACTTTTGCGGATAAATACAATCATGGCTGTAAATAATAAGGAATACCACCATACCGAGAATGCCTATTATAAGGCTTGTGATATAGTCGAGGATCGTTTCAAAGGAATTTTTGATTCCACCCCAGATGCTATATCTTTTTGTAACTTGGATGGACTCTTCATTGATGTTAACGATTCCTTTTGTCATTTAACAGGCTATTCTAAAAGAGAATTATTAGGTAAGATAAATTATAAAGACATTACACCTCCAGAATATAGCAAGATGGAGGCCAGAATAGTATCGGGGATTCGCAGAACAGGCAATGCGAGAAAATATGAGAAAGAATATTTTAGGAAAGATGGCATTCGTGTTCCCATATCAATAACTGCTTGGGCCTTTAGAGGAATGGACCGTTCGCTGTTAGGTTTCGCTGCCATTATCAAAGATATGACCGAATACAATACTTTAAGGTCTTACATTAGTGAGACTATTAGAGTTCAGGAAGAAGAGCGAAAGCGTTTAGCTCGTGAGCTTCATGATGAAACGGCTCAGGCGATACTTGCACTTTCGCTAGACATTCAGGCATTGCTGAGTAACGAAAGCAGAGCACCTAGACGAACACGTCCCGCTATAGAGATGATTTGGCATAATACAATGAATATTTTGGAAGGACTGCGCAGATGCATACACGAGTTACGTCCTGACGTTCTTGATAGATTGGGACTTATACCAGCACTAGAGGGGCTGACTTCGGAGATGGGACAGGATGGCTTCGATTGCAATTTCGAGGTAATTGGAATTCGGAGGCGGCTGAAAGCTGAAACGGAACTTACCTTATATCGAGTTGTTCAAGAAGCTCTAAATAATATTAAAAGGCATTCTCAAGCACAACTGATTCTTGTTCGGGTGCGTTTCACACACAGTGAGGTCAAGTTAACTATTCGGGACAATGGAGGTGGATTTCAGTTACCCGAAATGCTTGGGGACTTTGCTCTGGAGCGCAAACTAGGCCTCTTAAGCATGCAAGAACGCATTCGATTACTAAAAGGCAAGCTAGTGGTGAAGTCTCAGGTTGGTAAAGGCACTATAATTTCTATATCAGTTCCGTCGAGTGACCTTCCTTCCGAAAACTAGGCCAGTTCAGTTATAATAGAGTCTTCCGGTTAGAAGAAAATGAGGGCTCGCCATGGAGTGTAGAAATACACTGATGAGCAG
>CAZCAS010000022.1:0-13922 GCA_964496725.1 uncultured Dehalococcoidales bacterium
TCCCTGAACTACATTGACTGGGAAGCCAACCTGCAGAAGATACCCCCCGAGTACGCTGCCGCCTGCTGGGGCATAGACAGCTTCCCGCTTATGAGCGATCCGTGGTGGGGTGAGCCCTCGTGGAACCACTCCTTCACTCGACTGTGGAACGCAAGATATGGCCCGGGAGCCCCTGAGGATGTCCACCGCCATATGACCGGGATTGACTTTGACCACATTGTCGCCTTCCTCCCATGGTGTGAGTGGGCACAGTATTGGGGCATGAAGAACCCAGATGCTGGGCGGTTCCCCACCAACGACGAGATACTTGAGACCGCCAAGTCGCTGGACTCGTTCCCCAGCATCCTCGGTCCGGCACGCATGTATGGCGAGAGTCTGTGGGGGCTAGACAACATGATCTCGCCACCTGTTCCTATATGCAAGTTTGACCTCGCGACAGGGGACAAGGTAATCTTCAACGAGATGAGGTTCGAGGACTGGTTTGAGAATATCAAGGACATCGTAATCCCGGTAGTGGAAGAGCACGGGCAGATGTACTACCAGCGCAAGTAAGTGAGCATATGGGGCGGTGGTAAAACGCCGCCCCATGATGCAAACATACAGCTGAGAGAGGTGAACGTTAGTTATCCGAAGGTAAATTAGACATATGGATTTACAAACTGCAATACAGACAGCAGCCAATGCGGGAGCAGTTAGCTGTATGCTGATGATGATAGCTGTGGGGCTAACTCTGGCCTTCGGCGTGATGCAGATGGCAAATGTGGCTCATGGTCACTTCTTCATGGCAGGCGCCTATACAGTATATGCCCTCTATGCCCTAGGAGGGGTGCCATATTGGGCTTCAATAGCAGCGGCCGTGGGGATAGTTGCTGTCATCGGCCTAGCCGTTGAGCGAGGCATTTTCCGGCCGGTGCGGGGAGACGTCGTCGCCGGCTTTATAGCAACCGCAGGATTAATGTTTATTTTCGAGGTCTTCTGCGGCGAGGTATGGGGATGGGGCTTGATGCGATATATCCCCAAACCATTCATGTATGGGTTCCCCATACTAGGCGCCCGTGTAGACTTCGCCAGGATACTGATAATCCCCTTCGCCGTTGCTGCCATAGGAGGTCTCCTCTTCTTCATGCGCCGGGTTAAGCTGGGGCAGGCACTGCGTGCCGTTGCCCAGGACCCCGATACTGCTGCTATCCAAGGGATAAGCATCAACAAGATAACGGCGCTGGCTATGGGCATCGCCGGTGCCCTTGCCGGCCTAGCCGGGGGGCTGATGTCAACCATATATGCGGTAACCCCCGAGCTGGGGCACTCTGTTATCCTGCCCGCCCTCATCGTGGTAGTTGTAGGCGGGTTGGGGAGTGTTGAGGGGACCATTCTAGCCTCTATCATCTTCGGCTTTACTCTGACCTTCATTACTACAATGGTGGACGCTGTAGCAGCCATGATGGTTTTGGTTACCCTTATGGCTGTCGTATTAGCAAGAAGACCACAGGGGTTAATGGGCCGTGTTATCGCTTAATGTAAAGAGGTTCAGAATGGGGGCACTGGCACCCTTAATCATAGGGCTATGTATCATGCCCTTCTTTGCCAGGGCATATGTGGTCGAGGTTGCCATACTGTTCTTTATCTACATCATCCTTGCCCAAAGCTACCGCCTCATAGTGACTGCACATGACTGGCAACTATACCATGTTGTGCTGTATGGCGTCGGCGCCTACACCAGTGGCTTACTAGCCAAGTACTTCGGCATCCCGATTTGGGTGACCATCCCCATAGGAGGGGCGGTGGCAAGCGTGGTGGGCGTAGGTGTCACCCGGCCTCTGCTGGGAACTAGGGGATGGGGTTTTTATATCGCCACCTACGGCCTGGCGGAATTGATCAGGCTAGTGTGGGTCAAGGTTCACAACCCCTTCGGGGGTCCCCGAGGCATCATAGACATCCCCTACGGACCAGTAGTAGCCGGGATAAATTTTAGTGACCGTATTCCCTACTACTTCTTCGTTATGGGGGTAATGTTTGCCTGCATGTACGCGCTATATCGTATAGATAAGTCGCGGACAGGGGACGCCCTTAAGGCGATCGACATTGACCCTCTACTGGCAGAATCAATCGGGATAAGGGTGCCCAGATACAGGCTCCTGGCTGCCGCCATCGGTGGCTTCTTTGCCGGCATCGCCGGTGGCCTCCTGGTTCACCGCCTCGGTGCCGTCGACCCGAGGGTATTCGACATCGTCACCATGCTATACCTCCTCATCTGGGTAGTGGTGGGAGGTTACAGGACCTTCTGGGGTCCCATAATCGGGGTATCCGTGATGCAAACCATCTTCGAAGTAACCCGTCCCCTATTGGAAATGAGACCCATGTTCTTTGGCATCGCCGTGATATTAGTCCTGGTCTTTATGCCCGGAGGTCTTGAGAGCTTAATCCCGAAGGCGGCTGCTCGATTCCGAAGGTTACGTGGTGCAGCAGAAACAGGATGAGATTGCTCCCGTAAAGTGGTTTGTTAAAAAAATAACCCGAGTAGCTAGTTGTTACTCGGGTTGTTTTTTATATTCTATAAAGTCAAATCGCCTTTATAAGGCGTGAGGCATGTTCACCTTAACCAAGAAGATCTGTCTTCCCCAGATAGGCTTCGACAACCGCTTCATTCGAGGTTACTTCCTTAGGTTTGCCTTCAGCAAGCTTCTTCCCGAAGTTCAGCACAGTTATGTAGTCGCAGACCCCCATAACTGTCTTCATATCGTGCTCTACCAGCAGCACGGTTATCCCCTGCTCCTTTATTTTCTTAATCAGGTTTAACATATTCGACTTTTCCGTAGGGTTCATACCGGTAACCGGCTCGTCCAGCATAAGTAATTTTGGCTCTGTCGCCAAGGCGATACCAACCCCCAACGCCCGCATATAGCCGTGGGGAAGGTTTACAGCCAGTTCATCCTTGATGTGCGATAGCTCCATAAAGTCAACTATCTCCTCAGCCTTCTCCAAGGCTTCTCTCTCTACCTTTCTAGTAGCAGGAGTGCCAGCCATAACCCCAAAAACCGTTTCCCCGGCATGCAGATGACGCCCAACAGATATATTTTGCAGCACGGTAAAATCCATAAATAAAGCGGTGTGCTGGAAGGTTCGGACAAGGCCTTTCTTGGCTATCATACTGGGCGGGAGATGAGATATATCCTCGCCATTGTATATCACAGTTCCCGAGGTCGGTCGATAAACCCCACTGATGACATTGTATAGGGTCGTCTTTCCTGAACCATTAGGACCAATAAGCCCCCGGATTTCGCCTGCATTCACATCCATCTCGAATTCGCTTAGAGCGGCTAAGCCGCCGAAGTACTTGCTTAGCTTCTGGACTTCAAGTAAAGCCATGAAACCAATCTCCTCCTTTCTGGTCTCGGTAGAAGTAAAGAGATAAAGAGAAATACCACCTGTGGCGAGTCTAGCACAGGGTTGTTAGTTTGTCAACAGAACCTGTGAGGAATAATAGCTGAGTGGGGGACGGGACTCGAATGCTTAGAGCCGTGTCAGTGATACTCTAATGCTTTCAAAAATTTTCGCTCTTTGTTCCTTTGAGAAGTCAACTCCACATGCACCGTATAGCCAGCAGGTTGTTTGCCAGATGCCATTAAACTTCACGAGTCCTTAACAATTCATCGTCATAATACTTCTGGCAATAATGCTTTTCTCGTTAAGATCGGAGGGATAAGGAAAGATGCTGATGAATAAATCCAAGGTATTCAAGGCAATGTTGATAGTTCTTGCGGTAGCCGGCCCTGCTATCCCCCTATCGGGATGCGCTTACAGATCAGAGACGCCAACACCGCAGTACCAAGCGGCAACTGTGGAGCGTGGCAATATAACCGTTGATGTCAGTGCCACCGGCAACCTATCCTATGCCCTGGCAGAAGACCTCGCCTTTGAGATAGGGGGGTACGTGGAAGAAGTCACGGTAGAAGAGGGCGATGAGGTAAGCGAAGGCCAAGTGCTGGCCTCGCTTGATACCACTGATTTGGAGACGGCTGTAACTGATGCAGAGAAGGCTGTAGAAAACGCGAAGGTCGCCGCGCTGCAGGCACAGGCTAGCAATATAAGCGCAGAGGCTAGTTGGAAACAGGCTGATTATAATCGAAGAGAGCTACAGGACTTAGCCGACAGCAGACAGAGACAGATAGCCGAATTACAGGTCGAGGCGGCTGAATTAAGTCTTGAGGCGTCTGAATTAAAGTTAGAAATGGCCAATTCGGACCTTGTTTCCGCAGAGGATGATTTGACCAAGGCACAAGAAGAGCTAGATAAGGCAACTATTGTTGCTCCTTTTGATGGCTTTGTTACCCGCGTTGATGTTGGGGGTGGCGACGAGGTATTTAAGGGAACAGTAGCACTGCAGGTCGTTGACCCCACAAGATTTAAGGCCGAAATTATGGTCGGGGAAAAAGATATCTTTAATGTAAAGGCCGGGCAAGAAGCTCAGGTACAGGTGGATGCCTTAACAAGGCTCAATCTCCCAGCAAAAGTCACCTACATTTCACCGATAGCTACTATTCAGTCAGGGGTAGTAACCTACGAGGTGGATGTGGAACTTGAATCGCTGGAAACCATCCGAGAGGAAATGATGAAGGCAGCCCAGCAGACGCAAGAGGGACAAGAGCCAACGCCGACTTTGCCGGAAGACTTTCAGCTTAAAGAAGGGCTAAACGTTACCGTGAGCATCATTGTTGATAAGGCAAGCGATGTGCTGGTGGTGCCCAACCAGGCAATTACTTACCGGGGGGGAAGGCATATGTAGAGGTGCTGGCGAACGACGTAACCGAAGAACGTCTGGTACAGACCGGCATCAGCGACTGGCAGCACACCGAGGTGACCGACGGACTTAGTGAAGGTGAACAGGTAGTTGTGCCCCAGGGGACTACCTCTACATCGACGACGTCGCAACAAGGACCTCCAGACGGAGGAATGTTCTTCAGAATGGGAGGGCCACGCGATTGATTCGGTTACAGGACATAACCAAGGTCTATCCCATGGGCAAGAGAGAGCTTGCCGTGCTACGAGGGATAACCCTCAGCATTGAGCAGGGAGAGATGGTGGCGGTTATGGGTCCCTCTGGCTCAGGGAAGTCCACCATGCTCAACCTTATCGGTTGCCTGGATATACCAACATCCGGGAGCTATTACCTAGAGGGGAGAGAAGTCAGCCGTTTCAGCAGGACTGAACTGGCACAGGTCAGGGCTAATAAAATTGGCTTTGTCTTCCAGACTTTCAATCTGCTGCCCCAGCTTTCGGCATCAGCTAATGTGGAGCTTGGCATGAGATACGCTGGCGGTGTCGACTCTCAAAAAGCCATGAAGGCACTGGCATGGGTTGGGCTTTCCGACCGTGCTAACCACCGCCCCAGCGAGCTTTCGGGCGGAGAACAGCAAAGGGTTGCCATCGCCCGGGCTCTGGTGAAAAACCCACCCCTGATTCTGGCCGATGAGCCTACCGGTAACCTGGACAGCCATTCCGGTGAGGAGATAATCTCTATCCTAACCACCTTACATGAGGAGCAGAACAATACCCTGATTATGATTACCCACGACGCTGACATTGCTCATCGCTGCCATCGTATTATCCAAATCAAAGATGGCCAGGTAGTAGCGGAGGAAATGACATGAAGAAGTGGCTTGAACCTTTGTCCACCGCCTGGGAAGGAGTAAAGACGCATAAGCTCCGCAGCTCATTGACTATCTTGGGCATTGTGATTGGCGTAGCTGCCGTAATTGCCCTGATGTCCATCGGCAGGGGTGCTCAGGCAAGCATAATGTCTCGAGTCGAAGCTCTCGGGTCAGACATGGTATTAATATACCCCGGCACTACTACTGTCGGTGGATTCAGGAGTGCTGCTGGTAGCGCTAGCACCCTCACACTGGAAGATGCGGAGGCAATAGCGGAACAGGTTTCCTATGTGAAGTCGGCGGCTCCCTCCTCCTCAACGTCGCTTCAGCTAGTTGCTAATGGTGAGAATATGCACGCCCAGGTTACCGGGATAACCCCAGAGTATCAGAAGGCATACAACTTAACCACCACCGCCGGGGCTTTCATCACCGAATATGATTATCAAAGGGGGGCAAAGATAGCCGTCATCGGCCCTGATGTAAAGGACACACTATTTAATGACGTGGACCCTGTAGGTCAGCAACTGCGGATGGGCAATAACATCGTCCGTGTTGTTGGTGTTCTGGAAAGCAAGGGGGCATCCATGATGGGCTCTACTGATGACGCCGTTCTGATTCCATTGACCACCATGCAGCAGACATTCTCCCAGCAACGAACCAGCAGTGGTGAACACGTGGTAAGCACTATAGCACTTACGGTAAGCGACAAAGAGAAGGCAGATTATGTTGTTGCCGAAACCACCAGCCTGCTCCGCTCCCGACACCAGCTTGGTTCTAATGAGGAGGACGACTTTACTATTCGCTCTATGGAAGAGCTGATCAGCACCATCTCTGAAATGTCAGGCACTATGACCATCTTTCTGGGCGCCATCGCCGGCATTTCACTGGTGGTGGGGGGCATTGGCGTAATGAATATCATGCTGGTCTCAGTTGTGGAGAGGACCAGAGAGATAGGCATCCGCAAGGCTCTGGGAGCCAAGGAGCGAGATATATCGCGTCAATTCCTGACTGAGTCAGCATTTCTATCATTGGGTGGCGGCATTATTGGCGCTGCTGTTGGCATAGGAGCCTCCAAGATTATCTCGAGCTTGGGCATTATGGGAGGAATTTCACCCGTAGTAGGCACTGATATAATTATTCTTGCTCTTTCCGTGGCAGTTGGTATAGGTCTATTTTTTGGATTTTACCCTGCCCGCCGCGCTGCCCGCCTCAACCCCATAGAAGCACTCAGGTCTGAGTAAATTCACAACCATTTTGTGCATAAACTGTGGAGCGGGAGACGGGACTCGAACCCGCGACAACCTGCTTGGAAGGCAGGAACTCTACCAGCTGAGTTACTCCCGCATAGCTATGCTCCAGCTAGATTTTAAGCTAAAATGGACGAAAAGACAAGCTCCAGGATATAAAACCTTGCCTGCTCTAGCTCCAGGTGGCATAATAAAAAGCAAACACGATGAAAATTGTTATCGCCGCGCAGGGCTTTAAAGGGAACCTCAGTGCCCTCCAAGTATGTGAAGCTATCGAGAAGGGGGTTAGACGTGCATCTCCCGATGCCATGACCTCTATAGTACCCATGGCGGATGGCGGCGAGGGAACAATGCAAGCCCTCGTTGATGCCAGGGGAGGCAAAATAATACCGGCAGAGGTCACTGGCCCAATAGGCACACGTGTCACCGCACATTGGGGGCTACTAGGTGATAAAACCACCGGCGTCATCGAGATGGCTGCCGCCTCCGGCATTAACCTGGCCCCACCAGATAAGCTAAACCCCTTATTCACCACCACTTATGGTACCGGAGAACTAATTTCAGATGCCCTTAAAAGGGGATGCCGAAAATTAGTTATTGGTATAGGCGGTAGTGCTACCAACGACGGTGGCGCCGGGATGGCTCAAGCTCTGGGCGTCAGACTACTGGACAGCAATGGAGCACCTATCGCCTTCGGCGGTGCGGCACTGGCTGACCTGGACCACATCGATATCACAACCATAGACCCACGCCTAACCGATTGTGATGTTGTCGTGGCCAGCGACGTCACCAACCCCCTCTGTGGTCCCCAGGGAGCTTCTGCGGTTTACGGGCCTCAAAAGGGGGCTACCGAGGAAATGGTAGCCCGGCTCAATGCGGCACTGGCTCATTACGCCGATGTTCTCGATAAAGACCTCGGCATCAACATCAGAGATGTTCCCGGAGCAGGAGCAGCAGGGGGCCTGGGGGCCGGTCTCATTGCCTTCCTCAAGGCTAAATTGCTACCCGGAATAGATATCGTCATCCAGGCTACGGGTCTTGTTGAGCAGCTAAGAGGCGCCGACCTCGTTTTCACGGGCGAGGGCAAGATTGACAGCCAAACAGCCCAGGGTAAGACACCGGCAGGGGTTGCCAAGAAAGCCAAAACACTGGGATTACCGGTTATCGCTATCGTAGGCGCCCTAGGCGATGGTTACCAAGCAGTCTATGACCAGGGAATCGACGCTGTTTTCAGTATTGCCCCGGGTCCCATCAGCCTCGACCAATGCTTGAGGGAGGCTGAGAGGCTGAC
The DNA here is from genome assembly GCA_964496725.1 of uncultured Dehalococcoidales bacterium. GTDB lineage: Bacteria > Chloroflexota > Dehalococcoidia > Dehalococcoidales > E44-bin46 > JAZGHN01. Next base: position 8,187 of record CAZCAS010000022.1, read on the forward strand.
CAGCGATGCTGCCGAGCGCGCTATGCGGCTGTTCATGTGGGGAAAGGACTGAGATGCGATGAAACCAGAGGAATTCAGGGAAAAATGTAAGGGCATGGTCGTAGTCCAATTCTGCCCTTATACCAAGGACTGTGCCTCCATAGACCTGAAAGCGTTAAAGAAAAATACCCAGTTTCTGATTGATTTCGCTAAAGATGGCGATAAAGATGTGCTGATAATGACCAACGGCAGCACCACAGAATTCTATGCCAATTCTATCGAGGAGCAGCAGTCTGTAATCAAAACCGTGGTTGACACTGTTAATGGGGCTGTTCCTGTAATTGCGGGGGTATCGCAGGCAGGGACGGAACAAACAGTAAGAATGGCCAAATATGCCGAAGAGGCGGGGGCAGATTGCGTAATGGCAGCGCTACCTTACTACCACACCCCCTTCAAAGAAGGCGTATATCAACACTACCAGACAATAGCTGACGCGGTGAGCATTGGCATAATGGTATACAACAACCCCGACGTTACAGGGGCAATAATCGACCCTGAATTAATGGCAAGGCTATCGAAAATCGATAATGTCGTCGCCCTGAAGGACAATACCCCTATTGCGGGTGAGTACTTCCTCAAGACACTGCTCATTGAAGCGGGGGATATGGCCCTGTTGAACGGAACAGGTGAGATAGGCTATGTAGCCTCAGCCGGCTATGGACTGAGATATAAAGGTTTCGTAACCTTCATCGGCAACTTCGCCCCCCAGTTAATCTACAAGCTGTACCAAGCGGTGGGAAAGGAAAGGGACTTTGTCAAAGGGCAGGAAATACTGAGGCAGGTAGCACCGCTATGGGGTCTTATCGCAAAACTCTCGGCAAAACGGCAATCGCCTTCCATTATTCCCGGATGCTATAAAGCCCCTTACGCGTATATGGACCTCAGTAAGGCAGCAATGGACCTGATTCCAGGATTGTATGGGGGCCCGGTCAGACTGCCCCTGCAAGATACAACAGACGAGGAAAAAAGGGGGCTCAAGGCAGTACTAAAAAAGATGGGGCTGGTATAAGGCCGATTGTCCCACCCGCTGACGAGGAATTAAGAGCAAGCTAAAGTCAAGACCTGCTCTTTTGCGGCCAGCACAAAAAAGTGATTGCACCATCGTTAAAACATTCCAGAAAAATAGTCAGTTCTCAGGATGGCTGAGGGGGACCTGAGGGTTATAATATCTCAAAACCCCTGAGGCAAGAATCATATTAAAGGAAAGAGGTACAAAATGGATGCACCTTGTTTATCTCTGAAAGGTAAAGTAGCTGTTGTTACCGGAGCCAGGCGGGGTATGGGACGGGCTATCGCCCTTCGCTTCGCCGAGGCTGGTGCGGATGTAGCTGCCGCTGATTATACGGCGGGCAGCGAACTAGATGGGGTGGTGGAAGAGATCAGGAAGCTTGGCCGGCGCTCCCTTGCCACCCAAGTTGATGTTACCGACAAGGCCTCTGTCAATGATTGGGTGCAGAAGGTAGAGGCTGAATTCGGCGGCATTGACATCCTGGCCAATGTCGCGGGGATATTAAGGGTAAGTAAGTTAGTCGACCTCTCTGAAGAGGACTGGGACAAGGTCCTTGATACTAATCTCAAGGGCACTTATCTAACCTCCCAGGCAGTGGTCAAGGGAATGATAAAGCGGAAGAAAGGCTGCATCATCAATATCGCTTCTACCGACGCCTTTAATGCCAGCCCCTCCCAAACGGCATATAATTGCTCTAAAGCAGGTGTCCGTATGCTGACCAATATCCTCGCATATGAAGTGGGCCGTTACAACATACGGGTTAACGCAATTGCTCCCGGGTGGATAAGGACACCGATGACTGACTATCTGGAAACTGAAAATTTTATGGAGACGGCAATCACTGACGTAGCGCTGGGTCGCATCGGTCAGCCCATCGATGTCGCCAATGTAGCTTTATTCCTAGCCTCAGACCTTGCCAGTTATGTCTCTGGAGCCACCTGGCGCGTGGATGGTGGCTTTAGCCAATCCTCGCTGTCATCGTGGCCGGAGTCGGCAGAGATTACCGCCTGATTTGCGCCGCCAAATCCAATTGACAAAACCCCCGAGGAGCACTAAAGTTACCGATAGAATCAATACCTGCAAACGGGGCGGTTAGATAACGAAGATGGCGCGAGTACTACAGGACAAAAGTACATCGACAAAATTTCGAATACTGGTTGAATTAGCCGAGGGCCAGCCCAGCATACAGCAGAAAGACATTGCATCGAGGCTCAATGTTACCCCGCAGGCCATCTCACAATACATAGAGAAACTGATAGAGGACGGGTGGGTAGTCTCTGATGGGCGTTCCAAATACAGAGTAACCAGAGAAGGTGTAAACTGGATTCTAAAGATAATTAGAGAACTGGAGAACTACTCTGACATCGCCCAGAGGGCGGTGACAAGTTTAACTATCTGCACAGCAGTAGCGGACTGCGAGTTATCCCGAGGACAGACAGTGGGGCTAGAGATGAAAGGGGGGATGCTGCTGGCCACCGGTGTTGCGGGTAAAGGAGCGAAGGGGACAACCGTTGCCGATGCCAGGAAGGGGGAGGATGTAGGCATCTCCAATATAGAAGGGATAGTGGAGCTACAGACGGGAAGGATAACCATCTTAAAGGTACCGGGTATCCAGAAAGGTGGCTCTAAGTGTGTCGACCTTGCCAAATTGAAGAGGGAAGTCAGTAAAGCACCATTGCTCGGTGCCATAGGCATTGAAGCCCTCGCAGCGTTAAGGCGAATAGATGTCACCCCACAATATTTCTACGGGGTGAAAGAAGCGACCGCCGAAGCAGCACGTTCAGGCTTATCTTCGGTAGTGGTCTGCGTCGAGGAAGACGTTCCCGGCCTGGTTCAAAGATTCACCGAAGATAACCTGAGCTATGAGCTCCTGGATTTAGAGGTATAAGACACGTCTAATAGTGCTAATCTCCACCCGCTCCTGAAATTAATGTGCCATATTCCTAAAAGTAGGGCATTTTGTGGCTGTTAGCTATTGACATTTCAGGAAGGAATAGTTTATCTTTTAGGGCAAAAAGGGGAGGTAAATCTGAATGCAAGCATATTGTGTGAAATGTCGCACCAAAAGAGAAATGAAGGATGCCAAAAGCATAACTATGAAGAATGGCAAGCCGGCAACTCAGGGTGTATGTCCCGTATGCGGGACCAAGATGTTCAGAATAGGAAAGAGCTAAAGCTAAATTACGAAGACCATTATCACTGAGAACTGGGTATCTTTAGTAGATAAAGATACCCAGTTCTTATTTTATCCGTCCTCATCCTGTAAACTACCATAAGTTTATCGCTCGTGTTTCTGAGCCTCCTTATGCCAATCCACATATCTTTTTCCTATGATAATGACTATATAGGGCTAATTTTGGCTCTCAGTGCCTCTCACAGGGTTTTTAGTCCCAACTTTAGTCCGCAAATCAAGAACGGACCAAATTTCCTTAAATCCTTGTAACAACATGGATGAATTTTCGTTCTATAGGACTATAGTAATAGAAAATTAGGTAAAACGAAGAATTGATTTCTACCGTGGTGGACGCTTATAATCCGCCATACCATATATTCGCCAATTGGCGAAAGTATGCTATTATGATATAAATATAATGATTGGACATAATAACAGGAATTGTTGAAGAGGATGCTCAGGCGGCAGAAGTGGTATTGTAAAGCTTGCAAAAATGAAAGGCAGCGTGAAAAAGCTCGCCCTGGTAGTGCTCGTATTCATTACGCTTGGTGTGCTGCTTGGCATCGCCTCCCCGTCAAATGCACAATCGGCTGAGTTTTCCCCGCTAATCCGCGATGCTTGGGTAGGGCCGACCAAGGTTTACCCCGGCGATACTATGACGGTAACCGCCGAGGTCTCCGACCCCTCAGGAATTGAAGCGGTCAGCGCCGATATGGGCAGCATCGAGACCATTTCCCTCAGCCTGATAGAAGGCTCCATCTATCACGGGACCTGGCAGGGAGAGTGGCTGGTTCACAGTACCAGAGCCAAGCAGTATGTCACCACCGTTACCGCTACCAATCGCTATGGCTGGTGCTCGACCTATGACATCGTCTGGCGCGACCCCCAGACCTATGAGCGCTATTGGAATATAGGAGCGGGCCCGTATACCACCACTTCCAGCAGCTGGCAGGATGCTCACACTATGACCTTCACCCCCAACGTAACTGGGAATTTCCTCTTCCTTTCCTCCGCTACCCTAGAGAACAGCAGCACCTCGCCCGCCCATACTGATATACAGACACTATATGGCGCAACGGTAATAAACAGCGTCATTTTTACCCCGGCCATAGCCGCTGAGCAGCGCACCTTCGGCTCTCACCAAGTCCTCTCCCTCACCGGCGATACCTCGTATACCTTCAAGTCACAATTCAGAAGCGATGGCACCAATACCGCCACCTTAACCGACTGCCGGTTTACCCTCTTCGCCATCTCTGACTACCACGATGCCACCGAGGGAGGTAGTACCACTACTCAGGAGAGCTACTCAACAAATATGGCTCAACTCACCTTCACCCCCACCACCGCCGGCGACTACATCATCATCGCCTCGGCGGAAATCAACTACAGCTCCACCGCCGAGTCCTTTCAAGCCCGACTTTATTACGATACCGGCACCGCCGACTGGGGGGAGATGAGCCGGCAGCCGACATCCACCTCCGACTACGAGCAGTACTATATGATGAAGAAGGCAACCCTTGCTGCCTCCCCTCAAACCTTCTCTCTTCAGTGTAAGCGGGATACCGGCGGCAGCGGCACGGTAACCTACCGCCGCGCCCGCATCACCGCCGTCAGGCTGAGCGATATAGGCGACCTGCAATATACCGAGGTCCCTGGTCCGTTAGCAACTAGCTCGACCACATATCAGACTATAGGGAGTGTCGACTGGAACCCTGCCACCTATGGGAATTACTTCCGCTTCGGCTGCCGGTTCCTTAACCTGGACAGAACCAATAAGTACGCCTATGTCGCCGTGTACGAGGATAACGTGCAGGTGCTGGAGAGGGCCATGCAGCCCAACGCGACCACAGATTATATCGCCCTCTGGGGCGGCATTCACCGCTTTCTGGACGACACCGCCCACAGCGTGGACCACAGGTACATGTCATCCAGCTCCGCTGCCACCGCCTCGGTCAAGGAGATCAGGATTTTCATGTTCAGCGCCGATACCTTAAACCCCTTCGGCGAGTCAACTCATGACAATTACAACGACAACTTCAATACCCAGGGTGAGGACACCGTCTATGTCCAGGGCTGTTTCTTTGAACCCACTACCGCCTATCACGTCGCCTACTATGATAACATCGGCACCCAGATTGCGTCAGACGGGGTATCCTCTGACGACAACGGGGTGGTGAACAGCCAGTGGTACTTCCCCGGTAATACAGGTGCGGCACCGGGGACATGGCACGCAGTAATCTACGATGATTCTATCGCTAGCCCATCGGCAACCTATACCGCCAACGACAGCACCAGTATCAAGGAGTGCACCTTCACCGTTACCCAGGCGGCTATTCCTGAGTTTCCCAGCGCTTTTGCCGCCATCGGGGTGGGGGGGATGTGCTTCGGGATTTACTGGTGGATGAGGAGGAGGACAAGGCTCGGAGCATGTCGGCCGCATCCTTATCGCCAGTAAGGGATTGGTCGGGGTGAGAGGACTTGAACCTCCGACCTCAGCGTCCCAAACGCTGCGCGC
>CAZCAS010000023.1:0-13881 GCA_964496725.1 uncultured Dehalococcoidales bacterium
TACCACTATTGCCATTCAGCATCACAGTGAAGACTTGATAGTCGTGTAAAAAACAAGCAATTGTCACCTGAAAAAATGTAACGCACAAAATGCTATACTATAATAGAGTGAACAGTGAACGAACCAACAGTTGAGCGCCATGTCAAGATAGTATGCACCTTAGGTCCCGCCAGCAGTTCTCCTGAAGTCATTGAGGGAATGTTGAGAGGCGGTATGGACATTGCACGGCTTAATTTGGCACATAGCACCCTTGAGGAACATAGACAACTTATTTCGGAAGTTCGCTCGGTCAGCCAAAAACTCAAACCCTCCATGGGCATTCTCCTTGACCTCCCTGGGCCGAAGCGTCGCATCGGCGATGTCAAGAGTGCCTTCGGCGAACACCTCGAGTTTGCCCTCTCTCAGCACGCTGACTTCATCGCCCTCTCCTACATTTCCTCCGCACGAGAGGTAGAAGGAGTTAAGAAACTACTTAAAGAAATGAATGCTGACATACCTGTCATCGCCAAGATAGAGCGGGCGCAAGCTTTGCGAGAAAGCGACACGATATTTGAGGTCTGCGAAGGAATAATGGTAGCTAGGGGAGACTTAGCACTTGAGATAAGCATTGAGAAAGTGCCAATGGCCAGTAAGCGTCTTATAAAGGAGGCTAATCACCATGGAAAGCCAGTAATAACAGCCACTGAGATGCTAGAGTCCATGGTACAATCGACTACCCCAACCAGGGCAGAGGCTGCCGATGTAGCCAATGCCGTTCTTGACGGCACCGATGCGCTGATGCTCTCCGAGGAAACATCCGTTGGAAGTTACCCTGTCAAAGCTACCGAGATAATGGCAAAAATAGCCCTGGAAGCCGAGGCATCGTTGCCTTTCGAGCAGATATTCCATGAGAGGCGGCAGGATGTGCTTCCTGAGGTAAATGATGCCACAGCTAGGGCAGCTTGCCAAGTAGCCCATCAGGCGCAAGCGAAGGCCATTGTAGCTTTCACGACTGGTGGAACAACGGCTTTACGGGTATCGAAATACAGACCGCGCCAGCCTGTTCTGGCCGTAACTCCGTCTGAACGCGTTGTGAGACGCCTTTCATTATATTGGGGGGTCCTCCCTATCAGGAAGCCTGCTCCTCCAACTTTAGAGGAAGCCTTTGGGATGGCAAGGGAAGTGGTGCTGGCAACGAGTATAGCTAGGAAAGGCGACCTCATAGTAATTACTGCCGGACTTCCCCTAACCGTTCCGGGAAGCACCAACCTGCTCAAGGTACATATTGTCTGAACCTACCGGCAAACTCAGCTAACAGCGACGTTAGAACATAACGCTTGAAAAGTATGGGATAGCTATCTATTACTCCCCACAGCTGGAATCCGGGTCCATGGAACATTGAGCAAGCTCAGAGCATCTTGTGCCGATTTCGCAACTGATAACACGATAGGAAACGAGGGAAGGCTTGATATGTTTAACGGGCTATTTTATGCACTGGCCTTATTATTCTTCCAGTTATGCGCCGATAAACAGCTTCAATAACAAAAGCAGAGCCAATCATGATAGCTAGTACCCACAATTCTTTAGGTGACACCATGGCTCTCTGTCGAACCAACACTGCCAGAGCACCAAGGCAAGCTATGGCACCTATAACAGATATCCACCTTCGCGATTTTGTGATTGAAGAGAGGCGTGCATTGGCAATGTTTACGGCAGCAAATATAAACAGAAAACCAGCACTTCCCATAATAGCTATACGCGATAGATCCAATAGGTTTGCCAGAGCTAGTGTTAAACCAGAAGTAATTAACAATCCTTCTATAGGTCGATTCCATATCTTATGTTCCAGTTTCTCCGGCAACTCGCCTTCTTTGGCGATTATATAACTAATACGCGCTGAGCCATACAGTGTGGCATTAATTGCAGAACCTGTCGACAGGAGAGCTGCGACAGCTATCATGATAAAACCCATCCTTCCTAAAAAGGGCTTGGCGGCTTGAGCAAGCGCATAGTCCTTCGCTGACACAATCTCGTTTACAGGTAAACTGTGAACCGCTATTAGAGAGATGAGAACATAAAGAGCGATAACAAATCCGACTGCTGAATAGAAGGCACGGGGAAGCGTTTTCTGAGGGTCCCTAACATTCTCAGCTGTGTTAGCGATAAGCTCAAATCCTTCATAAGCCAAGAATATGATCATCCCTCCGGCAATTAACTGAGGCAGGCCGCTCCCAGCCATCACTGGCAGCTGGTGAGTACCTATGCTCCTTAAACCCACGCCTAAGAAAACAAACAGTATGCTGATTTTAGCCGCCACAATATATTTCTCGGATTTACCCACCGCTTTAGCCCCCAAAACATTCAATATGGTGAAGAGGCCTACAGCTCCGCTAGTTAGTATGTGCTTCCAGACTGACTGCGATGCCTCGTGGAAAAATGTAGAACCATAACTTCCAAAAGCGTAGGCATAGAGTGAAAGCATAACTACATAGCTTAGCCAGAGAAGAATGTTGAGTCCCCCTGTCCGCATTCCCGGACCAAAAGCCTGATTTAGGAATTCGACCGTTCCACCTTGACACGGGTAAGCTATAGATAGTCGGGCATAGGAATAAGCCGTAAGTAAGGCGACTACGCCTGCCAGACCAAAGGCAATCGGAGCCCCACCACGTGCCAATTGCACTGACAAACCGAGCACAGCGAAGATCCCCCCACCAACCATTCCTCCAATGCCAATGGATACGGCTGACCAATATCCAATTACTTTATCTTGGGATGTAGAGCTAATCATGTCCACGAACGGTTTAGCTAAGAATTACTCTGATAATCTTCAGCATGCTTCGCTTTGTTACTACACTACTGAAAATAAAACGGTGAATTCAATTTGGTGTAAGCATCGTAAGAACACCTAATTACCATCACTTGCGGCCCCTAGAGCCTACTGGGGGAGATATAAGCACGGGGATAGTAGAATGCCGTATGACCTTTTCAGCCACACTACCAAAGAACCACCGAGATATTCCTGACCTCCCATGAGTACTCATAATAATCAGGTCCACACCATTCTTCTCGGCATAGTCCATTATCTCGTCAGCTGGGTAACTGCCTTCATTTACCAGAGTCTCAACACTCAGCCCCTTTTTCTTTAGATCATTCGCCACAGCAGCGAGATAGCCCTTGGCATCAGCTATAGCCTTTTTCTTTAATTCGAGTGCAACCTCAATAGCTTGAGGACCATAAGACAAAATCACGGGCTCCACTACATGAAACAGAACAACCTTAGAAGCACGCTGGGATCCAGCAACTTTTATGAGATGTTCCAGCACATGCGCCGAGAACTCAGATCCATCCAATGGCAACAGAATTTTCTTATACATTTAAACCCCCTTGGTTGTGAATATAATCCTTAGTCCCAGGGTTGTCAAACATAATAGGCGATACTCGATTGTTCCGAATAGGTCTCTGTCTCAGAGACGAGCGCCCAATCTGGTATGGCACGCCATCAGGTCAGTTTACACGAGTGATAGAGGTTGCTATACTTTGGGAGGACCAATTATTTTATGGAGAAACCAGAACATAGAAAAGGAAACCTCTCCCCAATGAGAGCTGTAGTATCTCAATCTGTTGAGTCGTCGCCTAGAGATATGCCCGTTGCCGAGCTAGTAAAATACCTCCAGTCATCTCCAAAAGGCCTTAGCCAAGCAGAGGCTGAGAAACGCCTTTCTCAATATGGCTATAATGAGCTTCCCGAGAAGAAGAGGAGCCCCATACTAGAATTTCTGTCCTACTTCCGAGGCCCTATCCCCGGCATGATTATGGCGGCAGCGGCGATATCAGGGGTGCTGCACCACTGGCTCGACCTCGGCGTTATCCTCGGGCTTTTGATAATGAATGCTATCGTCGGCTTCCGGGAGGAGTATCAGGCAGACACCACTATAGCGTCATTGAAGGAAAAGCTAGCAGTGAAGGCTAAGGTGAAAAGGGATGGTAACTGGACTGTCATTGCGGCCAGGGGGCTCGTGCCTGGCGATATAGTACGTCTGCGAATCGGTGACATTGTGCCAGCAGATGCGAAACTGCTTGAGGGTGATTCCCTACTCGTTGACCAATCAGCCCTGACCGGTGAATCCCTGCCAGTAGAACACAAATCGGGCGACGTAGTCTATTCAGGGTGCATCGTTAAGCAGGGTGAGATTGATGCCATAATCTATGCTACCGGACAATCTACCTATTACGGCAAGACCGCAGAGCTGGTGGAGTCGGCGAAAACACAGAGCCACCTCCAACGCGCCGTCCTTAAGATTGCCGATTATCTCATCGTGATAGCCCTGGTTCTCGCCGCTATTGTGATCACCGTCGCCATCAACCGTGGTGACCAGCTACTGACAGTGTTGCGGTTTGCCCTGATTTTGACAGTAGCCGCAGTTCCTGTTGCCATGCCGGCGGTATTATCAGTGACCATGGCCATCGGGGCTCGAATACTCGCCCGCATGAAAGCAATCGTCACTCACCTACCAGCTGTTGAGGAACTTGCTGGAATAGATATCCTCTGCTCAGATAAAACTGGCACCCTGACAAAAGCAGAGTTAACGCTGGGAGACCCCTTCGTCTTAGATAACATAAAGCAATCAGATGTAATTCAGGCAGCAGCGCTGGCCTCGCGTGCCGAGGACCAGGACCCTATCGACCTTGCTATTCTTAATGGAATAAAAGACAAGAAACAATTGAAACAGTATCAAGTCATCCATTTCCAGCCATTCGACCCGGTTCAGAAGCGTACAGAGGCCTCGATAAAAGCTGGGAACGACGCCGAGTTCAAAGTAAGCAAGGGAGCCCCCCAGGTTATCATGGCTCTCGATGCGCAGTCTAACGAACTTAAACCGCAGGTCGATAAAGCAATCAACGAATTTGCCGCGCGGGGTTATCGTTCTTTGGGGATAGCCCGGACCGATGCCCACGGCAAATGGCATCTCCTAGGCATTATCCCCCTCTACGACCCCCCCCGAGAGGACTCCAAAGCCACGATACACTCAGCAAAAGAGATGGGTATTAATGTTAAGATGGTTACCGGGGATCAGGTTGCCATTGCCAAAGAAATCGGGCGGCAGCTCGACATAGGCGCAGATATCATGGATGCGGGCATCTTTAACGCTGTGAAACATCACGAAAGCGGTCAGATGGCCAATACTATTGAGAAAGCAGACGGATTCGCCCAGGTCTTCCCTGAACACAAATATCATATCGTTGACATACTGCAACAACGCGGCCACATCATAGGTATGACTGGAGATGGTGTAAATGACGCCCCAGCCCTTAAGAAAGCGGATGCTGGTATAGCAGTCGCCGGTGCTACTGATGCAGCCCGCTCAGCGGCTGATATTGTGCTGTTGGTACCTGGCCTCTCAGTGATAGTTGACGCCATCAAGGAGAGCCGCAAGATTTTCCAACGCATGATTAATTATGCTACCTACCGCATCGCAGAGACTATCGCTCTTCTCGGTTTCTTGACCATTGCCATACTTGCCTTCAAGACCTACCCGGTAACTGCAATCATGATTGTCCTTCTGGCAATCCTCAATGACTTCGCTATTATCTCGATAGCCTACGATAACACTCATTACTCTAGCAAACCCGAAACCTGGAACATGCGCCTAATAATGGGCATAGCCCTAGCCCTCGGCATATTTGCTATGTTTCGTTCTTTTGGTATTTTCTATCTTGGCGAGAGAATCTTTCACCTGAATCTTGACACCTTGAGAACCCTGGTATATCTGAATCTCTCCATTGGCGGACACCTAACCGTCTTCGCTGCCCGCACCCGGGGGACATTCTGGTCCATTCGGCCATCACGAGTTCTGCTTGGAGCAGTCCTAGGAACACAGGCCGCTGCGACTTTGATCGCGGTGAATGGATTGTTTATGGCCCCCATCACCTGGCAACTAGCCGGCATAGTCTGGGGATACTGCGCGCTACTCTTCTTGCTCCAAGACAGGGTTAAGCTCTTGGCACATCGGGTATTTAACCAGTACCACTCAGGCTTTCTAGTGAAACAAAGCAAAAGATAAGAACCCAACATTAGACAACACTTCCTATATTTTTATATAAAAAGGGGGAGCATAGTTGCTCCCCCTTTGCGATGCTGTAAAATTATCAGGTCACCACTGGACGAACATGGGGATGTCTGTTTTCTTACGCTTATAGCCAAAGCTCTGAGAAAGTCAAGCTAACCGCCAGTATCATAGCACACAAAATAATAAAGTAGGCCTTTTATAAACTAGGCAACAAAACAAGCTACTGTATGGAATGCTGACCTTGGCTACTTCATGGCCGCGATAGCCACCTCCGCAGCATTTACTAAGTGATAAGCAATCGGCGATGCTGTCAGGGCAGGATGGGTTCCCATTTGAAACATCGACATATCGTAAGCAGTCACTGAGTGCTGGATGCAGGCACCAATCACATTCATCAGCTCACCGATGCTTGTTCCACCTGAGGCACCACCGCCGAGAAGCAACCCTTTTTCTTTACAGAATACCAGCTTCAATTTCACATTTGTTGCTCCTGGCATGCTTGCCGGATGCCTGTCAGGACCTGCTGATTCGCCTATTACTATATTAAACCCCTCCCCTCTTGCTGCCGCCTCGCTCAAGCCGGCACAGCCAAAGGCCCTTTCGCCAATTATGGTAGAGAAGACGCCTATCGCTCCCGGGTTAGTGTAGCAAGTGCCATAGATGTTGGATCCAGCCACTCGTGCTTCAGCAGTGGCGATGGAGGCCAGCATAAGACGGCTCAACTTACCACTAAAGAAAGAGGCCTTTTCCGCACAATCACCACATGCGAAGATGTCACTATCAGTAAGGGTTCGCATATGTCGGTCAACCTTGATAGCCTTTGTTTCTCCTATTTGGAGCCCGGCCCTTTCAGCCAGGATAGTATTTGGTCTGGCACCAACGCCGACGATAACCATGCTGGCCTTTAGCTCTTCACCATCTGCTAGTCTGACGCTGCTCACTTTGCCATCGCCAAGTACAGCCTCGACCCTCTTATTGGTAAGGACTTTGATTCCCCTTTCCCTAAGTGCCTCTTCAGCCTCTTTGCAGAATTCTTCATCGAGAGCTAGCTGTAAACAGCGGGGAAGTATCTCCACAATAGTCACACTGCAGTCCTTACAATCGCGATGTTTCCGGCATTCATCGGCGAACTCAACACCAATAAACCCGCCACCGATTATGACAACGTCCTTGACCTGGTTCATTACATTCAGCATCTCTCTCAGATAGGGAACGTCCTTTTTCGCCATGAAGACATTTTCTTTCTCCAAGCCAGCAATGGGTAATTCCACCGGTAGGGAACCGGTAGCTATGATAAGCTTGTCATAGCCAATTTCTCCTCCACCCACCAATGAAACTGTCTTTCGTTCACGGTTTATATCCACCGCCTCGCCTTTCACCAGCTCAATACCATTCTTGTCAAGCAGGGCATCGGGAATTAGATTGTTTTCTGGGCTTCCTACAGTGCCAAAAATATATGGTATTCCACAAGGGACCAATACCTGCTCCTCCTTACGAACTAGCAATACCCTTTTGTCCGGATAGCGGCGCCGACAGCTTACTCCAGCCACTGGTCCCGCCGCACTTCCCCCAATAATCACTACGTCAGCTTTCTGCACTTTTGTCTCCTTTCAATGTCTTTAGTGCCTCCTCACAAGGTATCCGCTTTTGGCTTCCAAACTCCACTCATGATAGTTTACCAATATCACTCTATTTCTCTTTTTATCACCCCCCAGCCAGCATCCAGCCTCCTAAACTTCAGCCCAAACTCTTCTATCAAGGTTCTGATTGGTATAAGGACATCATTCGGACGCTCAAAAGAGTTGCCCAGACAATCAGAATTGGGATTGTGTTCAAGGTCGATTATTGAACTGCTAGTTCTCACCCACACCACATGATTGAGACGCAGTATACTCTCGTTTTCCGTACCAATAACATGCCCTGCAATCTCGACAGCATTGCTGTCATCCGGCACAAATACGATCCTGTCCAGAGCACCGGATATCACCCTGGCATACACCTTTATTGCCTCCTCGCTCTCCTAAAATCAGACGAGCACATGGGGGTCGCCTGTACTAACCTGATTACATTTGATGCCATGACCAAATCAGACAGAAACACGCTCTTTTCTGGCTTCCTCAACAATTTCTCGTAATGTCTTCTTCACGTTATCGCTTAGAGACGCAGGTTGGTGCGTTGTTATAATCCTCTGTGCCTCTTCTCTTGCCACTTGGGTTAGATCTTTGCCCCCCTTCACCTGCCAAGTCCCCCGGCTATTGCGATCAATGTATTTCGGCCTTGACTGCTGTTTCATGAATTGAATGGTGTGTCTCTGGTGCAGGAAGTCCTTTATCTCATGAGCTCGCTTGGCTAGGTCAACGGCCATTGTATCATCGGTAACGTCGATCCCCTGAATCGCACGTTTGATCATTCTTACAATGTCATCGTCGATCACCAGTTGCTCGTGACTCCAAGTCACTCCTGACTCCAACATACCCATCCCATAAATCAGGTTAGCCCCGGCCAGAGCTGGCAGTATTGATGATATCGTTTTCTCATGGGCTGCCTGGGCATCGGGTAGCTTAGAATCTGCCTAGGTCCCAGCGACGTAGGTCGGCAGGTTGTAATACTGGCCAAGCTTAGCCACCGCAGCACTCAGCATGCCAAGCTCTGGGGCCCCCACCGGTGCGTTAACAAAAGATAGGTCTAGCATGGTGGTGGAGCTGCCGTAAATTATCGGTGCTCCTTTCTTAGTGAGTTGACTCAGGGTTATCCCTCCCAGCACCTCGGCATTGTGGACTATTAGTGTTCCCGCGCTGGTGACCGGGGCGGTACCCCCTGATAGTGCCTCCGATAAGATGTTGCAGGGTAGGCCTACTCTTGCCGATTCTACTATAACCTCGGAGGCTTCAGGGCTGAGCTGTAACGGGCTAACCGGGCAGATAAGAACGGAGCAAACGGGCCGTCTTCTCATCTCCTCCTCGCCTCCCGCTATTGCTGCGCCCATGTCAAAAAATCTTCTGACGCTCTCGGCAGACAGCAGGTCAATGTGGTGGAAATGCTTGCTACAATTGGTAAAACAGGTCTCAGCGGCGACAAGGTCTTCTATCTCGGGGGGCGCATCTCGGGGGGTCACTGTTTGCGAAAGAACATCTACACCCTCAGCTGCATCAGCCAGTATTGCCGACTCAGCAAGGTCCTTGTTAGTCGACTCCCGAACTTTGCCTGTCTCAAGGTCCAGTACCTTTATGGCTACGCCAAAGGTGGTGTATGCAACTCGAGTACCTTCCAAAACAACGTCGTACTTGGGGTTTCGTCCAGCAAGCAGAACTTTAGGTGGAGCCGACCTTATCGCCTCCTCTACCAAGTAAGGCGGAACCTTGACGATGTTAGTCTTTTTGTCAACCTTACAGCCATGCGAGTAGAAAATCTCCTGTGCTTCGTCGTTTAGCACCATGATACCGGCATCGCTCAGGACGTCCAGCGTCGCTCTATGCAGCTCAGCTAACTCATCGTCAGTAAACATATTAAGGCCTAAACCCGAAAGTTGATTATATGGTGCTCTTGTTCCTCTAATCATCTTTTCAGTCTCCTTCTCTTAGAATCTAAATTCTCAGTTCCGTTTTACTTACCTCTTTCTCACCCCCTTTCATCACCAGATGTTACGCTTTTACCCTCATCGACCGCTCAACTTTATTTGGTTTTGCTTCTCGTATTCTTTATATAACACTAGAGTAGGCTGGCTACGGCAATATGAGCCGAGTACCTGCATTATTCGGGAACAAAACACCTTCAAGCTCTTGAGACAGTCGCACCATGGCAGGGAAACCTGTACAATGGGAAACGCCTAGTTTCTGGATTCCCATTGCCTTGAGATCGACTATCGTCTTTTCAATCCGTTCATTTGAAGCACGAAAAAGGTGAGTGCCACCGATAACCGCATATACCAGTTCCCTGCCAGTGAGACTTTGAGCGTGGTGCAGGGTATTGACTATACCCCGGTGAGCACAGCCCAGAACGACTACCAAGCCAAAGTCCGTGCTAATGATTAGAGCAAGATCATCGGCGAGCTCATCTCGTTTAAGCACACCGCCCTCTTTGATGAAAAGGTTATCTTCAACATGCTCATAGCTAGTAGCTATCGGAATCTCACCGGTAGTTATGATATTATCGTTAATGCGCAACGGCGCTCTCACCAGATTGAACCTAGCACCTAAACTCTCCATCTCCTCACGAAGGAAGGGTATGCCAATATAATGCAATCCACCCTGGTCGCGCTGGACATACTTCGGAGTCCATATATCGGGATGCGCAATTACCTCCACTCCACCCTTTATCTTCAATATCTCGCGCAATCCGCCAGTATGGTCAGCATGGCCATGGCTAAGCACTACTCGATCAATTGTGGAGAGGTCAATTCCCAACAACTGTGCGTTATGTACCGCTGAGTAACTTAGCCCGGTGTCCACCAGAATCCTAAGTCCATCCACCTCAACAAAAATGCTTAGCCCCCACTCGGCAAGGAAGCCGTAGCTGGCAGTGTTTTCACTCAACGTAGTTATCCTGACTTCCACAACCTATCTCCCCTCTTTCGGCCTGCGCAGACGGGTTTCTTCCATATTCAACGGGGCGACTTCCGGTCTCAGTGCCTCATACACTGTCACCACGTTCTCAAACTTGGAGAATGCTCCCCGAATGGCGCTGATATCTTCAGGTGGTAAAGGTTTAACAGGACAAGGTCGGAGCGGTGTGTTGAGCTGTATCTCATCCGGCGAGAGACGTTCCGCTACTCTCGACATCTCATGTGCATAGCCCTTGTTCGCTTCAATAAACATCATCTGAAGAGCAAACTTTCCGCTGAACTCCGACCGGAAGCACCTGATGCCTTGGAGTATTTCATCCAGAGAATAGCCGACAGCAGGCTTGTTGATAGCACGAAACAGCTCCTCATTTGGCGCGTCCAGTTTCGCCACCACAACATCCGCCTGAGCAAGCTCCTGACGCGCGTCTTCTCTGGGCATGAGAGAGGAGTTAGTTAGCACCGCGACTGGCAGTCCCAGCACTGGTTTGACGAGTTTAATTGCCTGCCCCAAGTTGCTGGCAAGAGTTGGCTCCCCTACCCCCGAGAAAGTGGCGTAGTCAGCCGATATGCCCCTGACCCGCCCCAGTTCTAAGACCAGACTGGGAATCGGCACAAACTCTTTCCGCTCTGCCACGGAATGAACAGTTCTCCCCAGCTGGCAGTATACGCAGTCAAAGGAGCATGTCTTTCCCGGAGTAGACAGGAGGTCTACGCCCAGTGATCTCCCCAGACGCCACGAGGGAACGGGACCATAGATGATATTCATTCCATTTGCCTCGATTCAAATAGCCTTATAAACTCTCATCCGTCAGAACGCCACCGTCCTGATAGATTTCAGTCTTTTCAGTCGGCAACCTCTCTTTGAACTGGTCAATTACATACTGGCAGGCAGCGAATCCTCCACTGCGGTGGGCTGAGGCTACAGCAACCACCAGATTGGTCTCTCCGACCATCAGCCTACCTATCCTATGAGATATGGCAATGTTTTCTATTTGCCATCTTTGTTTGGCCTCATTGGCGATTCCCCTCAAAATATTCTCGGCATTTCGCTCAGAATCCACATATTCTACAGAGAGAACTACCCTGCCCTGAGAGTAATTACGAATTAACCCAACGTAGGTAACCACACAGCCACAACTTTCGCTTCTAGCCCTATCAATTACCCGTTCTGGAGAAATCGGTTTTTCAGTAACTTCAATCACATATCTCTCCCCCAGCGGCCGTCTTTGCTGGTATTGCCTGGGCAAGAGACTCACCCAACCTGGTTATAATCTCAGCATTATACCGCTCAATATTGCCTTCGTCGCAGAGTCTGGCAAGCTGAGGGTCTATAGGCAGCTGCCCCAGAAGCGGAGCATGCGCTGCATTAGCCATCTCATCACCCCGGCTCCTGCCGAAGAGCTCAATCTTCTTGTCAATCTCAGGTACATAGAGATAACTCATATTCTCAACCACACCAATAACAGGTTTGCCCATCTGCTGAGCCATTCTTACTGCTTTCCTGACAATCATTGTGGTCAAGTCCTGAGGAGTGAAAACGATGATTACGCCCGAAACAGGCAGTGTTTGCATCACAGTAAGTGGAGCATCAGCTGTGCCTGGAGGCAGGTCAATAATCAAATAGTCGAGCTTGCCCCAGAGCACCTCTTCCCAGAATTGAGTAATCGCTCGGCTGATGAGTGGTCCTCGCCAGATAACAGCATCATCTTCGCTGGAGAGAAGAAGATTAATGGACATCACCGCCAAGCCTGACCTTGATAACGCCGGCAGCATCCCGCTTTCACTCCCCGAAGCCCTGGTTGTGATACCGAACATTTTGGGAATACTTGGGCCGGTAATGTCAGCGTCGAGGATACCTACCTCATATCCGTGTCGCCTAAGCGTTACCGCAGCAAGGCTGGCCACCAGGGACTTACCCACACCCCCCTTGCCACTCATTACAGCAATGATGCGGCCTATCTCATTCAAATCCTTTGGCTTTCCGTCAACAAAGCTGACATTTACCTCATTTACTCCATCAACCTCGCCAGTAACGTCCTTGACCTTGTCTTTAAGCCACTCCTGAGCCCCTGGTGCCAGGGCAGTTGAGGCGAGCGTGACATCAACTTTGCCGTCAATAACACTGACATCTCGAACCAGGTTCATTTTCGTCAGGCTGCGCATGACACTAGGCACCAGTATTGTGCCAAGACTTTCTACTACCTGTTCCTGCATCGACATAGAGCCTACCCCCTAGTGCAATCGTTCCATCAAATTAGGAAGTTTACCTTCCAAATACAGCTTTACAGCCTCATCAATGTCCCCCACGTCAGTGATGATGGGCTGGATATTGCAGCTCTTCAGGCTCTCATAGGCGCCCCAGCCCATGCCACCAGCAATAAGAACCTGGCAGTCAGCAATACTTTCCATCATGCTGGCATGCCTTGCCTGTGAGCCAACATCGTAACCATGCCTCTCACTGGGGGCTAACTCAGCGTGGGGGGCGGCAAAGGTGTGATGCCCCGTCTTGGCTCGGTTTTCTTTACTTACCGGTTCACCGCCCTCTATTGTGACTACCACATACAGCGCTGCCCGGCCGAAGTGCTGGCTGATAGTAGTCCCGTCCTCGGTGATAACAGCAACCTTCATCATTCTAGTCCTCCTTAAAATGCTTGGTTAATTTAGACTTATTTGGCTTCCTCTTTGGTATATTGGGAAGGGGTAAGAGCTTTTTGATTGTTGCCTAATACACTTGAAATATGTTGCCATAGTCGTTCTATCTGTCGGCTGACCTCACCGTCTCCGTACTCTACTACAGGAAGTCCCTGCACCATAGCCTCAGTCACCACATTATCAAACGGAATCCTCGAGGCAACCTCTACCCGCTGGCTGGAACAGTAGGCCTCAATCTGCCGGGTATTGTCCTCATTGATGTCATATTTATTGATACACACTAGGGCCTTCACGTCAAAGTGGCGACAGACACCAAGAACTCGTTCCAGGTCATGTATCCCTGATAGTGTCGGCTCCGTTACCAAGAGAGCTAGATCCGTACCGGAAAGGGAGGAGATGACCGGGCAACCGATCCCCGGGGGGCCGTCGCTGATGATATAGCTTGCTCCCTGTTTCTCAGCGATTTGTCTTGCCTGCTGCCTTACCAGTGCCACCAGCTTGCCCGAGTTCTCCTGGGCGATGCCAAGCCTGGCATGAACCAGAGTGCCATACCTGCTATCAGACAAAAACCAGTGACCAGCCATGTTTTCTTTCATGGTGATGGCTTCAGCCGGACATATG
>CAZCAS010000024.1:0-1550 GCA_964496725.1 uncultured Dehalococcoidales bacterium
AAACCAGTGACCAGCCATGTTTTCTTTCATGGTGATGGCTTCAGCCGGACATATGTGAAAGCAGAAGCCGCAGCCTTCGCATGATGTAGTATCAACCCTAAAATCTCTAATCGCCTCATACCGGCACAGGTCCTGGCATAAGCCACAGTGAGTACATTTCTGCTCATCAACAAAGGCAGTCTGACCGCTCCAGAACTCATGTTTTTCCTTAATAACTGGCTGAAGCAGCAAGTGAAGGTCAGAGGCATCTACATCACAGTCAACCAGCACTTTACTCCTAGCCAAAGCAGCGAAAGAGCCGATGATACTCGTCTTCCCGGTACCACCTTTACCGCTTAAGGCTACCACTTCTTTCATACACTATCTCCCGAATTCGCTCCAAGAGTTCTAAGAAACCTCCCTTCCACCGGGGCATACCCTCGACCAGAGTGATTCCCCGAGAATAGAGACGGGCAATCTCGGAATCCAGAGGAATGGTCAACAAGATTGGAATTTTCTCCTTCAGGCAGTATTCTTCCACCTGATCATCGCCTACCCCCACACGGTTAATCACCACGCCGCAGGGGACTTTAAGCTCTTTCAGTGTCTCCACTGCCAGGATAAGGTCACTAAGTCCGAGGGGAGTAGGCTCAGTTACCAACAGACAGAAATCGCTGCCCTTAATCGACTCTACTACCGGGCAGGAGGTCCCCGGTGACGCATCGATGATTACTGTCCCATTGTTATCAGCCCGTTCTTTAACCTTCCTAATAACCGGTGTTGGCATAGCTTCACCCACCCTGAGTTTGCCCTGCGCAAGCCCTATGCCATTTGAGTGCCCTGATTCAACAATGCCGATTTCCCTCCCTTGCTCGGAGATAGCCGTTTCCGGGCAGAGGTAGCTGCAGGCACCACAGCCATGGCAGAGATATGGGAAAACCAGTATCTGTTTGGGCAGGGCAGCAATAGCATGGTAGGCACAGACCTCAGCACACTTGCCGCAGTAGGTGCACTTCTTCTCAGCCACCTCAGGAACCTGGATGCAGACTGGTTCACTCTTAGTAATGACTGACCTCAAGAATATATGGGCATTCGGCTCCTCCACATCACAATCAAGAAGCTGCACCCTCTCTTTACCTGCTAGGGAAAGGGCCAGGCTGGTAGCCACCAGTGTCTTGCCAGTTCCCCCTTTACCGCTGGCAACTGATACAATCATCCTATTCTCTAACCATCTTCATCCCGCACTTGGGACAGCTCACTGTGTAACAGGGCGTACCAAGCCTATGGGCCACTCTTTCCCCGCAACCAGGACAGCGGCAATACCCGCCGGGGCCAATCCCAGCGCGACTGCCTCTCATTCTCCCACCTCTGGGGTCGCCTCCCCCCGGAGGTCCCATTCCATCTCCTCTAGGCATAGCCACACCTCCAGCTAAAATTCGTTCTCTTATCTCCCGCTCATGCCTCGATCCCTGCCCATGCCAAAGTGTCCAGGCACATTGGGCTGGGAGCTCGGCTGCAAATGACCCGCCTTATAGCTCTGGACAGCATCCCGAACCGTACCTGACACTCCA
>CAZCAS010000024.1:1650-13847 GCA_964496725.1 uncultured Dehalococcoidales bacterium
TAACATCAGCTTGATCCTTAAGAAATCTCAGCTCTTCCTCGTCAGTTGGTGTCGGCCCATATGGGGTCGGTGCGATATAAGAAGCTCCTCCCCACAAGCCGGGATACCAGCATCGGGGAAGCCCACCCCTGCCACGACCAACATATGGCCATGAGGGAGAAGCACCTCTGAAGCCGAATCCTCCTCCGTATGGCATGTCATTACCTCCTTTCCGCTGCTCTGCATAAACAGGCGCTACTTCATAAATAGCACTGGAAGGGCATGTTGCTACACAGATGCCGTAGTCTACACACAGCTCCTGATTTATGACCGCGACATCATTATCAATGGTAATAGCCTTCTGCGGGCACATGTCAACACAATCTCCGCAACCAGTACAATTAATGCTATCAACATGAACCATTCTCTATTTCTTCTGTGCCCCTCGATGACTGCCCCAGCCTCTTCCTTTCCCACCAAACCCAGCTGCCAACAACGGTTCGATGCTCGGCGTGTTGCAGGCAGGACAGAGCTGGGGAGGTATGCTCATCATTGTCTCAAAGGGCACCTCCCATTCGTGTCCATTTACGCACTTGAATCGGCTAAAAGCCATTTCGAAGCACCCACCTTCGATCCTTATTGCCTTGCCGTTGAGCAACGCATCAGCTACCGTCTTCCGTGCTGACGCCAAAACCCTTTGAAAGGTGGGGCGAGAAATACTCATCTCCTCAGCAGCCTGTTCCTGTTCCAAGCCCTGAAAGTCTTTAAGCCGTATAGCCTCAGCCTCTTCTAGCGACAGCCGCACCTCTTCAAGAATCCTTAGCGGTATGCCAGCTGGCTTAAAGTAGGTTACATTGGGCAGGAAGGCCACACGACGGCATTTTACTGGTCTAGGCATAATAGTTACACAATCCCTCAGGCTATATTGAGCATATGCTCATTATTCATACTAGCACACGGTCATCAAAAAGTCAATATCAGTCGATCACGGAAGAAGGAAATGAATAGAAAAAGTCCTTAGCAACTCATCAATGGGCGGAGATAAAACATAAAGCCATATCGTCCAGCGTACGAACTGAGCCGTTGACTTTTAACAACAAGGTGATAGAATATCGAGCAAGCTTTGTGTCTAAGAGGACATCATGCAGCATTCACATCGCAAAGGTAACAAACGAGAACAGCCGGATGACCTAACTGGTGAGCACAAACTGGGGGATAGAGGGCAAATAGTTATGGCCTGCCTGTTTCCGGCCATATGGATATCTGACTCTTTCTTTCTGAATTACTCGACTTTCCCCAATCAGTACGTGGGGGTCAGCGTCAGAATGCCCATCGGGGTCACCTTTCTCGTGTTGGCAGCGTACTTGGCAGCTAGGGGGCTCCGTATAGTGTTTGGGGAAGAAAGACAACAATCTACGGTAATCAGAAAGGGCGTTTTCGGGGTAATTCGCCATCCGATTTATCTGGGCGAAATTCTACTTTATCTTGGTCTTCTGGTCCTGAATATGTCGCTGGCGGCTCTAGGTGTCTGGGTTGCCGCGATTGTATTCCTGCACTACATTTCTCGTTACGAAGAGAATTTGTTACTCAGGCGTTTTGGTAAGGAATACGAGCGATACATGCGAGAAGTGCCAATGTGGCTACCTGGTATGCGTCGAAGATAGTAAACTGCGTCTCTTGGCAAAAAGCTTGAAAACTATCCCCTGCACTTTCCATCGGAATGTTCGACTCAGGAAAGCAGTGCCAAGCTAAAAATAGATAGTAAATATTGCTATCTGGACAGCAATATTAACATCCAAGCTACAGAAGCGCTAAAATACAAAACTCTCGCATTTCAAAACTGCTAGTCTTTTTTTATAAGCTTTGCTGTTTAGGCCAGCCTATTTTTGGACTTGGGGGCTTAGTTTAGGCTGATTCAAGGAACAACACTCACCATGCCTGACCAAGAGTCAAGCTCTTCACCGTGATATGAAATGGTATAGGTTATTATCGTGGATGAGGGGTACTTTCAATCTTCGGTAAAGAATGCCAAATCGACGTATGGTCCGTTTATGATAGCGGCTACTGGCGCAACTTCAGTGAGATAGAATTCAGCAGGTTGGAATTCGGACAATACCTTCTCTTTTAGTTTCTCTGCCGTATCGGGCTTATAGAGATGCCCTACCATAGTATGCAATTTCTTGTTCGCACCTCTCTTCTTCATTATCTCAAGCATGTTTTCTACAGCTGTAGCTACGGTTCTATGCTTTGACACAGCCTGCGTCACTCCACCAGTGGAGGCGTCTATCTCCAAGACTGGTGCTAGAGGAATCGGGGAGCCAGCCAGGGGGCGTTCCTTGCCCAATCTTCCGGACTTATCAAAATAATAAAGGGAATCTCGCACTGTGAGCGAGGTCACCCGCTTCACCATCTGCCGAGCAATCTCTACCACCTCAGGGAACATCTTCCCTTGACTTGCCTCTTTCGCCGCCTCAATGGTGATAAACGCCTCAGCACAGGTAACAGTGAGGGAATCAATTACCTCAATGGCGATACCGGGCAATTCCTTCTCAGCGCTACTTCTAATTCCCATTACCCTTTCATATTCTCCGGAGAAGCCCGAGGTCATGGTAACATATAAAATAGCCTTTGCCCTTTGGCTTATCTGCCTGAAGGTTTCTGACATCTCCCCCGGCGAGGGGGGTGAAACGGTAGGTAGGTTCTTGGTCATAAGTCGGGAATAGAGCTGCTTCTTATCTATAGTAGTATCCAGGTAATCCTTGCCATCCATAGCAATGTGGAAAGGTAATACTGTGATGTCATACTTTTCGGCTATCTCTGGCGGTATTGCGGCAATACTGTCAACTACAATAGCTACTCTCTTCATTATTCACCTCCTTTATTAAGTATACCACTTGTCAAGCGGAAGCTTTAGTTTAATGATAGGTTTCTGCGGAGCAAAGAGCAAAAATCCTAAGGTAAGTGGTCATGCATTTGCCAGCGGACTACCGAATAATCAGTAGCCCAGCCAAAGCAAGAGCGGTTATAGGTGGGAGGGCAGGCATGGCCTTGCCCTTGAGGAACACGGCCTGGATCAAATAGGCTAACGTGAGCCCAAGGAGACCTGAGGCCGCGATGACGGAGGCATCGGTCAAGCCATAGGCAAAGTAGACCGAAGCCGTCAGCAGGCAGGGAAAGGCAATATCACCTCCACCCAGTATAGAATAGTGGCGCTCTTCAGGCTTCTGGTCGACCACGTTCGCAATAGCGCTTTGCTGTAGGCTGACGCTCCACTGAGAGGGATTCTTTGGAATGACGAGCGCGGGCAATATCCCTACCCTCGACAGCCTGCCGACTAGCCACATCATGAAGCCCAAACGCACCGCCAGAATGTCGTAGACTGCTAGTGCCCCCATCACAGCCACGGCTGTCCAGGGCGTGATGAAGCGACCGAATACGGCGCCCAGACTCGCCAGTGCCAGAATCATGGCCAAATCATGAAACCACATTCGCGGCTTCAGGAACCAGACGACGGCTACACTGGCGGCTATGACAATGACCCATATCAGGGGCAGCCAAAAGACGAAGGCGATTAAGGCCCCCCAAGCGAAGAAGAAGGCGAACAGGAGTCTTAGGGCCAACCTCAGGGCTGACTGGGGAATCAACGCTAGCACCACAGCGACCCCGGCGGTCACAGCCAAGAAGTAGATCACTATAGGCCCTAGTGATGAATAGGCCGGCGTTTGAGTCACCTGTCCTGAGGGTAATGTCACCGGCCCGGGCCACAGGGATATCACCTGAGGAGGCTGCGCCGGCACGTAGATATTGTTGGCCTTGAAGAACGAGTTTTCCCGCAGCTCAATCGAGAGGGTAAGTATCTGGGCCACGACAAACAGTAGGATACCGCCGAGCATCGGATGTTGTTTGGTTAGTCTGTTGCTTTTCACGTTGACAGCTACTCTAAACCTCAGCGGGCGAATTGCCGATAAAAGCGATAACCTTCTATCTGTCGGCCAACAGAGCACTTAGTGTCGTATGTCCCTCAAGAGATGGCATGATCAACCGCCCGCGATTCAAGAGTCCGATGTCCCATCGTTGCTATAGGCAAAGTGGAGCCGATGATACCTCTCAGGCTAAGATGCGTTAGTCCTGAGACGATGGCATCTCCTCAGGCCATTCGCCAAGAGTCACAGCAACCGTTAGAGTCTTGTCTCCCCTTACTATAGACAGTGAGACCTGGTCTCCAACCTTCTTAGTATTAAAATACTGGAGCAAGTCGGCTACCTTGGCCACAGGATGTGCATCAACTGCAGTGATAATGTCACCGCCCGATGTCGGCCTACCTTGGTCGCTACCACCGGGGATCAGGCCTGCCTTTTCGGCAGGGCTGCCAGGCAACACCGAAACCACGTAAACACCATGATCGAGGGCAAGGTTGAGCTTAGAAGCAAGCTCCTGGTCAATGTCAGTTCCACTAATGCCGAGCCATGGATTGCTCACCTCGCCTCCTTGAAGAAGCGCCGGGAGTAGCGACCTAGCATTGTTTATGGGAATGGCAAGGCC
This sequence comes from uncultured Dehalococcoidales bacterium, assembly GCA_964496725.1. Taxonomy (GTDB): domain Bacteria; phylum Chloroflexota; class Dehalococcoidia; order Dehalococcoidales; family E44-bin46; genus JAZGHN01. The sequence continues at coordinate 6,172 of CAZCAS010000024.1, forward strand.
AATACCTGAAGAAGACGCCTCAATGGCGGTATTGATACCGATTACCTCACCTTTTGAGTTCAGTAACGGCCCGCCGGAGTTCCCTGGGTTTATGGCAGCATCAGTCTGGAGCATGTTAGTGATCGACCGCTCCTGAGCATTAGACAAGGTCCTTCCCAAGCCACTGATAACGCCCACGGTTATCGAACCCTCCAAGCCGAAAGGCGAGCCGAGTGCAATTGCCATCTGCCCCGGGTTAACCTTATCAGAATCACCCCAGAGCAGAGGGCTAATACTACTAATCTTTCCAGGGTCTACCTTTAACAACGCAAGATCGTTCTCACGGTCAGTGCCGACTACCTGAGCACTAAGTGTTTCACCGTTATGAAGAGTGACATTGACCTCAGAAGCACCGTCTATAACGTGGTAGTTCGTCAGAATGTGTCCTTCTTTATCGACAATGAAGCCTGAACCTTGACCTCTTAACTCAGGAGCGCCAAACAAGCCAAATGCTGGCTCATTTCCATTGACTATGGTCTTTATCTCGACCACGGCGGGTATTGACTGGTCATAGAGTGCGACGATTGCTTCCTCATCGTAAAGTGAGACCGCTGACGAAGCACTGGCAGCAGCTAAAGGCTCCTTTGGACTCACAGCAGCAGGTGGAACCAAGGTTTTTGGCGTAACCAGAGCACATCCTGTGAAAACCAGAGATACTGGCAGAGGCACAGCGACGAGGGCAGTCAGAATTGCTCGCCGCCAATTTTTTGTCTTTGCTCCCTGTGTTAGTTTGTTTAACATCATTTTGCTATCTCCTTTCCATTTCCACCATCTTCCTGACAGTTTCAGTGTTATGACACCAGCTTCGATGGATGCCAGGTATCTCTTTTTCTTTCTAGTCTTCTCCTCTTCTCCTAAGACATCACCGCAGCGTTATCCGTAAGCCACACCTTAACGTTAACCACAGGTGACAAGATCAAAAGATGCCAAAACTGAAATGAAATATGTTTTCCTTCTGTGTATTGCTTCCTTTCTCATTCCGAGCCAGCTCATAATCTATGTAAAGTGTAGTATAGCAATATTAAGGCAATATGAATTGAAACTGAATGTTTTGTAAGAAATCGGTAGCCTTATTCTATCAGTAGTCGCGCTTAGCTAGGAGCCATGCTCAACCACCTGTGCACACGGAAATTACACTTTTCACCAGATTGTGAAAGATACTATACCAGCAAATTATAGAGCCTGCGTGGAGCGGGAGGCGGGACTCGAACCCGCAATGACTTGTCTATCTACTCTATCTATATGCCTAACACCCCATCGACGATATGTATTGCCAGCATTGTGCTAATGCTTCTGACCAATGGCACTCGGTGTTACCCCCTTCACCAAACTCTGCTATAATAAGACCATTAAAAATTGCTTTTGGTGCCCCAAGCCTTGTCCCAACAACAAGCAAAGGAGATGACAATCTATGCCAAGAAATCCAAAGACCATAATAATATTACTGCTCTCTGTGTCGCTGCTCGGTGGAGCAGTCTTAGCTAATGGGTGTCCGGGCACTAAACAACCAGACCAGATAATCAAAGACATAACCCCCCAAGAGGCGTTTTCCCTGATACAGGAAAAACAGGATACCCCAGACTTCGTCATTATTGATGTGCGAACTCCAGAAGAATTTGCCAAGGGACATATAGAAGGCGCTATTAACATCGATTTCTACTCTCAGACCTTTCGCGATGAGCTCAACATCATAGATAAAAATAAAACCTATCTCATCTACTGCCGTAGTGGCGTCCGTAGTGGAAGTGCCCGAGACATCATGGAGGAAATCAATTTCAAGGAAGTGTACAACATGACGGGTGGGATAACCCAATGGGAGGCAGAGGGGCTACCCACTGTTCAAGAATCCGCGCCCCAGAGCAACACAGACACTACCCCACAGGCAGCTTTTCTTTTAATGCGTAATAATCCAGATGTTGTAATCCTCGACATAGACAACCCAACTGATTTTGCCGAAGAACATATAGAAGATGCTATCAATATATATTACTATTCCGACACCTTTGTGGACGAGCTTAAACAGCTGGACAGGAATAACACCTATCTCGTCTATTGCCGCTGCCCAGGTAGAGGTATCAGCGGAGAAACGGCAGATATGATGACAGAACTCAATTTCAAGGAAGTGTACAATATAACGGGTGGGTTAGCCAGTTGGAAAGCAGAAGGTCTTCCCACCATCAAAGGAACAGAAGCCGAGGTTAAGACTGCACAAGAGTCAGCCTATATTGATACAATCACCCCAGCGAAGGCGTATGCCATGATGCAAAGTAATCCAGGCTGTGTGATTATTGATGCGCGAACTCCAGAGGCATTCGCTAGTGAGCATATTGAAGGTGCTATCAACATAGATTACCAGTCGGAAAACTTCCGCGATGAGCTTAAACAGCTGGATAAGAGCAATATCACCTTCGCTTATTACGAGCCCTATGGCAACATCCCCCAATGTTGTGGAACCAATTTAAAGGCGACGATTGACATCTTCCAAACTTTTAAGGAACTCAATTTCAAGGAAGCCTATCTTATAGAGGGCGGAATTATCGGCTGGAAGGTAAAGGGGCTCCCCACTATAACATAAATCCCCTGACAGCTCCCCTGCCCTAGCTAATCCACCCCCCCTGTGAGCTAGTCGCCCAGATGGGGCGGGTGCATACTCCCTTAATCAGACAAAGACAGTAGTTTGTCATCAATATATCAGTCCATCAAATAAACGGCTGAAGCATTACAAGGCCCTGACATGGTAGCCAAACCATGCCGATGTAACTTTTCAACCCTTGCGATAACGTTTTTAGTTAGACTTGACAAACAATTAAATGACACATAAAGTAAAACAAAGCTGAGCATTAAGAATTAGGTTTATCAGCTTACTTTGCATTCCTTTCCTAGGTGCTGTCTGAGGCAAACAAGTCGATAAGGGAAAACAGTGATTTGACAATTAATAGGGGGAACTTATCAGCAGTTTACTGACCTGGATTCACCAAGAATCAAGCGAAACCAACTAGGGAGATCCTAATGGATACCGAAAGGTTCTACCGGAACACTACTGAGACTCAAACGCAGCTTATCAGCCGCTTCCTACCTGACGGTACAATCGGTTTTGTTAACGATGCTTACTGCACCTATTTCGGCAAGAAGCGCAATGAGTTGATAGGTCACAGTTTTATGCCATTTATCCTCAAAGAGGACCAAGGCAAAATGCAACAGAGCATCAGTTCCCTTGGTAAAGAGAATCCCATTGCGATACATGACTACCGCTTTTTAGCAGACAACGGGCAAATCCGCTGGCTACAGTGGGCCAACCACGCAACATTTGACCAAGAGGGCACTCTCACGGAGTTGCTGGCAGTTGGTCAAGACATTACCGAGCGGAAACAGGCTGAAGAGGAATTGAGACGGAGTGAGGAGAAATACCGTTCATTAATATCGAACATTCCAGATCTGGTATGGACATCAGATGAAAAATACCGCATTGTTTTCGTAGGTCAAAATGCCGAAGCGGTCCTGGGATACACTCAAGAGGAAATATATCAGAGTGCTAACTGGATGACATGGTTTAAGAGAGTTCATCCTGACGATGTCAACAGAGCTAAAGCTGCTTTTAGGGCACTGGTTAAACAGGGAAAACACTACGATATCGAGTACCGGTTTAAGAGAAAGGATGGACGGTGGATGTGGTTGCTTGACAGATCGGTAGGGACCTATGAAAAGGGAGGAGGGCGGTATGCTGATGGCTTGTTCTCAGACATTACCGAGCGGAAACAAGCAGAGGAGAAAATCCACAAATTTCAACAACGGCTTCAGTCTCTGGCATCTCAGATATCATTGACTGAGGAACAGGAACGGAGACGTCTTGCGATATGCTTGCACGACCAGATAGGCCAGACTCTAGCTGTAATTAGGTTAAAATTAGTTACATTGCAGCATCCGTCTTCCGACGACTATGCCAAACAAGTCGCCGGTATCCTGGAGTTGTTGGACGAAGCCATTAAGAGGACACGCTCGTTGATCTTCGATCTCAGCCCCCCTATCCTCTACGAACTAGGCCTTGAAGCAGCATTGGAGTGGCTTGCTGAGCAGTTTCAAAAACAGCATGATATCATATTCAAAGTCGAAGATGATGGTAAGCCTAAGCTGCTAGCAGATACCTGCCGAAGCCTTCTCTTTATGGCTGTGCGCGAGTCACTCGTCAATGTCGTTAAGCACGCCAAGGCTAAAAATGTCAGCATATCAATTCAGAGAGTAGGCAAAACAGTGCGAGTTATAGTTCAAGACAATGGTGTGGGATTCAATAGCTCACAAATAGAGAAGCAAACTAATGGCTTCGGCCTCTTTAGCATACGCGAGAGATTGAGATATATTGGCGGACATTTCCACATCGAATCTCGTTGTGGGCATGGAACGCGTATCAGCCTCGTTGTTCCACTGCAGAGTGATGGAGGAAACTGTAAGGAGAAAGCAGTATGACAATGATAAAGATCTTACTTGCTGACGATCACCGAATTATGCGTGACGGCCTATGTGCCCTGCTTACTAACGAGCCTGATATCGAAGTGGTTGCTGAGGCAGATAACGGGCGAGAAGCGGTGGAGATTTCCCAAAAGCTGAAGCCCAACGTGGTCGTTATGGACATGAGCATGCCCGGCTTGAACGGGGTTGAGGCCACTCGCCAGATCCTGGCTCTGTGTGATGATACCAAGGTTCTCGCTCTATCTATGCATGCTGACAAACGGTTTGTAATGGGCGCGCTATCCGCCGGGGCATCAGGCTACGTATTGAAGGACTGCGCATTTGAAGAGCTGGTTCGAGCGATCCGCACTGTGGTTGTGAATCAGACTTACCTGAGTCCAGGCATAGCTGAAATTGTAGTCGAAAGCTATAGGTGCATTCAGCCATCTCTTAATCAATCGTCTTCCGACCTAACATCCAGGGAACGCGAAGTGCTACAGCTAATTACCGAAGGCGTGAGCGCAAAGCAAATTGCATCTATTCTGCACGTGAGCGCGAAGACTATAGAGACACACCGCCAACATATCATGAAAAAATTGAATACTCACAGTGTGGCTGACCTGACCAAATATGCGATTCGGGAAGGGCTGACTTCCCTCGACAATTAGTCCTGTGGCAACCAGAATCCAGCATCTACTTCCTATATTTATTACTACATCCTTTGGTGACTAACTCAGGAATATTGAAGCCATAAATCAGCTGTTTCCTGATTGTTCCCATCTCAGAAATTCCATATCATAAATAATATGGCGACATTATCTTTGTTCACGTAGCCCGCCGACTCTCCTCCCTTTCTTGATAGTGTATACGCCTCTTGATGTCGGTGAGGCACTAGCATTTTCCCGTCAAGGGATGAGGTAGTAATCGATTATTTAGTTGATGTCTGATACACAATGGAGCTTTGGGGGCGAGGAGAGCAGCTATATTAGCTTCCACGACGGTTTCAGAGGATGAGAGGGCTATCAAGGAGAGCAATATTTCAGGCACCACCGTGAGTGGGAGACAAATAAAGCTATCAGTGTGGAGAACAGGATACTGCCGCCGAGCCTAGAAACCAGAAAGTGGCGGAGAGGAGTTATTTATGAGGAAAAATATACTGATTATTGGCGCTGCGGGAAGAGATTTCCACAACTTCAATACATATTTTAGGGGTAAAGAAGAGTACAACGTAGTAGGATTCACCGGCGCACAAATACCAGGCATCACCGATAAGAAATACCCGCCTGAACTGGCAGGTGACCTCTATCCAGAGGGAATTCCAATCTACGCGGAGGGGGAATTGCCCAAGCTTATAAAGGACCTGAATGTTGATACCTGTGTCTTTTCCTACAGTGATGTTCCTTACCAGCATGTGATGGGTATCGGTGCAATTGTAAACGCCGCTGGCGCAAACTATATGATGCTCGGTCCAAGGGATACCATGCTCAAAAGCAAGAAACCCGTTATCGCAGTGTGTGCGGTAAGAACGGGCGCTGGTAAAAGCCAGACTTCGAGAAAGGTTATAGAGCACCTGATGAAAAGGGGCTTGAAGGTTGTTGCCATACGCCACCCCATGCCGTATGGCGATTTGGTTGCCCAGAAGGTACAACGCTTTGCTGAGCTAGAGGACTTGGAGAAGCACAATTGCACTATCGAAGAGATGGAAGAGTATGAACCGCATGTCGTACGCGGAAACGTTATATACGCAGGAGTAGACTACCAGGCCATTTTAGAAGCTGCGGAAGAGGACCCGAAAGGATGTGATGTCATCATCTGGGACGGGGGAAACAATGACTTCCCGTTTTTTAAACCCGACCTGATGATAACTGTTGCCGATCCTCATCGCCCGGGCCATGAGGTATCATATTATCCCGGGGAAATCTGCCTGCGAATGGCTGATGTGGTGGTTATCAATAAACTCGACAGTGCCGATCTGGCAAACGTCCAGAAGCTGCGGAAGAGCATTGCTAAGACAAACCCGGAGGCAACCGTAGTTGACGCCGAATCTCCGATTCAGGTTGATAATCCAGAGATTATAAAGGGAAAGAGAGTGCTTGTCATTGAAGACGGGCCAACGCTAACGCACGGGGAGATGAAATACGGCGCAGGTACAGTTGCCGCTCAGCAATACGGCGCGGCGGAGCTGGTGGACCCCGTAGCCTACACTGTCGGAACCATTACCGATACCTTCAAAAAATATCCGGATATCGGAACGCTCCTGCCGGCAATGGGCTACAGCAAACAGCAACTAAAAGACCTGGAGGAGACCATTAACAAGGTCGATTGTGACGCGGTGGTTATTGGAACACCCATAAACTTGAGCAGAATCATAAACATCAAGAAACCGAATACCAGGGTCTATTATGAGCTTAAGGAAATCGGAACGCCGAACCTAATTGAAATACTATCGGAGTTTGGGAAGGCACACAGTCTTCCCACCGACTAGAAATCATAGCCTAATAAATAAGGAGGATATTGAAATGGCAAAGATCGTAAATTGTTGGAACGAGTGGGACCCGCTGAAGCGTGTGATTGTAGGGAAGCCAGAGGGTACGAATGTTCCTGCTCCGGAGCCGGCGTGGTGGTATGATTTCCCAGAAGCCGACTATCCGCTGCCGACGTACGGGCCGTATCCACAGGAGATGCTAGATGCAGCCAACGAGCAGATGAATCATTTCGTGTCACTGCTTGAGAAACGAGGGGTGAAGGTTGACCGGCCGGTGATTCATCCTTGTATGTTTAACCAACCTGTCTCGACACCCGACTGGACACAGCTAAATTGCCACGGTGTCAACAATGTGCGGGATGTATTCATGTGTCATGGCAACTACCTAATTGAGGCCACAACCTGCCGACGCTCGCGGTGGTATGAGTATCTGAATCTACGACCACTCTTTGAGCAATACTTTAAAGAGGACCCCGAGGTGGTTTGGTTTACCGCTCCCAAGCCGAGGCTGACAGATGAGTCTTACGTCAGGAACTACTACTATTACTTCAACAATGTCTGGACAGATGAGGAAAAGAGGAAGAAGCAGGAAAATTGGGAGTTCCAGTTGACTGAGAAGGAGCCTATGTGGGACGCTGCTGATTGCATACGTTTTGGCAAGGATATTTTCGTTCAGTGCTCATGCCTGACGAATAGGACCGGCATGGAC
>CAZCAS010000025.1:0-13823 GCA_964496725.1 uncultured Dehalococcoidales bacterium
AATGCAAGCTTACAGCACCTTATAGCATCGATAACCACCCCGGCTGAGTTGGGGCTATCCCACACCTCAAGTTTCAACTCCAGATTTAGCGGAACATCGCCAAAGGTTCGTCCTTCCATTCTAATATGACAGAACTTACGGTCCTTAAGCCAGGGAACATAATCGCTAGGGCCAACATGAATATCATCAGGGTCAAGTTTATAATCCAGCTGTGAGGTAACTGCGCTGGTCTTGGATATCTTCTTAGACTCCAGACGCTCCCGCTCTAACATATTCAAGAAGTCAGTGTTACCACCAAAATTCAGTTGATAGGTCCGCTCTAGCTTAACACCACGATCTCTAAACAGCCTAGTAAGGACACGATGAACAATGGTAGCCCCAACCTGAGATTTTATGTCATCACCAATAATGGGCAGGCCCCTTTCCTCAAAGCGCCTCTGCCAATACTTCTCCCGAGCGATAAAAACGGGGATGCAGTTAACAAGGCCACAGCCAGCCACCAGCACCTGCTCGATATACCATTTAGTTGCCTCCTCACTGCCCACAGGCAAGTAATTAAGCACCACATCAGTTTTGGTTTCCTTAAGGATTTTCACAACGTCAGATGTTGAGCCAGATGCCTTCGTTATCTTTTGGGATAGATACTTACCCAAACCATCATGGGTCATACCACGCTGAATCTTAACCCCTGTGGTCGGCACCTCGGTAAATTTAAAGGTGTTGTTAGGCAGGGTAAAAATTGCCTCAGACAGGTCTTTACCCACCTTGTTCTTATCAATATCAAAGGCAGCGACAAAGTTGATATCGCTTATATGATAACCACCCAGGTTGATGTGCATCAGCCCGGGCACCAAGTCATTCTCCCTGGCCTCTTTATAATAAGAAACACCCTGAACCAGTGACGAAGCACAGTTGCCCACTCCTATTATAGCCACATTAATATTAGTCAAAATCTTGCTTTTCTCCTTCCTAACCCCAAAAAGTTACCCGATTTAACAAAGCAAACCAAATTACTGCTATAACCACCACAATGGGTGAAAAGGCATACTTTAGTTAATATAATTATACCCCCGCCATACACTGAAAGCTAATCAATCCTAGTTCCTGCAGGGGCAAACTTTAACTCTCCCCTCGTCTTCAAAGAAATCGGCTGCTTTTAGCCCTGACCAATCCTGAATACTTTTGTTCCACAATTAGGGCAAACGCCCCGCGTGGCTGGTCGGCCATTCTTCAAAGTAACTCGCTCTGCGTTATTAATCTCTACTTTCTTTCTACATTTAACACAATACGCCTGCATTTCTTTCTACCTCCTTCCCTACCCAGCTCCCAGCCCCCTATCTATTATATGTAAGCCATGCAAGCTGTCAAGACCCTGAAGGTATCGTGACTGAAATCGAGCCTATCCCCAGCCGGCTACAAAAAAACTTTCTCAGGTTGCCACTGTCCTCTCTCTGGATCAAAGCGCAGCACCCCTAAGAAGTGACCATCACGGGTATATACACGACAGCGGTCCCCAAAAGAAGCGGGGGTTACAGAAGACTGTTTGAGACGAGCAGTGTCCCCATTCCTGCCAGAGTTATCCAGAACGAAGGAGCGCCCATCCATCATCAGCCGCCCGATATCATCAGTGACAATCATAGCTGCCCATTTCAACAAGACACTATCTATAGGGTAAATATAACGCTGCCAGTAGCCACAACGGAAGGCATCCTCGAGTTGGGGCAGTGTAACAGCATCCTCAATATCAAAAACACCATACCTAAAACGGACAAGGCTCTTTAAATGCGCTCCACAGCCCAGGGACTGCCCCAAATCATGCGCAAGCGAACGGATATAGGTACCCTTGCCACACACTACCTCTACAGTGACCACAGGCGGCCGCCAATCCACAAGCTCCAAACAATAGATTCTGGCCGGCCTGCTCTTCCTATCCACCTCGACACCAGCCCGTGCCAACTGATAAAGCCTCTTACCACGATACTTCACGGCGCTATACATTGGAGGAATCTGCTGGATCAAACCGCAAAAGGAAGCAAGCGCCGACTCCAATCGTTGCCGGTTAATCCCGGACATGTCTCCCCTCTGCGTAACCCTGCCACTGGCATCATAGGTATCTGTTGCCACGCCCAATTCAATCTGGGCCCGATAAGCCTTATCAGCCTCTGCCAGAAACTCAACAACACGTGTCCCCCGGCCAAGGCAGACAGGTAAAACACCTGTGGCTTCAGGGTCGAGGGTACCAGCATGTCCCACACATCGTTCCCCACTCAGCCACCTCACCCTAGCCACCACGCCGAAAGAGGTCACGCCACGAGGCTTACTTATATTCAGTATGCCGTCCATTGTCAATTGTCTTTACTGCTGCGACCGACCAGCTCCTCTATAGCCCGATTCCACCCCTGCGGGCCAACCCCATCCATCCGCTTCAGGCGGGGCAGGTCTACTTCTTCCCACCACCCCCCAGGCTTCTGGACCAAGATGGGGGTATCTACTGCCGCCAGCATAGGGAGGTCGTTAGCACTATCCCCTATACCCACTGTCTCTACTCGACCAAGCTTTTTACGAAACAGGTCAGATAGCATGGCGACCGCCCTGCCTTTATCATTAGCCCCCATTACACCATAATAGCGTCCGCCATGACTATAATTGAGACCTGCTTTCTTCACCGCCTTCAACACCATATCCATCTCCTCAGGGTCTTCTAAAGGCTTAACAGTCTCGTCGTATTCCCTCTCCTTAGCTCTCCGCGCTGCCCCCGGGTCTAAACCTGCGTCTTCAGCTACCTCCTCGGCACTCATATCACCGAAGCCTTTGAACTCGACACCAACCTCAACCCTGATCTTTTCCAGAATCCGCCTGATTTCAGCATAGGACAGGCCCAGCTCGATTACCCGATATCCGCCCTGGGTTTTATCATAAGCAAAATCGAAGGGGAAATAGCCCTCAGGTATGAAAATAGCACCACCGTTCTCCACGATAAAGGGATCGAGTATTCCCAGTTCCCGGCGATATACTTCCTGCTCCGCCCCAGTCTTATGCGAGCAGAGCACAACAGGTATGCCTTTTTGCCGAAGACGCTCTATAAAAGGCAAAGCCTTCTCATAGGAATAGGTGAGGGGGTCAAGCAAGGTGCCGTCAAGGTCAGTGAAGACAACTAACTTAGGCAAAGAATCGCTCATAATATTTAGGATGACCAGCCATATGCCAATATCAGGCAGGCAGCGCCCACCAGACCACTAGTCAATCTTTACTTCTTCTGTTCTCTTCTTTATCTTCTCCAGAAAGGCCTTTATCTTACCTCTCTCAGGCTTGTTTAGCAGATTATAGCGGTGAGCTACCACATCAAGGAAAAGCTGGATATGTCTGGGAATAGCCCATAATTTCTTATCCGCATAGCGCTGACCGTAACGTGAAGAGCTGGCCAATTTCTCCCTGGTAACCTGCTCACTCTGGTAGCCTATGCTCTCGGCCAAATTGGGGGTAAAACCGTTCTTGCGAGCCATAGCGCCAAAGGTATCATGGACGCCGGTTCCATGTTGGGCAGCATCCTTGATTCGACCGGCACACTCTTCAGGTATGCCCACCTTACTAGCCAGCGCTCGATGAGGCCGCTTGCCCAATTTATCCTCGGCGGAATATATCTTCAACTGGGGAGGCGTGCTCAAAGCCAGCTTAACTATCTCGGCATCCACGAAGGGGAATACCATATCCATACCATGGGCCATGGCAATCTTATTTTCCCTATCCAGGGTCTCTATATCTGACCGCTCGAGGTCCTGTAGCATCCTGCTTTGCAGCCCTTCATATCCCTCAGCTGCTATTACCTTCGGGTACCATGTATAGCCACCCCACAATTCATCCGGCCCCTGCCCGGAGAAGATGACCTTGATACCGTCCTGCTCAGCCATATCCAGGGCAGCAAAGACCCCGATACCAGCCTCAATCTGAACCATATCCCTCTCCTCCACTGCCCTGACCACTTGTGGGATATATGAGTTAATATCGTCTCGACTGAGCCTCCTTACTTTATGTTCCAGCCCCAGTCCACATATGAAGCGTTCAGCAAAGTCTATGTCAGTAGAGTCTTCAACACCGGCAGTATATACGATAACCTTGATACCTTTTTCTGCGGCAATATCAGCAACTAGCTTCGTGGCAAGGCAACTATCCACACCACCGGAGAGAAGGCAACCTACTATCTCCACATCACCCAACCTCTTCTCCACAGCAGTACGAAGCAGGGTCCCGTAACGCTCCACAATAGCCTCTACGTTTCTATCAGTAGTACTAACCCAATCTATTTCCCTTATGGGGAGAGCCTCCCCGATGATAACACCGTCTCTGCTAAAAGAGGCAAATCTTCCTGCTCGGAGCGGTTTTACGTTCCCCAGTCCTATCCCCCACAGGGCTGTCTTCCGCGAGGCGAAGGCCATAATCTCTTCGTTCTCAGCATAGAACATCGGCCTCAGACCAGCCGAATCTCGGGCTACAATAGTTTCTCTGCCATCAGACACCGCAAGACAATAGGCACCTTCTAATGCCCTCATCGCCCTTACCAGCGCGGCTTCCAGGTTATATCCTCGATAGCTCTCCTCTAACATATGGACTACTACACCAGCGGCACTCCCATTGGCAACTTGATGCTTTGAGGGAAGCTTTGACTTCAGTTCCTCGAGATTATAGAGGTTGCCCTCAAACAGCAGCGACAAATTACCGCCGCAGCCAAACTGCGGCTGTTCCAGCAGCTTCTTCCTGGTGGCAAACGATGCCTGACCCAGGACCTGCTCAGTGGTCAAATCCTGAGCCTTGTTGTAATCGTCCAACTGATACTTTGTTTTACCGGCCACCACCCAAGCGTCATCAGCCTCCTGGCTGTAACAAGCATTCAACATGGGATCAACTTGGTCAGATACATCCCCGCTTTCCTTACTCATAATACCTACTATCGGACTCACAAAAATCACTCCCTTTCAAATACTAAAATCAATCTTACTTAAAAATGCCCTGCAATCAGGCGCTTAGCTAGGAATCACGAAGACCACCCCCATTCAAAAAACTAAATAGCCAGTAAGGCTCTATACCCAAAGGTACTAAGGGATACTTTTTACTTTTTCGCCTCAGGCAGAGAGTATGAGCCCATATGCTCTTGCATAACTTCAGCAAACTTCTGGAGGTCAACCTTATTCAGTGGGGGATAAAGGCGGGGTGGAGCTGGCTCCTCCTCCTGCCCAATAGCCTCCTGCTGCCGAAGTTCGCCCAGAATCACTTTCTTGGTCTCCCCGCCGCAAAGTGGAGAGTGATATATAGCCCCAAGTCCAGGCACTAACATCCCCCGGCGATGCCACCCTCCTTTTTCTTCATGAAGATGAGGGTTCCTAGTCTCTATCTGGATTACCTCCACGCCATGTTTGGCTACCTTGGTTCGAGGGGTAGGCAAAATGCCACCATACATTTCCAGAATAGATATGAGTTCCTGAGGCTCTACGGCATAACTCGAAGCATATGGTAACTCCCTAGCCAGCTTAAGAGTCATAGCATGCTCACCAGCATTCCCCGTTTTGATAATCTCGGTTTCAAAACCGGTCTCGGTCGAGATAAGAGAGTTCAAACACCTATTGGTCACCTGGGACACTCGCCCCCATTTCTTAAAATATATTCCTCTGCTCACTTTGGGTTTATAGTGCCAGAGAATCCTGACCATAGTATACGGTGACCTAGACATCGCAAAACCGCAAGCGTAGCACTTAGCATATTCCCAGACGGCGCCGGGGAAATAATTATCAGCATCGATAAAACCTACGTGCTGCTTCTTCATAAGCATGGCGATAAGCATTGCCACCAACATACCCTCAGCCTTCCCATCTCCTACCCGCCCATCATCACCCAGAAGGTCAGGATAGCCAGCTTCCGCCAACGCTTGAGCTAATACAGGGTCTTTCTGATGGATAATCAGGGCTTGACGCCTGGTAAAGTGGCAGAACTGGTTCAGGGTATCCCTCTCCATCTTGAAATGGTCGACTCGCCTTCTACGGCTATTGGAGACTACTATTATCGGGCACTCATGTGGAATGCCGCTGATAACCCCCTCAAAGAGCTTGAGCTTCTCGTCCTTAACAGGGATGACAATGGCCATCTTCTTTTCAATGTCTTTGATGACCTCCTGCTCAATTTTCTGAACGGCAATCTTCTCTTCTAGGGGTAATTCTTTAGCTCTGCCTGAATCTAGCTCCAACACCTTCTGTATATCATTAATGGTTACTGAACCAATACGCTCAGTATTTCTAGAGGTCTCGATACGCATATATCACCTCCTCCTACTAACCTTGTCGATTAGCTCTAAGAGACGGACCCCCCGCTCAATAGAATCGTCCCAATGAAAGCTCAACTCTGGAATGCGTCGTAACTTCAGACGCTTAGCTAGCTCATTGCGGAAGAAGCCTGAAGCACCGGCCAATACGGATAGTATCTCTTGCCTCTCCTTGTCATCGCCTATACAACTCACGAATGCCTTAGCATGTTTCAGGTCGGGAGAGGTAGAAACCTCGGTTACGGCAACAAAACCGCCAAGTCGAGGGTCCTTGACTTGGCGTTGAAGCAAACCACTAATTTCCCGACGAAGGAGTTTATTTATCTGTTCAAGACGATGTGTCATGATTCTCTCCCCGATTAGGGACCTGCCTGTTACTTGGCTTCCTCCTTAAAGAACTGTAATATATCACCAACCTGGAAATCGCTAAAATCCTTGATACCGATTCCACACTCGTAGCCCGCAGCCACTTCCTTAACATCATCTTTAAAGCGCCTTAGACTGCTAACTGTAGATTCACATATCTCTTTCTTATCACGGAATACCCTCACCGAGACACCCACATTAACCATCCCCTCAGTAACATAGGAACCCGCTGCCTTTCCCTTCTTGGCAGTAGAGAAAACAGCCCGCACCTCAGCTCGCCCTACAACAACCTCTACATAGGAAGGCTCCAACATGCCTCGAAGCGCCTTACCCACATCATCCACCAAGTCGTAGATTACATCGTAGGAACGAATGCTCACCCCTTCTACATCAGCCAATCGCCGTGCTCCCGGCTCACAGCCCGCGCTGAAGCTAACAATGACACCCTTGGAAGCAATGGCCAGCATAACATCGCTCTCAGTAACATTGCCAGTGCCGCTCCGAATAACTCTAACTCGAACTTCATCCGTTCCCAATCGCTCTAAAGAGCTTCTTATCGGCTCAATACTACCCTGAACATCAGTCTTGAGAATAATGTTAAGCTCCTTTACTCGGCCAGCGCTTATCTGGTCATAAAGATTGCCCAGGTTCACTGATTTTGACTCTTTCTTCGTCTCCTCTTGACGCTCCTGGATTAAAGCCTGAGCCTCACGTTCATTAGCTACAACCGTCAGGACATCCCCCACCTGGGGTATAGTGGTTAAGCCAAGGATTTCTACCGGGTCAGCCAGCTCGGTCTTCTTCACCCGCTTCCGCTTATCATTAAACATAGCCTTTATTCTACCCCAGGTAGTGCCAACTACCATGGTATCGCCAACTTTCAAGCTTCCGCTTTGCACCAACACAGTGGCTAATGGCCCCTTAGTTTTATCGAGCTCGGCTTCAATGACTACCCCCCTCGCCGGCTGAAGAGGATCCGCCTTAAGGTCCTCCATCTCAGCCACAACCAAAAGGTTCTCCAATAGCTCAGAGATTCCCTTCTTCTCCTTAGCTGAAACGCTAACGGAGACCACATCGCCTCCCCATTCCTCAATAAGTAAACCGGCATCGGCCAGCTGCTGTTTAACCATTTCAAGGTTCACATTGGGCTTATCGATCTTATTAATAGCCACCATTATAGGAACCCCTGCTGCTCGGGCATGGTCTATAGCTTCCAAAGTCTGCGGCATTACTCCGTCATCAGCAGCCACCACCAAAATAACGATATCAGTTACCTGAGCCCCACGAGCTCGCATAGCAGTAAAGGCTTCGTGACCCGGAGTATCCAAAAAAGTAATCTTTTGCCCGTTGACTTCTACCTGGTAGGCACCAATATGCTGAGTAATACCCCCAGCCTCAGTATCCATCACATTGCTTTGCCGGATAGCATCCAGAAGTCTAGTCTTGCCGTGATTAACATGACCCATAATGGTAACTACAGGAGGTCGTGGTTGCAAGCCGCCAGACCCTGCACCCGGGAGATGACTAGGCTTCTTAGCCTCGCTAACAGCACCGGTTGGCTTTTGACTCGCTCGAGGTTTCAGGGAGGCTTGGCGACCAAACTCCGCTGCTATCTTAGCCGCCATCTCGTAGTTAATAACCTGATTAATATTAGCCATAATGCCCTTCCGCATCAGCTGCTTGATAATATTTATGGCACTGACCTCTAACAGGTCAGCTAGCTCCCTCACACTTAAGGTGGAAGGAAGCTCAAGCGAAGGCACCTTCGCTGACGAGGAACCGCCACTGACTTCCTCACGCTTAGAACCCGAAGCACTATTTGGTTTAACTACCTCTGCCACTTTATAGACTCTCCTAGAAGCTCTTCACCGCATCTAATAAGCCGTTCTCGATTATCTGGGGTAAGAGTAGTTCGCAGGGCATGGTTCAGCCGATTACCCTTTAATCCCATCTCCCAACATCGCGACGCCCGACATAAATACGCACCACGTCCTGTCTTCTTTCCTTCAGCATCACTCTCTACCCTACCATCAGAAACACACACTAAACGAATTAACTCCGGTTTAGGCCTTATACCACGACAAGCCACACAAGTGCGCTGGGGTACATGCACTTTAATAATCCTCCTCCTCACTCTCCTCCTCACTCTCCTCCCCGCCACCACCATCAACCTCTACAATCTTTGCCACTCGACGTCGCTTCTTAATCCTGATGCCATCTTCAGCATCCCCTTTACCCCGAGCACCCTTCTTTCCCTTTCTCAATCTACTCACAGGTTTGGCTGGGGCAGGCGCCATAATATCCTCAGCAAACCTAAGCTCACCTTTTTCTTCCACCTCCGGCTCAACAGCAACCGGGGTAAGCGCAGCCTCCTCAGCTTCTACCTCTTCAGCCGGTTCTTCAGGAGCTAAAACTGGCTTCGCAACCGTTGCTGTCCCGGCAGGAAGTTCTTCAGTCTCCGCAGCCACTTCCGACTCCTCAGCCGAAAGTTCGGCTTCTGCCATCCTTTCCGCCTCAGCCTCCGAAGCACTCTTGATATCAATCCGCCAGCCGGTCAGCTTCGCCGCCAGCCTAACGTTCTGTCCCTCCTTACCAATGGCCAATGAAAGCTGCCTATCAGGGACAACCACAGTAGCTGACTCATCATTGAGCCCAACCTTTAATACCTGGGCTGGACTAAGAGCATTGGTAACAAAAACAGCGGCGTCTGAGCTCCAGGCAACAACATCTATCTTTTCGCCATTTAGCTCACTTACAACATTCTGTATCCTGATGCCACGCAGTCCAACACAGCAACCTACCGGGTCAACGCCCTCCTGATGTGCCGTTACGGCTACCTTGCTCCGATAGCCAGCTTCACGGGCAATTGCCTTTATCTCCACCATCCCATTAACAACTTCAGGAACCTCTAGCTCCAAAAGCCGCCGCAACATCTCTGGATGAGATCGCGACACCACCACCCGAGACCCTCTGGTAGTACGGGATACCTCCAAAAGGTAAACCTTGAGCCTCTGTCCTACCCGATACTTCTCATTGGGCACCTGCTCCGCTGCTGGTAATATTGCCTCTGTTCTACCCAAGTCAATGAATACCTGCTTGGGCTCAATACGCCGCACCAACCCGGTGATAATATCGCCTTCTTTCCCAGCGTACTCCCCAAAGATGGCGCTGTGCTCCGCTTCATGAAGTCGCTGGAGAATAACCTGCTTTGCCGTTTGGGCAGCAATACGCCCCGCATTATGAGGGGTAGCTTCAACCTCAACACTATCGCCAACATCAACGTCAGGGTTAATCCGACGCGCCTCATCAAGTGATATCTCGCTACGACCATCCTTCGGCACCTCAACTACTGTTTTCTTAGCCCAGACCTGAACTTTGCCAGTAGCAGGATCAATCTTAACCGCGATGTCCTGATTAGCAGCGAAGCTATCCTTCCTGTAGGCTGATACCAACGCCGCTTCCACCGCACCTAGAACTACCTCTGCGGGCAGGTTCTTCTCAGCTGAGAGTTGCGTTATTGCAAGCATAAAATCGCTCTTCACCCCAGGTTCAAACCTCCCATTTCAAAATTATCCTCCCAACAAAAAAGTGGGATTAAACCCACTTCGCAACTTCAATCTTCTCCTAGTTAAAGTATAGCAAACTATCTTTTATAATGCAAATTCACGACGCAAATAGGGACACCTTTCAATCAATTCCGAGTCCTTTCTTGTTCTTACTGCGCTATTTTCTGACGAGCCGTTTCTATGTGCTTCTGCCAGCATCTCCCGTGCACAGAAACAACACACCTAGCGCAATGGCAGATATAAGCTCCAGCTTCTTTGGCACAAACAGGCCAATTCACTTGTCACCTCTATGATTACAAGTTGAGCCTGAGTGTCAGCACCGCGATTACTAGGAATATACTGACCAAGATAATGGTAAGCTGGAACAGGATCTTTTCCACACCCCGTCTAGTCCGATACACAGTGCCGGGTTGACCGAAGATACCTCCCAGCCCCCCACCACGAACCTGAAGCAGAATGATCACTATTAAAGCTATAGCCACCACAATCTGGGCTATACTGAAATAAGTTTGCATGTGTTACCCTTCCTCAAGCTTTTGTTTAAGCAATTCGTTTACCACCGTTGGATTGGCACGACCTTCTGTAACCCGCATTACCTGCCCGACAAGAAACTTAAGAGCTGGTGCCTTACCCGCCTTATAATCAGCTACAGCCTGATTATTACCCTTTATTACGGCGACGACCTCCTTTTCCAGCTCCTCAGCATCACTAATCTGGCTGAGCCCCCGCTCACGAATAATATCAGTGGAGTCCTTTCCAGTTTTAAACATCTCCTCAAGAACAGGTTTAGCAGTGGTACCACTCACATCACCCCTCGATATCAAGTCCGTCAACTTAACCAGTCGTTCAGGACTGACCTTTTTTCTGAATTCGGTGATATCTATGTTATTAGCATTGGTTATACGGCTAACCTCGCCTAAGAGCCAGTTACTCCCTAACTTGGCTTTCTCAGCTTTCGGCATACTGTCAGGCTTTACTATTTTAGCAAATTTTTCCACAAACTCTTCCTCATAGTCAGCCATCGCCTTGGAACTCGTGAGCAGGTTGGCATCATACAACGGCAACTCATATTCAGCGACAAATCGGTCGCGTCTGGCTTCGGGCAACTCAGGGAGCTTCGACCTTATTTCCTCCACCCACTCTCGGCTTAACATCAATGGGGGAAGGTCTGGCTCAGGGAAGTAGCGATAGTCATGGGCATACTCCTTGCTGCGCTGGGAAACAGTTTTCCCCGCCTCCTCCACCCACCCCCTGGTCTCTTGAACCAGCCTCTCACCATCAACCAATACCTTCCTCTGGCGACTTGCCTCATACTCCAGAGCACGATAAACTGCCTTGAAGCTATTCATATTTTTGACTTCAACCTTGGTAGCAGACTCCAGGCCATTCTCCGAGCGGACGCTGATGTTAGCGTCACACCTGAAGCTGCCCTCCTCCATATTGCCAGTAGATACGCCCAGGTATTGAAGTATGCTGCGCAACTTTATAAGGTATTGCCTGGCTTCTTCTGGAGAGCGCAGGTCGGGTTCACCAACAATCTCCATCAACGGCACACCAGCCCGATTGACATCCACCAGACTATAAGACCCCGTTGCAGAGGCACAGTGGACCAGCTTGGCAACATCCTCCTCAAGATGGACACGGGTTATACCCACCTTATTCTTTTCGCCATCGACCTCAATAGTGAGCCAGCCATGATGCCCAACAGGACTATCATACTGAGAAATCTGATACCCCTTCATCAGGTCAGGATAGGGATAGTTCTTACGGTCAAATTTAGTATAATCGGAGATGGTACAATTTAGCGCCAAGGCGGTCATTATCGTATATTCAACTGCCTTCCTATTAATGACTGGCAATACCCCTGGCATTCCCAAGCATACTGGGCAGACATGAGTATTGGGCGGGGTACTGGCATAGTCAGCACTGCAACGGCAGTACATCTTGCTCTTAGTCAATAGCTGGGCATGAACCTCTAAGCCGATAATAGTCTCGAAACTCACAGCCTGCGTTACCCTAGTCGTCAAGTAAAACCTCAGAGGATAGGTAAATACCTCTTTAATTCATACTCTGTAACCTGAATACGGTACTGTTCCCACTCAATCTTCTTATTCTGGATAAAACTGCTAAAGACATGGTCGCCGAGAGCTTCTCTTACTAGAGAGCTGTTCTCAGTCAGGCTTATGGCATCAAGTAGATTCATGGGCAAATGGCCTATACCCCTCTGCTCCCTCTCCTCGCTGGTCATCCCGAAAACATTTTCTTCAATGGGATCAACCAATTCATATTCCTTTTCAATACCGTCCAGACCAGCAGCCAGCATCACACTGAAAGCCAGGTAAGGGTTACAGGCAGGGTCAGGAACTCTGAACTCGATTCTGGTAGCGTTTTCCCTACCCACCTGATAGTCAGGAACTCTTATCATATCTGAGCGATTCCTCCTCGCCCAGGAAAGGTAAACCGGAGCCTCATAGCCGGGGACTAAGCGCTTATAGGAATTGAGCCACTGGCTAACCACCGCGGTGATTTCCGGGGCATACTTCAGCAGACCAGCAATGTAGTGCCTGGCCACCTTCGATAGATAGTAGGAATCATTTTTATCAAAGAAGGCATTCCTGTTGCCTTTAAATAGAGATTGGTGCACATGCATGCCGCTGCCATTGACACCGAAGATAGGCTTAGGCATAAAGGTAGCATAGACACCATGCTTTAGAGCCACCTCTTTAACCACCAATCGACAGGTCATGACGCTATCCGCCATAGTCAAGGCATCATCATAACGCAGGTCTAACTCGTGCTGGCTGGTAGCCACCTCATGATGGACATACTGGACACTGATCCCCATTTGCTCCAGAGCAGCCACGGTCTCCATTCTTAAATCGCTACCCATATCAGGCGGGGTTAAATCAAAATAGCCCCCCTCATCTAGGATATCCGTCCCCTCATCGTTCCGGAAATAGAAGTATTCCAGCTCCGGCCCTACATTGAAAGTGTAACCCATATCAGAGGCTTTTTTAAGATTTCTCTTGAGCACATATCTGGGGTCACCTTCAAAGGGTTGCCCGCCGGGTTTTAGAATATCGCAAAACATCCTGGCTACAGGTTGTTGCGGTCGGCTCCAGGGCAAGATTTGAAAGGTGGCAGGGTCGGGCCGAGCCACCATGTCGCTCTCATCAATTCGAGCAAACCCCTCAATAGAAGAGCCGTCAAATCCCGCCCCATGGGTCAATACCTCCTCCAGCTCCCTGGGAGTAATAGACAAATTCTTAAGGAAGCCCAGAATATCAGTGAACCACAGACTGATTAACTGGACATTCTCATCCCTGACAGTTTTGAGAACACGCTCTTTGGCTTCTTCACTTTTATTAACCAATTTAGCTCATCTCCCTGTCGACTGCTCGGCGACAATTTTAATTTGGTTAAATATTACCCTACTTTTGCCCTATTGTCTAGCTTGACGCTGCCCTTAATAAAAGGGTTCAGATATGCTATAATTTTTGTTGCTGGCAGGTGGGGATATAGCTCAGCTGGGAGAGCGCTGCGTTCGCATCGCAGAGGTCGGGGGTTCGAATCCCCCTATCTCC
>CAZCAS010000026.1:0-13599 GCA_964496725.1 uncultured Dehalococcoidales bacterium
TGTGCGTTCACCTGCCTTTGTTAGATTTGCCCTAGCACTCTAACCAGTGGCTAGGACATATTCTTTACTCTCAAGGCTAGGCTATCGCCAGCTTTGACTTTGATATTCGGTTGTTAAGGTTCAATTGTTTTCAGCTTCATTATTGAACAAAAGACAATAAAGTTCATTAAAAGAATGAACCTATATTTTCATGATAGGAACTGAGGAATAGAAAAGGGGCAATCCTGACGGATTAAAGCCTGTGGCTTGCCCCTCTGTGTAAAGCCCGCCAGCCTCTAGCTTACCCCGTAGAGGGCAAGGTGAGGATTTGACCAAGCGGCATCGCCAGCCTCTCGTCCCGCTTTGGTCAGGCGGAAATACCTTCGGGGTGGCCCCGCCGGGTAGTGGTCTTGAAAGGCTGACGCCTCTTCCCTGCCGGCAAACTCCACCCAGCCCAGTCTCTGAAGGTTTGAGAAGTAGACGACAAAGGAATGGTAGCGGCAGCTGGAAGCCTTATACGGGGTGTGAGTCAAGTATGTTTCAGTCAGTCCCTCGATCCTGTCAGGGTCGATGGCACGCTTTTCACGTTTTGCCTGCTGCTCCTCCCGCCTGGTAGCTCCATCCGAGGCGATGGCTTTGAGAAGGGCTGTCTTGTAGTGATAGAAGATATCGGCTTGGCATGCGCCAATATCCGGGTCTATCCTGGGTGAACCATTAGGGCCGTGGCCTGAGAGAAATTCCCGGATAAACCAGCCGCAGCCGAAGGGACGGAGGAAGCCACCGCGCTGGGGTCTTAGTGGCAGCGTCATGACTCACCTCTCGCCCAGAGTCGCTGAAACCACTCTCTATGCTCCTCGCCAGCTACCTTCCTATATCTGGCCGTGGTATTGAAGCTCATGTGTCCGAGGTGTTCCTGGAGGAGTCTAAGACCATCGCCGGAGTCGTCGAGTTTCACAGCATGAACGGCAAAAGCGTCTCGAAGCCGGTGAGGACTGACTCCGCGTACCTTGCCTGTCTCAGGGTTAATCAGATCCGGCAGCCCAGCCTTCTGAGCACACTGTCTTACTACCTGCCAAGCCCTATGTCGGTTGATGCCGAAGATGAACGCCTTGCCATCTCGGTAAACCGGCCCGCCCCAGCGGATATAATCTTCCAGCATTCGCAGGGTGTCATCATCGATGGGCAACGTTCTCAGCCGGCGGTGCTCTTTTTGTTGGGCTATCGCTGTCTCCACCCTCGCTCCGCAACCAGGGCAGAAGCTATGACTCTTGCCTAATCTAGCCTTGCAACCAGGGCAGGTGAGATTCAATCGCGTCTTGAGATGCTGTATTGTTATAGTGTGCTTTTCGAGGTCTATGTCCTGTACGGTGAGTGCCAGAGCTTCCGATACCCGACAGCCCAGGCGTGAAAGAAGCCTTATGAGCAGTCGGTCCCGCAGATTGCTGGCCGCTTCTTCCAACAGCTTCGTCTCTTCCGTGTCAAGATAGGTCTTCATAGTTTCTTCCCAGCATTTACTTTCGCTTTCTCCAGGCTCAATCCCCGTAAGCTCGATTCCCAGATCCAGCCGTCTAAGAGGGGAACTTGACCATCGTATCGCTCCGACTTTGTTTTCTCTCCTGGCGTCGCTCCCTTTTTGGGAGATGTTCCAGTTCAGGCTGTGCCTCTGACCCTTTGCTCGACTGGTGTGATCCACCCTCTTCTCGGTCAAGGTCAGTTGCAATCTCAGCCAAGATATCGCCAAGGCGGTGAAATGCGCGCTCTATGCGACGTTCCTCCTCGCCAGGCGGCCGCTTTGCTCCGTGATTATCGTCGGGCTTCACTGACAGCGCTTTGCTATGTGGCGATGGCTTCCCCATTCTTAAGCTATGCTTCCCCTCTCGCCTCCCCTCGCTTGCAAAACAAAGGGGGCTGACTTAAACTGTCAGCCCCCTTTTAATTATCACCCCCGTTACCGTCTACATTCCGCGGAACGGGCGACCGGCTCAATATTCAGTTACTCAAATCATAATTCAGAAGCAGAGGAATGTCAACCCATAAGCTTAATAGTTCTCTTACAGCTCTAAACCCCTGCCGCAACAGATAACTGAACAGAAGTTGCCGGTGATATTGTGTCCATTATGTCTTGTTGTAGTATTCGTCCTTTGCTGAGAGCGATGCTCGCCTCACGGATTCATGGGAGACACCGTATTTCTTAGCTAGGTTACGCAAGCTTTTGGCCTTGCGTCGCTCAACAAGCTCAGGCCAAACTGAGGGCGGGAGTTTATGCCTGCTTCTAAAGGGAAGCCGGGCGATGACAGGGAAAAGGCCAATTTCCAAATATTGAGGATATGAACTCAAATCCCCTCGGGGTCGCTTGCGAATCCACTCTTAGAACCTTTTACAATTCACAGAATCAGTAAAACCGCGGACAAATATTACCCTTACAGTTGCCGACATAATTGAAACGCCATGGCGTAGTACCAATAGCCACTTAGGGCTATCTTTCCCCTACATAAAGCGTACGCTATTTTGCGCTTGTCAAGCATGAGATGGCGAGATAATGTAAGGGCAGGGATAGATGGAAAGCAGACATGGCACCTTTATTGACTTTTCACTCCCCTTGCGCTAAATTATATAGCGTAAAGCCTTGGGCAACAGGCTTTTCTTAAAGCTGAGGGCTTTCCCTCTAAAACCTCAGCTTTAACTATGTAAAATAAACATTCCGATGAAGATCGCAATCAGCGGCAAGGGTGGAGTAGGGAAAACCGTATTAGCCTCTTTCCTATCTGGGATATTTGCTGAGTCCGGTTATTCCGTCATCGCTATAGATGCTGACCCTGATGCCAATCTGGCAGCCACTCTCGGCTTTCCCCATGCTGACAGGATAACCCCCATATCGGAGATGCGCGCTCTTATCGAGGAAAGAACCGGGGCAAAGCCCGGACAAACCGCTTCTTTCTTTAAATTAAGCCCTAAGGTCGATGACTTGCCAGAAAATTATTCCCAAGAATATAAGGGAATAAAACTAATGGTGATGGGACGGATCAAACAGGGCGGAGCCGGCTGCTATTGTCCTGAAAACGCCCTGTTACAAGCCCTGCTCGCCCACCTGCTCCTATCCCGAAATGAGGTAGTTATTTTGGACATGGAGGCCGGCATAGAACATCTGGGACGGGCAACAGCCAGGGCGGTAGATAAACTGCTCATAGTAGTAGAACCAGGCAGAAGAAGCATGGAAACCGCCCTGAAAATCGCCCAATTGGCAAAGGACATAGGCTTGCACAACATTGCTATAGTAGGAAACAAGATTCAGAACCAATCTGAGAAGGATTTCCTAATTTCTAACCTCCCGGGCTTTGAATTCATCGGCTTTATTCCCTATGACCAAGCACTGATAGATGCCGACCTAGCCAATCTCCCCCTCATTGACTCCAGCCAAAAGATTGCTAACGAGGTAAGGAATATCTATCAAGCTTTATTACATAGTGCTCAAGCACCAACTACTGTAAAATGAAAGGACTCTGAACGGGGAATCTCCCCCAAATCGAGAAGGAGGTTTTTATGGCTTACGACGCAGTAAAAATGAAGGACTGGCAGATTTCAGAAGCTGCCGAGGAGAACATGCCCACTCCCGACGAGTGGCGAGAGAAACTGGGCTTGGAAAAAGATGAGGTCATTCCTTACGGGAGACTAAATAGACTCGATTTTCTGAAAATCATAGACCGCCTCAAGGACAGGCCCGACGGAAAATACATTGAGGTTACCGCGATAACCCCCACCCCATTGGGTGAGGGAAAAAGCACCACTGCCTGTGGGCTTATGGAAGGCTTGGGCAAGAGAGGATTGAATGTTGGCGGTGCTCTTCGCCAGCCTTCAGGCGGTCCCACCATGAACATCAAGGGAACCGCTGCCGGCGGTGGCAACGCTCTGCTCATCCCCCTAACCGAGTTCTCCATGGGGCTCACCGGCGACATCAACGATATCATGAACGCCCACAACCTAGCCATGGTAGCCCTTACCTCCAGAATGCAACACGAACGAAACTATGATGATGAACAGTTGGCGCAACTCACCAGGATGCGACGCCTCAATGTTGACCCCACCAAAGTGGAGATGGGCTGGATTATGGACTTCTGCGCGCAGAGCCTGCGCAACATCGTTATCGGCCTCGGTGGCCGCATGGATGGCTTCACCATGCAGTCCAAATTCGGTATCGCCGTGAGCTCCGAGCTAATGGCTATGTTATCCATCGTCACAGATTTAGCTGACCTGCGGAAAAGAATGGACGAAATCACTGTGGCCTACGATAAGAAAGGCAATACTATTACCACCGGTGATTTGGAAGTGGGCGGTGCCATGACCGCCTGGATGCGCAACACCATCAACCCCACCCTCTGCTGTACAGTAGAATACCAACCCTGTATGGTTCATGCCGGGCCATTCGCCAACATCGCCGTCGGACAGTCCTCCATAATCGCCGACCGCGTCGGTCTGAAGATGTTTGACTATCATGTCACCGAGAGCGGCTTCGCTGCCGATATCGGCTTCGAGAAGTTCTGGAATGTAAAGTGCCGCTATAGTGGCCTCAAACCACATGTCTCAGTGCTCACCGCCACCATCCGAGCGCTGAAGATGCACGGCGGCGGGCCTAAGGTAGTAGCCGGCCTGCCACTGCCCCAATCCTACACCAAAGAAGACCTCGGACTCCTAGAGAAAGGCCTGGCCAATATGGTGCACCTCATCGGTGTCATCAGAAAGTCAGGCATCAAGCCGGTGGTGTGCATCAACTGCTTCCACACTGATACCAAAGCGGAGATTGCCATGGTGAGAAAAGCCGCCGAGGAAGCTGGGGCACGCTGTGCCGTATCCACACACTGGGCTGACGGTGGCGATGGCGCCCTGGAGCTGGCTGACGTCGTCAAGGAAGCCTGTGAAGATACGAACGATTTCAAATTCCTCTACCCCATGGAAATGAAACTGCGAGAGCGGGTGGAGAATATCGCCAAAGTGGTTTATGGCGCTGACGGTGTATCCTGGACTCCTGAGGCTGAGGCTAAGGCTAAGAAGTTCGAATCCGATTCCAAATTTGATGAATACGCTACCATGATGGTGAAGACACACCTCTCCCTTACCCACGACCCGACCCTAAAGGGCGTACCTAAAGGATGGACTCTGCCCATTCGTGATGTCTTAATCTACTCTGGCGCCAAGTTCCTCTGTCCCTGCGCAGGCGCCATCAGCCTGATGCCAGGAACTTCATCGGATCCTGCGTTCAGGAAAGTAGATGTGGATGTGGATACAGGCAAGGTCATGGGGCTATTTTAATATTTAATCAGTGGCACCTGAGAGCAAGGGGGTTAGATGGGGAGGAAGTCGCCAAGCAAAAGGGTAAAGGTTCACTTTGAACCCGATAATGCGGACATTATCGCGGAACAAGGTGAAAATCTCCTGGAAGCGGCAATAGATGCCGGTGTGCACATTAGCGCTTCCTGCGGGGGCGCTGGTGTCTGTGGCACCTGCAAAGTGCTGATTAAACAGGGGGAGGTGGAAAGCACCAGGACAGAAAAGATTTCCGAAACAGAATATAAACAGGGTGTTAGGCAAGCCTGCCAGAGCCGTATAATTACCGAGCTGGTTGTCAATATTCCAGCAGAATCAAGGCTGGAGACAGCCGTTCTCGACCGAGAAAAGGCAGGCGGCCTTCACCCATCACAGCTTCGAGCCACCGGCTGGAGATTCCACCCCCCTGTTAGCAAGTTCTTTGTTGAGCTTCCGCCACCAACTTTAGAAGATAATACCAGTGACCTTTCTCGACTGCTCAGAGGTCTAAAACAGCAGTATAAACTTGATAACGTCTCGGTAGATTTCGGTGTAGTAAAGAAACTGGCCAATGTCCTGCGAGATGGCGACTGGAAGGTTACCGTTACTGCGCTGGCGCTCGGAGCCGGCACCCAACCCGACGAAGAGCAAGCCCTGATAAATATCGAGCCGGGAGATACCCGAAAGAGGCTCTTCTCCCTGGCTTTTGACATCGGCACCACCGGTGTCAGAGGGCAACTACTCGACCTGAATCGGGGTAAGGTCCAAGCTGAGGGGCTCGACTACAATGGGCAAATCAGCCATGGCGAAGATGTCATCTCTCGCATAGCCTACACCAATAAACCGAATGGACTAACAAGGTTACAGCAGGCAGTGGTAGCTACCATCAATGGTATTACCGGCAAGCTGCTGGCTGAGTCCGGGATCAAGGTGGAGGATGTTACCCATATCACCGTTGCCGGCAACACCACTATGATTCAGCTCTTCCTCGGTCTCGACCCCAAATACATCAGGCTAGCCCCCTACACCCCCACCATCAACACCGTCCCCCTGGTAAAGGCGAATTCGCTGGGGCTTGAAGTAGCCGAGCATGTCAATGTTTACGCCCTGCCCTCGGTGGCAAGCTATGTGGGAGCCGATATCGTTTCCGGAATCCTGGGGTCAGGGGTATACCAAAGGAAAAAACTGACGCTATTCATAGACATAGGTACAAACGGCGAAATAGTGATTGGGAACTCAGACTGGATGGTAACTGCCTCTTGCTCCGCTGGACCCGCCTTTGAAGGCGGGGGGATAAAGCACGGCATGATCGCCGCCGATGGCGCCATTGAAGATTTTGACATCAACCCAAAAAATTTTGAACCGAAAATCACCACTATCGGCGGAGTAAAACCAAAGGGAATCTGCGGCTCAGGCTTGATAAACATCGCCGCTGGCCTGCTTACAGCCGGGGTCATCGGGCAGAACGGTAGATTCAACACCCACCTCCCCACAAAAAGAATCAGGGAGGGCCATGACGGCTATGAATATGTCATCGCCTGGGCAGCGGAGACGCAAACTGGCAAAGATATCGTCATAACCAGGGTAGATATTGATAACCTTATTCGAGCCAAGGCAGCCATGTATGCCGGTTGCAGGACGCTAGCCAATAGTGTGGGGATTACCTGCTCTGAAATAGAGCAGGTAATCATCGCTGGCGCCTTCGGTAGCAACATCGATATTGAAAACAGCATCACCATCGGACTTCTCCCCGATATACCCCGGGACAGGTTTATGTTCATTGGCAATGGCTCCCTGCTGGGGGCAAGGCTGACCTCTTTCTCCACCGATATCCTTAAAGATGGGGAAAGGGTGGCAAAGATGATGACTAACTTTGAGTTGAGTGTACACAGTCAGTTCATGGATAACTATACCGCCAGTCTATTTTTACCCCACCCCAATGCTGAGGAGTTCCCCTCAGTGTACAAAAGATTAGGCAAGGTTCTGAAAGAGCGGGGCAACGGGTAACAATGAGTTTTAATATCGCAGTGGCAGGAAAGGGTGGCACCGGAAAGACATCAGTGGCCAGCCTTATTATTCGCTACCTGAAAAAGAACGGTTCAGGACCAATCCTAGCCATCGATGCCGACCCTAATGCTAATCTGGGGGATAGTCTGGGCATGGAGCCAAAAAAGACGGTTGGCCTTATACTTGACGAGTTCCAGGAGGCAAAAATAAAAATCCCCCCCGGAATGACCAAGGAAGTTTACCTGGAGCATAAACTGAATGAGGCTATCGTTGAGGGCGACAGGATTGACCTGCTAACCATGGGAAGGGGAGAAGGCCCCGAATGCTACTGCTACCCCAACCTAATCGTGAGAAAACTTGCTGATACCCTATCGAAGAACTATACTTATGTGGTGATGGATAACGAGGCAGGGATGGAGCACCTGTCCCGAAGAACCACCCACAACATAGACGAGCTGCTTATCATCTCTGACCACTCGGTGAAGGGAATCCGAACCATCGCCAGGATACAGGAGCTGATTACCCAACTTAAGCTGGCGGTGAAGAGACAATCGATAGTTATCAACTTCGCCCCCCCTGAACTCGCTGTCCCCGTCGCCGCAGAGTTAACAAGGCAGGGGATGGAACCAACAGCTGCCATCCCGTTAGATGAGGAACTATACCAATACGACCTCAAGTTAAAGCCACTCCTTGACCTGCCTGATAGCTCCACGGCAGTGAGAGCAGTCGATGACTTGATGGCTAAGCTTCTCAATAAAACTTAAACGCTAAAACTTTATATAAGTAAGGAGGTAGAAATGACAGCAGAGATAATTGATGGAAGGCAGATTGCTGCTCAAATTCAAGAAGAGCTAAAGCAAAGAGTAAACAGGTTGAAGGAGAAGGGGGTAACCCCCAGGCTTATATCCATTTTGGTCGGGGAAGACCCTGCCTCCTTATCTTACCTTCGTGGCATTGCCAAGACTTGTGAGACGGTGGATGTGTCCACGGAGACAGTAAATCTCCCGGAGAGCGTCACTCAGAAGGAACTCCTGGGGAAAATAGACAAGCTCAACCGAGACCCCAAAGTTCATGGCATTCTTCTGCTACTACCCTTGCCCAAACATCTCAACACTCTTGAAGCCGAAAGTGCTATTTCGCCGGACAAGGACGTGGATGGAACTAACCCGATAAGCACGGGCAAATTATTGCTTGGCGAGGAGACCTTCTTCCCTTCGACTCCCTACGGAGTTCAGGAATTGCTGGTTCGTAGCGGAAATAACCCGGATGGAAAGCATGTGGTCATCGTTGGCCGCAGCAATATTGTCGGGAAACCTTTGATAGGCATATTGATTCAAAAGCAAAAAGGGGCAAACGCTACCGTAACCGTGTGCCACACTGGAACTAAAAACCTGGCGACAATCACCAGGCAAGCCGACATTCTGGTCGCTGCTATGGGGAGAGCCAAGGCAATCACCGCCGATATGGTAAGTGAGGGGACGATAGTGATTGACGTCGGGGTGAACTTCATACCAGACCCGGCCTCCGGGAAGAAAAAACAGGTAGGGGACGTTGATTTCGAGGCGGTGAAGGAGAAGGCCGGAGCAATAACGCCAGTCCCGGGGGGAACTGGTGCGGTAACCTCGATTATGCTCATGGTTAACACCGTTAGAGCCGCAGAGACCCTCAGCAAGTAAAAAGGGTAAATCGTTAGTCTTAGGAGGAAAATACCATGCCAGCCAAGATACTTGACGGGAAGAAAATTTCAACCGAAATAAGAGGGGAACTTAAAAGTGAAGTGGCTCGCCTCAGGGGGCAGGGTATAGTCCCGGCTCTGGCTGGTATCCTTGTCGGTGAGGATCCAGGCTCAACCACTTACGTTGGGCTGAAAAGCAAGGCGTGTGAAGAGATAGGCATAAAGGAAGCGATGTGTCGGCTACCTGAGACCGTGACCGAACAAGAGCTTTTAAGCACCATTGAGAGACTAAATAAAGACCCTAAAATTCACGCCATCTTTATCCAGCTCCCTCTACCGAAGCATCTTTCCGAGGAGAAAGCCTTAGCCGCCATCGCACCAGAAAAAGATGTCGATGGCTTTCATGCTATAAACGTCGGCAGGGCCTGGCTGGGGCAGCCTGCTTGCATTCCGGCGGTTGCGATCGCCATCCACGAGATGCTGATAAGAGGCGGGTATGAACTTAAGCATAAAGAGGTAGTGATTGTGAACGTGGACAGCATGGTGGGGAAGCCGTTAGCATCCATTCTGGTCCAGGACAAGGATAAAGCGAGGGCAAACGTTACCCTGTGTTATCCTACGACCCCCGATCTCGCTTCATATACCCGCCGGGCAGACGTAGTGGTTGTCTCCGTAAACCAGCCGAAGTTCATCACTGCGGACATGATAAAGAAAGGCGCAGTAGTCATAGATTTCGGGGGAACCTTCGTAGAGGACCCCGTTACCAAGAAAAGAAAAACAGTCGGCGACGTTGATTTTGATGCCGTCCAGGAAAAGGCCGGGGCGATAACACCCGTTCCTGGAGGGGTGGGGCCGATGCTGGTCACCATGCTTATGCTAAGCACAGTAAATTCGGCAAAACTGGCTGCCGGCGTAGCCTAAATTGAATAGAACATTGCTATAGGACTCTGGGCTGATATAGCCCGGCGTAATCCGACTTAATTAACCACCCCCCATAGGGATAAGGTCAGCAACTCTTTCCCCACCCAAGTACTCACCTACTTGTGGCAATGGGGAAAAGTTGTTAAAATGAAACAGCCCCCGCTAATGGTCAAAGGAGGAGAAGGGTGGAACACAAGATTAAGGAAAAGAGCGCTCCCAGACGTGATAAGGTAGAAGTGCTGGGGGCAACCTACGACAAGGGCAAGCCCGAGGGCAAGGAACTGGGAAGATGGAGGCAGAAGCTAAGAGACAGAGAGGAGAAACTCAAATACCTGCAAACCGGCGAGAGATATTGGTACGGAAAAGAGTGGTATGGCAGTGAAAAGAGGAATAGTCCAGCCTAACTAAGGAGGGTCAAGGATGGCAGTCGAGATCCCGAAGACAAAATATACCGGCAAGATTAAAGAGGTGAAGCTGGGCAATGGGGACAAGGCGGTAACGGTGGGTGGAGAAACGGCCTATCCCTTCTACATGTTTGAGGGCGAGATGCCAAACTCGCCCAAGATAGCCATGGAGGTCTGGGATTCACCCCCCGAGGACTGGGCTGAAGCTGCCTTAAAGCCCTTCGCCGGGGTAACCAATGACCCCGTCGCCTGGGCAAAAAAATGCGTGAATGACTATGGGGCAGAGATGATTGCCCTGCAATTAGTCAGCACTGACCCCAATGGTCTTGACCGCGGAGCCGATGAGGCTGCCGAGGTGGTCAAGAAGGTTGCTGACGCTATTGATGTCCCCCTCATCGTCTGGGGCACGAGTAATCAAGAAAAGGATACCGAGGTGCTAAGAAAGGTTGCTGAGGTCTGCGAGGGGAGGAACCTGATTATAGGACCGGTAGAGGAAGGAGACCATAAGAAGATTGGCGCCGCGGCTATTGGTTACCGCCACACCGTGGTTGCCTCCACCCCCATAGATATAAATCTGGCCAAGCAGCTTAACATACTGCTGGGCAATCTGGGTGTCCCCGATGAGCTGATTATCATGGACCCCACCATCGGTGGCATAGGCTATGGCATTGAGTATACCTACTCAGTAATGGAAAGAATGAGGATGGCAGGGTTAACTCAGGAGGATGAGAAGCTCCAATTCCCCATCATCTGTAATGTAGCCAATGAGGTGTGGAAGACCAAGGAAGTACACCTTCCCGATAATGAAGCAAACATGGGGAACGCTGAAAAGAGAGGCATCTTGATGGAGGCGATGTCAGCTACGGCGCTTCTCTTGGCTGGAGGAGACGTGATGATTATGAGGCACCCTGAAGCAATAAGATTAATTCGAGAGACAATCACCGAGCTGACAGCAGGAAAATAAGCGACGGCTGGGGTTAGCTAAGATGGCAGAAAAAGAAGCCAAAAGCATTGACCAAGCTACTGTTGACATGATAGAGAAGGCGGCCAAAGACGGGGTTAACACCGCTTTTGATAGGGCTGAAGCAATGAGGCCCTGCCCTATAGGAGCAGTAGGCAGTTGCTGTAAGCATTGTGGAATGGGACCATGCCGGGTACCTCTACCCAAAGGGGGAGAGGAGGCGCCGGAGGAAAAAAGTAAGCGGAAAGGTGTCTGCGGGGCCACTGCTGAGACCATTGCCGCCCGTAACTTTGCCCGAATGGTAGCTGGAGGGGCAGCAGCCCATAGCGACCATGGGCGTTCCATAGCTGAAGCCTTCCTGGCAGTAGCCAAGGGAGAGGCGCCGGGCTATGAGATTAAGGACGAACAGAAGCTGCTCCAGCTCGCCCTGGACCTCGGCGTCGAGATTGGCGACCGAAGTAATCAGGAGATAGCCGTTGATATCGGTGAAATAGCTCTGAAGGAATTTGGCAGGCAGGAGGGCGAACTCCTGTTCCTCAGGCGGGCGCCACTAAAGCGACAGGAGCTGTGGCGAAGGCAAGGGGTTACCCCCCGGGGTATGGATAGGGAAATAGTGGAGATAATGCACCGCACCCATATGGGGGTTGACCAAGACTACCAAAGCCTGCTTCGCCAAGCAGTGAGATGCGCTATATCCGATGGCTGGGGTGGCAGCATGATTGCCACTGAACTGCAGGACATCCTCTTTGGCACCCCATCACCAGTGTTCGGTCAAATAAACCTGGGGGTGCTCAAGGAAGACGAGGTAAACCTTATCATTCACGGTCACGAGCCCGCCCTGGCTGAGATGTTGGCCATAGTGTGCCAAGACCCTGAGATGACCGAATATGCCAAGTCCAAAGGGGCGAAGGGGATAAACCTGGCCGGTATGTGTTGCACCGCTAACGAGATATTGATGCGCCACGGTGTGCCTATAGCCGGGAATTTCCTGCAACAGGAGCTGGCTATAGTTACCGGGGCGGTGGAGGCTATAATGGTTGATGTCCAGTGCATCATGCAGGGGCTGGCAGATGTCGCTCAATGCTACCATACCAAGGTTATCACCACTGACCCCAGAGCCCGCATAGAGGGCGCCACTCATATCGAATTTAATGAGCGCGACGCTACTGAGATAGCCAAGAAGATAGTTAGAACCGCCATCGATAACTTCCCCAACAGGGGCAAGAATGTTCAGATCCCAAAGCAGCAGACCGACCTGATTGCTGGATTCAGTCATGAAACCATTAATTACTTGCTGGGCGGGCTTTATCGGGCTTCCTACCGACCGCTAAACGACAACATTATCAACGGTCGTATCAGAGGAGTAGCCGGGGTTGTCGGCTGCAATAACGCCCGAGTTACCCACGATGAGGTCCATGTTACTATGGTCAAGGAGCTCATCAAGAATGATGTTTTAGTGCTGCAAACCGGGTGTAGTGCTATGGCCTGTGCCAAAGCTGGGTTGATGGTTCCTGAAGCCGCCGCTAAATACGCTGGTGAGGGGCTAGCATCAGTATGTGAAGCCGTTGGCATACCCCCGGTATTGCACCTCGGGTCCTGTGTGGATAACAGCCGCATCCTGATAGCAGCAACGGCTATGGTAAAGGATGGGGGCTTGGGCAATGACATCAGTGACCTACCTGTAGCCGGGGCTGGCCCCGAGTGGATGAGCGAGAAGGCAATCTCCATCGGCCAGTACTTTGTTGGCTCAGGGGTATTCACCGTGTTTGGTGTATCCTGGCCCACCACCGGAAGTAAGGCGGTAACCGACTTCCTGTTTAAGGACTTCGAGGATATGTACGGTGGGATGTGGGCTTTCGAGCCAGACCCAATTAAGGCAGCCGAGCTTATGATCAAACACATAGATAAGAAGCGTAAAGCACTAGGCATTGACAAGGCGAGAGAACGGATACTCTACGATATGGAGATGAGACGGGGGCTAGAATGAGCTTAAGCGCCAGAGAGGCAAAGATTTCGAGGGAATTAAGCAATGTCTAAGATAATCGCGTCGGCAGCTATTAGGGGAGCTCATAAAATCGTAGGCCGAGCCGAGAAGAAATGGCAGGAGGCGATGGACAAATGGGGGGCGAATGAACCAGTAGGCTTCCCCAACACCGCCTACTACCTCCCTGTAATCTACGGTATCTTAGGCATCAAGATAGAGAAGCTGGGCGAGATGGAGGCAGTTCTTAAAAGGTGTAAATCGCTCCTGCCACCTCCGGTGAGGGAGAAGCACCCTCTACCCTACTTAGCACCAGCCCTTGATGCTGGTATGGCAACCTTCTTCGCCGAGGAAATCATTGAAGCCATAAGAT
>CAZCAS010000027.1:0-8452 GCA_964496725.1 uncultured Dehalococcoidales bacterium
TAATACCTTCCGGCCTGACGAGCTTACAGTTCTTAATAACAGTGCTCACTATTGCCACCATAGTTCACTTCCTCCATTCAACCAAGAACTCGTAGCGGTATTCGTTTCCCCCCTGCGGGCGATGCCGTGGGCTAAGGCACGGCTTCTGCACCACGGCTTTTGCCCCTTCCCTCCAGGTAGGTGCCGCCCGGGAAGAGTTAAATTATATACTCAAATGACAGGTCGCGGCAGCACAGGTAGTTGAAGGCTTCTTGAGAGCTCTAGCTGCTCGTGAAATTCTCAAGCGGGAGAGGCCGCACTTTCCGCATAGCGACTTGAGCGCTCGCTTGGAGTCTCGCGTCAATAATCCCTCGGCGCAGAGGGGAGGATATACCGATTGCTTTTCCCTCCACATTCGCTACACTACCGGCTCTATTCGATCCGTCAATAAAAAATCTATTGCTTTACTTACTGGCGGCTAAGGAAGGCACATATTCCGGTTCCCATACCATAGTTATGGCACCTTCCGGACACACTATCCGGCAGGAGTTGCATGAGTGACAGAATTCAGGGTCAATCTTGGCTACCCTGTCTACTACTGTCAGCGCTCCCGAATTCTCAGTAGATTGGCAGGCAACCAAGCACAGGCCGCAACCGGTGCACTTGTCCTCGTCAACAACCATTGTCCTTGGTTGTTTCCGTGCCTGTTTAGCTGCCTTGAGCGGGAGATATTTATCAGTTGTAATACCGATAAAATCACTTGTCCTCTTGAAGCCTTTTCTTTCCATCCACCCTTCTAACCCTCTAATCAGGTCTTTGACCATGCGATAGCCGTATAGCATGACGGCAGTGCCAACCTGTACCGTGCTCGCCCCGAGCAACATGTACTCGACGACATCCTCCCACTTGGTAATACCGCCGATTGCTGAAATAGGTACATCGGTGGCTCGCCTTACCTCAGCTACACCTCTGAGCCCAATTGGCCTGATTGCCGGGCCCGATATGCCTGTCATCATACCTTGCAGCTTCCCTTCTTTGGTTAGCTCAGTAGTAAGTGGCAGGCCGGTTTCAATGTCCACACCAACCATAGCCATGATTGTATTGGTGATAGATACTGCATTGGCCCCATCGGCAACAGCGCCCTTGACTAAATCATGAAGCAACTCTTGTTCCAGGTGAGCGCTTACCTTTATCATTATCGGCAGCTTGGAGTTATTGCGTACTGCCTTCAATGTAGCCTTTCTTAGCTCCGGGTTACGCGCAATTTCCCGGCCTGCTCCAGGCATAGCAGGGCATGACCAATTTAGCTCTAGAAAATCAGCGCCACCTCTCTCTGCGGTAGCTGCCACTTCTCCCCAGGCTTCAGGATTTTGGCCCTCTAATATATTGCAAATTACGGCTATACCTGATTCTTTAGATTTCCTAATCAATTTTTCTAGCTTAGCGAGAGGTAGAAATCGCTTGGGGTCTAATTCATCGCCAACAGGAGTATTTTGGTATGCCCACCATTGCGGTGGCTTACCTACATACTCAATGTCCCTGGGGATGTAGCCACGGCACCAGGCGCCGGTAACACCCGTAGCTTCTCCTCCCCAGTGGATGCCCCCTGCCCAACCAGCCTTGGCTGCTTTGCTGAAACCCCAGGAAGATGCTGCGGGAACAGAGGCTATCAGGAATGGATTTCGGAGCTTAACACCCAAAAACTCGCAGCTTAAATCAACCGTCATTCTTTCCCTCCTAATAAATATACTGATTGCTCGGCCATAACATGATAGCGAGCCC
Source organism: uncultured Dehalococcoidales bacterium (assembly GCA_964496725.1). Classification (GTDB taxonomy): domain Bacteria; phylum Chloroflexota; class Dehalococcoidia; order Dehalococcoidales; family E44-bin46; genus JAZGHN01. Next base: position 1,762 of record CAZCAS010000027.1, read on the forward strand.
AATGAATAATGCTCAGTTTGCTATGTACCCTGCTATCATCCCTGGAGTGCAACCCTATGGCTGGAAAGCTAGGGTTAGGAGAGTCTGGCGGGGTAATCCCTTGTTCTCCCGAACAAGCACCACCTCCTTGAATTCATTCCTTACCCTATTATTTCCGGCCATATCTGCTCAAAGGACGGACGGAGCTCAATCAATGCATCCTCAAGAGCTTTTAGCGCTATATTAATTTCTTTCTCTGTCATCGGGGTGGATACAGCAAACTGAGCTCTCTCCGGTATGGATATGCCTCTCTCGAATAAAGCCAGGTGCAGCAGGTGATATATTTCTTTGGGGCCCATCGCTGATGTTTTGCCATCTACCACAGGCACCGGGCTGAAGTTGTACTTTTGTAAAGAGCCTCGCCCGGTAACCTGACACTTGATTTTCAATTTGGCAAAGATATCCCGCATTCCTTTAGCCAGAGATTCGCCTAGCCCGTTGATTCTGTCTATCTCCTTGGCAGTTAGCAGCTCAAGTGTCGCTGTGCCGGCTGTTGCGGTGACTGCATTGCCATTAAAGGTTCCACCATGTTGAATCATTTTAGCTTGCGGGGAATATGTGTTCATAATATCCGCCCTTCCGCCAAAAGCACCTGCCGGGAAGCCGCCACCTATTATCTTGCCAAGGGTAGTGAGGTCTGGCTTAACTCCGGACACGCGCTGCATGCCACCGTAATCAAGCCTGAAGGTAACTATCTCATCAAGAATGAGGAGTACGTTGTTGGCGGCGGTAACTTTCCTTAGAAAAGGAAGATAATCATCTTTAGCGCAAACTAAACCGCCCGCACCCATTATAGGCTCAACAATCATCGCCGCCAGTTGATCCTTGTTCTTGGTAATCGCCTCCCCCGCTGCATCCTTATCATTGAACGGAATGGATATGGTATCAGTTAGCACGCTCTTGGGCAGGCCAGGAGCAGTAGGCGGTGAAACTACCTGGTCACAACTGCCATGATAGCAACTATCTACCTTAAGAATCTTGTCCTTTCCTGTAAATGCCCTGGCAGCGCGTATCGCCATCATTACTGCTTCGGTACCCGAATTAACAAACCGCATTGTGTCAAATGAAGACATCCTCTGTTTTATTAAGTCTGCCCATTGTATCACTATAGGCATCAACCCACTATGACAAGTGCCTCTGTTCTCCGAAAGGTGCTTCCTTACCGCCTCCATTACTTTCGGATGGCTGTGGCCTATTACCAGCACCGTCATGCAGTTGTTAAAATCAAGGTATTTATTGCCATCGATATCAGTGAGATAACAACCTTCCGCCTTGTCAAACCAGAGTGGATAAGGTGGCCAATAAATAGATATTCTGGTATCACCACCGGGCATATACCCCTTTGCTTTTTGTGCAAGCGCTCCTGATTTGGGGGTGCGTTTGATGTATGAGTCCTCTATTTTTTTTGTAACCTCTGCCATTGCTTTTTCTGATGACATATTTACCTCCTTGGGCTACAAGTTTACAATAGCAGTCTCGGCCATGTCAATAGTGTTAGGGCTCTTTGCAGACAATTTTGGCGTAAATAGCCTTTGGATTGCACAAAAGCTGACGTTTTTTTGGCTTTTCCCCGCATTAATATAAAATAGGGCTGCTGCGATTCAGACACTAAGAGAGGGCTGCCAAAAGCACGTTCACCATTCCCAATAATCTTTGACGGCGGAAGATTTTTTACCATGGCCCCCCTTTTTCCCTCTGTTAGGAAAAGTTGAAAACTGGACACTGTTAGGAATTTTTGAAAGTTGGACTGTTTCGGACTGTCTAATTTTTCAAAACTGGACTGTTGGGAACTGCTTTAACGAGTAGGTGACCGAGTTGACCATTCGGTTTTCCCACCATATTCGTATCTCCAAGGCAGCCCTTTCCACATCAGGAAGTAGATACCCACGGGCAGAGCCCGTGGCACTTTTCAGGTCAAGCGAAGCTTGACCTGAATCGCCCCCTTGCCATTTCATATACTCAGTGATTTGTTCCTCATCCAACCCCACTGTGGAAACAAAATAACCAGGAGACCATACTACCTGCTCTTTCCAATATACCTCTCCTAACCAACTTTTCCCGCATCCTACTCGCCGTATACTGCTTTATCTCCCCTATCACATCACTTACCGCATACTTCGGCGGAATCACCATTACCAGGTGTATATGGTCAACCTGTATATTCCGCTCAACTATCTCACAACCCGGCATCCTCCTCAATACCTTGGGGAAAAGTTCGCTGATATACCCCCCTACCCCAGGATTCAGGATACGGCGGCGATATTTCGGTATCCAGACTACGTGATATTCCGTTCGATATACGCCGTGCCCAGATAACTTCGTCTCCACACATCTATTTTACACCTCATATCGCCGCCTTTTCATTCGTTTCAATTCACTGACGGTGAGACCGGCGTATTTCGCCTTCCAATTGTAGTAGGTGGCGTCGCTCATCCCGTACTTACGGCAGAGATCGACGACCTTGGCGCCGGCCTCCCCCTCCCGGAGCACGGCAATGATCTGTTCCTCGGTGTACTGTCTGGCTTTCATGAGTCCTCCTGGTTTTTTTATTATACCGGAAGACTCTAAGTCATGGTGTAGCTGTTTTCGGGGGGAAGGTCAATGCTACCCAACTTTTACGTAGTATATTATTGGGTGATAGGTATGATAGGCATAATTACACCATATAACATGCCGCTTTATCTTCGCAGTCATGCCACCGGATAGTTACTGAGCTTGATGTTTATTACATTTTAGAGGTTAATTTCATGCCGCATATCTTTCTGGCTTCATTCGGGTCAGTAACCACTCTTCTGCCCAGTATATTGGCAATCTCTACCGTCCACTTTATGCAATCAACATTGCTGGCAATTACTTCATCGGAGTGGGGCCAGCGCCAGTAAGCGTCCTCAATACCTACCTGAACCACATCAACTCCCAGCATGATTCCCATAATAAGTATGGGTAGCCAGTTGCGGCCGCCGCTACGCCAACCGTATATTGCACCGGGGAAGGTCTTCTGAACTATTCCCAGGTTGGCGATGGCATTCAAAAATGACTCCGGGTCTTGATGGATAGCCGTTGAATCATGCTTGCCCAGGTTGACGTAGAGGTTATACGGTTTCCAGTTAGATGTTCCGTCATCAAAGTACTGTTTGAAGTGGAGTTGGGCTGAAGTATCATAAAGCTGATAGAGGGGCTTAACGGAATGAGCTTCCAACCATTTTATTCCTTCTCCGGTGGTATGGTGAGTAAAGATTGATCTGTGCCTCTCCTTAGCTCGGCCAACAGGAAGTACCACAGTCCCCTGACAATACTTGTTTCCCTCTCCCCATTCCAGCAAGTCCTCAGTTTCAACGATGTAATCAACGTCACCATTTTGGATGGGATACCAGGTATGGGAATGGGTTACACAATCACCCACTTTTTCAAAAACAGCCTCGCAAACTTCTTTCAGCAAGGCGGCGTTAATCTGAGCAAGGCATGTTTTAGGGTCTCTGGGATGGATATGGATGGCTATGGCGCCTGCCTTGACCGAGTCAGCTATCACCTTAGCCTGCTCCTCTATGGTACAGGGAACGGCTGGAAATCTTGAACCACCGACCTGCCATCCGGGACAGGAGCTTTGTATGATGAGAGGTTTGTCCAGTGTCATTATCTTTGGCTCATCATCCACCGGAAACATTGCGACTACGTCTTCTTTGGTCTCGAAAATGACTTCCAATTTTTTCTTGCTCATCGTATTCTACTCCTTAAAGTAATAGTAAATAAGTTGAATACACGAATCAGTGATATTTTCAATCTACTGACTTATCCGTTGCTTTTTACTTATAGTTCTACTATAGAACCACCTCCTTAAAAGTCTCTAGCTTAAGAATGCAGCACCATTTAGCAATACCGTCTGGCGGGGTAATCCATTTTTATCCTGATTAAGCGCTACCTCCTCGAATTCATTCGGTGTTAAGTAACCAAGCGCTGAATGAAGTTTTTTCACTGTAGACCTTTTCAGGGAAAAGGGAAGCCCGGTTAACACGTCCTGAAAAGTCTCATACCCCCATAGATTCACCTTCTCGCATTTCAATGTCTTATAGGAATTATCGTATAGACCCGCTCATCTGGTATCTTTCCTGTCAGAGATTACATAGAAAAATTGCTCCTTTTATGTAACCCCTAATGGCAAATAGGCGGATAAATCAGGGCATGGTCACAGCCAGAATGGCTTTCTGGGCATGGAGCCGGTTCTCTGCCTGGTCATAGATGACAGACCTGGGACCATCTACTACTTCAGATGTGACGTCTACGTCTCGTGTTAGGGGCATGGCATTCATAAAGATAGCGCCTTTAGTAGTATTTTTGAAGTGCTCTTCACCAAGAATCCAGTGCTTCAGGGATTTACGTCTTTCTTGATCTTCCTCGGCCGTCATCTGCGGAAGACAAGGACCTCCCCAGCCCTTAGCGTAAACTATACTGGCGTCCTTAGTTGCTTCTTCAATACTATGCACTATATTTATAGTTCCACCCGATAGCTTGGCTGCCCTGATACCCTCATTTAAATATGCTGGGTCCAGGTCAAATCCTTCCGGGTGAGCAATGGTTAAATTCATTCCCAGTTTTCCAGCCACAAGTGCCATGTCATGAGGTATTCCCGGGGTAATTCCTTTCTTGCTGCATACCCAGACTAAGGCAATCTTCTTTTTCTTGTAGTCCTCATGCCCCAGTTTCTCTCTGAAGGTCATAAGGTCAGCCATTACCTGAGTGGGGTGTTCCGTGTCATCATTGGCATTATAAATGGGCACACAGGAATGCTTTGCCATGGTTTGCAAGATGGCGTGTGACTCACCATATTTCAGGAAATCGTATCCTTGCCCAACGATATTAGAAAGTCTAATCATTATCCCATCCACAAAGCGAGCCAGAACCTCAGTGGTGTCTATCCATGATTCCTTAGCACCACCCAGCTGTAAATGCTCAGGGGCATAGAATTGAGCATGCCCACCTAGTTGGTCCATGGCCGTCTCAAAACCAACGCGTGTCCTTGTGGAAGCAGCGCAAAATAGCATTCCGAGGGTTCTATTCGCCAGAAGAGACGAGCGTTCTCCGGCAGCTAATCTGGCCTTCAAGTCAAACGCCACGTGCATGATTGTCTCTATGTCCTCTGCGGTGTAATCCCTCAAATCAACAAAGTCTTTTCCTCTTAACGTTTTAGTATTCATTTGCCCTCCTTCTAAACTCCTATGCTTTTATCTATTCCCTGGTAAAATCAACAAATGAGCCTGCTAATTACATGGTAGCCTGTAGCCTCCTTTTTAATATCTAGTAATGCCGGTTAAACTTGTGAAAATCGTGCTAAGTATTGCCCAATTCCTGGCTTGGCAATAAGCTTTCCATCCTTCACCACGATATTCCCTCTGAGCATGGTGAGTACAGGATAGCCTTTTGCCTCCCAGCCTTCGTGGACACAGAAGTCAGAAACTTGGTGAAGAGTCTCAGCACTCAGCTTCACCTTCTTGTTAAGGTCAATAATTACCAGGTCAGCATCTGAGCCTGCCCTGATGACTCCCTTCTTAGGATAGAGACCCATGGCTCTGGCATTGTTCGCGCAGCAGACCTCAACCAGTTTTTCCAAGGTTATTCTGCCCTTGTTTACTCCTTCGCTTAGTAATACAGGCAGGTAGGTTTCTATCCCCGCAAAGCCGGGCGGTTCTGCCTCCCAAATACCTCCCTTTATCTTGTTCGCCTTCATGTGAGAACCATGGTCAGTCCCCATACACTGTACGACTCCTGAATTGATTGCTTCCCACAACCTTTCGATGCTTTCTTCATCTCTTAATGGGGGATTGATTTTACCTAACATACCTAAGGGAGAATGCTTGGTTAAGGTTAGATATGCCGGGGTTGTCTCGGCGATAACATTAACGCCATCTTCTTTCGCTTTGGCCACGGCATCAACTCCCGGGGCGCTGCTCAGGTGGACAATGTATATCGGAGCCTTGACTACCTTGGCGATAGAGGCAACTCGCTTGATATCCAGCGCCTCAGCCCACCCCGGGCGTGCATCTGTCCAGGCTGCCAGATCTTCCCTTTTCTCTTCGTCTCTTAACCACGGTATGAGGCGGTTGATTATGCTCATGTTTTCGCAATGAACCCTGAGCCTTGCCGGTGGGCCGATGGCCTTTATCTGCTTCAGTGCCGAATACAGCACTCCATCGCTGGCTTCTGCCTCTATGACTTTCCCCTGCTCTGCTTCCCACCACCCCTTATAGGCAAGCATGAGTTTGAATAGAGGCATGCCATATTTACCGGCATAGAGGGGCATCTCCTTTATGTGGACATCAGAGGAGATGATAATATCAATCATAAAGTCAGTGAAGGCGTTCCCCTCATGTATTTTCTTCCAATCCTCAAACACATCAACGTAGGATCCTTTATGGGTGAACGCTCCGAGGCCCATCATATTGTTAATGGTGGTGACTCCGCCATATGCCCCGGCTGCGGTATCAGCCCTGAGCTCCTTATCTGGTTGTTGAAGCCCTGTAACCAGATGAACGTGATTGTCAATCACGCCGGGAATGACATAATTCCCCTTGGCATCAATCACCCTTTCCGCTTCAGGAAGATAGCTATCACTTGCCGTGGCGACGATTCTGCCACCATCAATTGCGATGCCTTCTGG
>CAZCAS010000027.1:8462-13470 GCA_964496725.1 uncultured Dehalococcoidales bacterium
TAATACCTTCCGGCCTGACGAGCTTACAGTTCTTAATAACAGTGCTCACTATTGCCACCATAGTTCACTTCCTCCATTCAACCAAGAACTCGTAGCGGTATTCGTTTCCCCCCTGCGGGCGATGCCGTGGGCTAAGGCACGGCTTCTGCACCACGGCTTTTGCCCCTTCCCTCCAGGTAGGTGCCGCCCGGGAAGAGTTAAATTATATACTCAAATGACAGGTCGCGGCAGCACAGGTAGTTGAAGGCTTCTTGAGAGCTCTAGCTGCTCGTGAAATTCTCAAGCGGGAGAGGCCGCACTTTCCGCATAGCGACTTGAGCGCTCGCTTGGAGTCTCGCGTCAATAATCCCTCGGCGCAGAGGGGAGGATATACCGATTGCTTTTCCCTCCACATTCGCTACACTACCGGCTCTATTCGATCCGTCAATAAAAAATCTATTGCTTTACTTACTGGCGGCTAAGGAAGGCACATATTCCGGTTCCCATACCATAGTTATGGCACCTTCCGGACACACTATCCGGCAGGAGTTGCATGAGTGACAGAATTCAGGGTCAATCTTGGCTACCCTGTCTACTACTGTCAGCGCTCCCGAATTCTCAGTAGATTGGCAGGCAACCAAGCACAGGCCGCAACCGGTGCACTTGTCCTCGTCAACAACCATTGTCCTTGGTTGTTTCCGTGCCTGTTTAGCTGCCTTGAGCGGGAGATATTTATCAGTTGTAATACCGATAAAATCACTTGTCCTCTTGAAGCCTTTTCTTTCCATCCACCCTTCTAACCCTCTAATCAGGTCTTTGACCATGCGATAGCCGTATAGCATGACGGCAGTGCCAACCTGTACCGTGCTCGCCCCGAGCAACATGTACTCGACGACATCCTCCCACTTGGTAATACCGCCGATTGCTGAAATAGGTACATCGGTGGCTCGCCTTACCTCAGCTACACCTCTGAGCCCAATTGGCCTGATTGCCGGGCCCGATATGCCTGTCATCATACCTTGCAGCTTCCCTTCTTTGGTTAGCTCAGTAGTAAGTGGCAGGCCGGTTTCAATGTCCACACCAACCATAGCCATGATTGTATTGGTGATAGATACTGCATTGGCCCCATCGGCAACAGCGCCCTTGACTAAATCATGAAGCAACTCTTGTTCCAGGTGAGCGCTTACCTTTATCATTATCGGCAGCTTGGAGTTATTGCGTACTGCCTTCAATGTAGCCTTTCTTAGCTCCGGGTTACGCGCAATTTCCCGGCCTGCTCCAGGCATAGCAGGGCATGACCAATTTAGCTCTAGAAAATCAGCGCCACCTCTCTCTGCGGTAGCTGCCACTTCTCCCCAGGCTTCAGGATTTTGGCCCTCTAATATATTGCAAATTACGGCTATACCTGATTCTTTAGATTTCCTAATCAATTTTTCTAGCTTAGCGAGAGGTAGAAATCGCTTGGGGTCTAATTCATCGCCAACAGGAGTATTTTGGTATGCCCACCATTGCGGTGGCTTACCTACATACTCAATGTCCCTGGGGATGTAGCCACGGCACCAGGCGCCGGTAACACCCGTAGCTTCTCCTCCCCAGTGGATGCCCCCTGCCCAACCAGCCTTGGCTGCTTTGCTGAAACCCCAGGAAGATGCTGCGGGAACAGAGGCTATCAGGAATGGATTTCGGAGCTTAACACCCAAAAACTCGCAGCTTAAATCAACCGTCATTCTTTCCCTCCTAATAAATATACTGATTGCTCGGCCATAACATGATAGCGAGCCCAATGAATAATGCTCAGTTTGCTATGTACCCTGCTATCATCCCTGGAGTGCAACCCTATGGCTGGAAAGCTAGGGTTAGGAGAGTCTGGCGGGGTAATCCCTTGTTCTCCCGAACAAGCACCACCTCCTTGAATTCATTCCTTACCCTATTATTTCCGGCCATATCTGCTCAAAGGACGGACGGAGCTCAATCAATGCATCCTCAAGAGCTTTTAGCGCTATATTAATTTCTTTCTCTGTCATCGGGGTGGATACAGCAAACTGAGCTCTCTCCGGTATGGATATGCCTCTCTCGAATAAAGCCAGGTGCAGCAGGTGATATATTTCTTTGGGGCCCATCGCTGATGTTTTGCCATCTACCACAGGCACCGGGCTGAAGTTGTACTTTTGTAAAGAGCCTCGCCCGGTAACCTGACACTTGATTTTCAATTTGGCAAAGATATCCCGCATTCCTTTAGCCAGAGATTCGCCTAGCCCGTTGATTCTGTCTATCTCCTTGGCAGTTAGCAGCTCAAGTGTCGCTGTGCCGGCTGTTGCGGTGACTGCATTGCCATTAAAGGTTCCACCATGTTGAATCATTTTAGCTTGCGGGGAATATGTGTTCATAATATCCGCCCTTCCGCCAAAAGCACCTGCCGGGAAGCCGCCACCTATTATCTTGCCAAGGGTAGTGAGGTCTGGCTTAACTCCGGACACGCGCTGCATGCCACCGTAATCAAGCCTGAAGGTAACTATCTCATCAAGAATGAGGAGTACGTTGTTGGCGGCGGTAACTTTCCTTAGAAAAGGAAGATAATCATCTTTAGCGCAAACTAAACCGCCCGCACCCATTATAGGCTCAACAATCATCGCCGCCAGTTGATCCTTGTTCTTGGTAATCGCCTCCCCCGCTGCATCCTTATCATTGAACGGAATGGATATGGTATCAGTTAGCACGCTCTTGGGCAGGCCAGGAGCAGTAGGCGGTGAAACTACCTGGTCACAACTGCCATGATAGCAACTATCTACCTTAAGAATCTTGTCCTTTCCTGTAAATGCCCTGGCAGCGCGTATCGCCATCATTACTGCTTCGGTACCCGAATTAACAAACCGCATTGTGTCAAATGAAGACATCCTCTGTTTTATTAAGTCTGCCCATTGTATCACTATAGGCATCAACCCACTATGACAAGTGCCTCTGTTCTCCGAAAGGTGCTTCCTTACCGCCTCCATTACTTTCGGATGGCTGTGGCCTATTACCAGCACCGTCATGCAGTTGTTAAAATCAAGGTATTTATTGCCATCGATATCAGTGAGATAACAACCTTCCGCCTTGTCAAACCAGAGTGGATAAGGTGGCCAATAAATAGATATTCTGGTATCACCACCGGGCATATACCCCTTTGCTTTTTGTGCAAGCGCTCCTGATTTGGGGGTGCGTTTGATGTATGAGTCCTCTATTTTTTTTGTAACCTCTGCCATTGCTTTTTCTGATGACATATTTACCTCCTTGGGCTACAAGTTTACAATAGCAGTCTCGGCCATGTCAATAGTGTTAGGGCTCTTTGCAGACAATTTTGGCGTAAATAGCCTTTGGATTGCACAAAAGCTGACGTTTTTTTGGCTTTTCCCCGCATTAATATAAAATAGGGCTGCTGCGATTCAGACACTAAGAGAGGGCTGCCAAAAGCACGTTCACCATTCCCAATAATCTTTGACGGCGGAAGATTTTTTACCATGGCCCCCCTTTTTCCCTCTGTTAGGAAAAGTTGAAAACTGGACACTGTTAGGAATTTTTGAAAGTTGGACTGTTTCGGACTGTCTAATTTTTCAAAACTGGACTGTTGGGAACTGCTTTAACGAGTAGGTGACCGAGTTGACCATTCGGTTTTCCCACCATATTCGTATCTCCAAGGCAGCCCTTTCCACATCAGGAAGTAGATGGACGTCAACCTCCTCTCGCAGCGGTACGTTGGGCACTGGTATGGCATGGTTGGATAGGGATATCTTCCGATAGCCGTTGACCGTTCGTTTGTCTCGTAAGCAGAATATGTCCTTCGCCGAAGTATACGGGTGAGGCAAGGCAAAAGGTCTAAACAGACTCTTTCCCTCTTTCCTGGCCTTATCAAAGCGGATGCTGGGAACTTCTCCGGTCGTGGAATGAACCTGGTGGTTATTGTAACGGTCCAGCTCTTCTTTTAAGACAGCGCGGGCATCGTCAATAGCGGTGATCTGCTCGATGGCACAGGTTCTGACAATCCTATCTTGTAGCCAGCGATATGGGCGCTCCACCTTCCCTTTTGCCTGGGCCGACAGGGCGTAGGATACGGCCACTCCGAGGCAATTCATCACCTGTCGCCATTGAGGGTTAGCTTCGTCAGTTTGAAGGACATGCTTTCTCCAAACACTATCCCTTTGCTGAACAAAGCGGAATACCCGCAGAGAATCAACATAGTAGCGTAGCGGGATTCCGTAGGCCAGCATCACGCTTTCGGCTGCTTTGATGTGGGCCCAGGTGGTTTCCTGCTCGAGGAAGTCAGCGTAGAGGAGCTTCCGGCTAAAATCATCAATGGAAGTGATTAAAACCCACCTCTCACCAGCATAAGGCGACCATTTATGGTGAGAAGCGTCATGCTGGATTAAAGCGCCGATGGCGGTGGTAACCACCTCACGGTCATGAGCCTTCTTTTTTGGATGAGGCTGATAACAACCAAGTCCCTTCGCTCGGTCGATGATTGTAGATAAGGCTATTTGATATCATGCTTGACTAAGCGGTCTCTGATGGCTGAGTAGTTGTAGGTGATGATAGGCAAGCTGGAATCGTCGATTAAGCTCTTGTCTAACATTAGCTCCTTCGCAATCTTTCCCTCAGTGGAAGCGGGGAGCCTAGTTGGGGATGACCTCTGATAAGCAAGGAGGAATCCATCCGGATTACGGCGATATTCTTTCAAGAGGAGGAAAAAGGCGGATCTACTGATTCCCAAAGTCTCCTCGACAGCCAGTCTATCCAATATCCCCTGGCAATACCCCTTCAGCAAAATCTTTACTTGTTCGGCAGCGGCCCTCTTGTGGATCTGGTCCATACATCCCTCCTTTTTGTAGAAGGATGTAATATCCCAGTCCAGTTTTGAAGAGACCCTGCAAGGGGCGCTCCGAAGAGGCAGGAAATGTGGTATTTAATGTCTCTCTCAGGCAAAAGGACTAATACTAACGCATTAAGTAATAATACATAACTGTTGGTGTTGTCAATCAGCGAAATGGGACACTTT
>CAZCAS010000028.1:0-13451 GCA_964496725.1 uncultured Dehalococcoidales bacterium
TTCCTCGTCTTCATCGAGGTAAGAGCCAAAAAGAGCAGGGAGTTCGGCAGCCCGGAGGAGTCAATCACACCCGCCAAAAAGGGGAGGCTGATAGCTACTGCTTACCACTATCGGCAGAGCCATGAGAACTTACCTCCCCTATGGCGCATCGACGTGGTAGCGGTAGAACTAGACCAGAAGGGGAAACCATCACGAATTGAGCTCACCGAAAATGCGGTGAGCGAGGGGTGAAAGATACCCGTCTTTACCCTGCAATTCAGCTATGATAAAATTAACCTTTAAGGAACTATAGACATGCCTTCATCGGAATCAACATCAGGACAAATACTACGCATTATTGACGCCAATTTGAACCGTATTGGCGAGGGGCTTCGTCTTCTCGAGGATATAGCCCGCTTGCTACTCAACGATGCCACCTTAAGCCAGCAATTAAAGACCATGCGCCACCAGATGGTGAAAGGCGACAGGTCATTTAACCAGCGACTCTTAAACGCTCGGGATTCAGAGAGTGATGTTGGCATCAACATCGAAGCCCCTGAACAGGATAAACAGAGAGGGTTACCCACTACAGTGGTGGCTAACTCCAGAAGGGTCCAGGAGTCGTTGCGGACTATAGAGGAACTGGCCAAGGCTCCAGGTATGGCAATCAAATTAGACTCGGAGAAATTCAAACAAGCCCGGTTCGATTTATACTCCATAGAGCGCAATCTACTAGCCAAGCTACTCCGCCAGGAAAAGATAAAGCATATATCAGGGCTCTACGTAATTATAGATACACAGGCTTTAAAGGGACGCAGTCACATCGAAGTAGCCAAACAGGTAATCCGCGGTGGCGCCAGAATCATTCAACTGCGCGACAAACTTACCCCTAAAAACAAGCTGCTACCCATCGCCCAACAACTCGAAAAGCTATGTGCCGAGCATGACGTGCTCTTTATAGTAAACGACTACCTCGACTTAGCCCTGGCCGCCGATGCCGATGGACTGCACCTGGGGCAGGACGACCTGCCCACCAAGGCAACCCGCAAACTGCTGCCAATAGATAAGATTCTGGGCCGCTCCACCACCACTGTGGAGCAAGCCGTCGCTGCTGAAGCGGACGGGGCCGACTATATTGCTGTTGGCTCAATATACCCCTCACCATCCAAAAAGGAGGCAAAGGTTGTCGGCTTAAAAACGCTGCGCCAGATTAGAGGGGCAGTCGCCTCGCCCCTGGTGGCTATTGGTGGCATCACCGCAGATAATGCCGCCGAAGTGATAGCTGCCGGCGCTAGCTCGGTAGCACTGATTAGTGCTATATTAGAAGCCAAATCTGCCGAAGAAGCAGCCCGGCAAATAGCAACCAGAATTGAGGAAGCAAAATGAGCGGACTAACCGATAACCTGGATTCAATTGCCGAACAGATTCGAAACAGCTTTTCCGCCAAGGACACGGCAAGAGAAAAGGTGCTCCCCCTGTGCCGTGAAGCTATTCGCCACTGTAGCAATGCCATCCGCGCTGTGCACCGCCAGGAGTTCGACCAGGCTCAGGAACTACTCCAATCGGCCAAAAGCCTGCTCGAAGAGATAGAGAAAGCTATTTCTGGCCACAGTGAGCTTCGTGCCACCGGCTTTACCAGAGATGCCCAAAAGGAGTTTGCTGAAGGCAGCATTACCCTCGCCCTGGTAACAGGGAAACAACCCCCTACCCCTGATACGCTGGGTGTCGAGTCCGCTGCCTACCTGCATGGGCTAGGGGAAGCTGTCGGAGAGCTAAGACGCTACCTCCTCGATAGCATGAGGAAGGGTGACCTATCACGAGGTGAAGAACTACTATCTGCAATGGACGACATCTACAACATCCTAGTCACCATGGACTTTCCCGACGCCATAACTGGCGGCCTGCGCCGCACTACCGATGTGGTTCGCGGTATCCTAGAAAAGACACGCAGTGACCTGACCCTGGTTATGAGTAAAAAGGACCTCGAGCAAAGGTTGGGTAAATTTGATAGCAATCTGCAGTAGATTGCTCCATTATTCTTTTTAGCTAGATAGGAGATTAAAAATGAACCCGATGATAGTCGCAGTAATATGTGGCGCCGCCGGACTTGGTCTTGCCGGCTTTATGGCTTCTTATGTATTGAAACAGGACCAGGGCTCAGAGAAGATAAGAGAAATATCAGGCGCCATTAAAGAGGGCGCACTAGCCTTTCTAGGGAAAGAATACAGAATCCTGTTTATATTCGTAGCAGTGGTTGCCATTGTTCTGGGCGTAGTCCCTATGCTCGGTTGGTGGATAAGTCTGGCCTTCGTCTTTGGCGCTGGTTGCTCCGCTCTAGCTGGCTACATTGGCATGAACATGGCTATCAGAGCCAACGGCAGAACTGCTGCCGCCGCCCAAAAGAGCCTAAATGATGGTTTAAGGGTCTCCTTCCGCAGCGGAGCAGTAATGGGGCTGTGTGTTGTTGGCATTGGTATCCTCGGTCTGAGTGTACTCTTCTTCGCCTTTCACAACAACCCTGATTTTCTAAAGATTATCCCCGGTTTTGGTTTCGGTGCCTCATCTGTAGCTATATTCGCCAGGGTAGGTGGGGGCATATTCACCAAGGCAGCTGACACCGGAGCAGACATAGTAGGCAAAGTGGAGAAGGAAATCCCCGAGGATGACTACCGAAACCCGGCGGTAATCGCCGATTTCGTCGGCGACAATGTTGGTGATGTGGCTGGCATGGGTGCTGACCTTTTTGAATCCTACGTCGACTCAATTATCGCCACCATGACACTGGGGATGATAGCCACTTTCTCCATCACCCTGGGCAAACCGCTGGTGCCTAATATGGCTACAGCCTGGTTTCTGCCCATGATAGTAGCTGCTGGGGGCATTGTAGCCTCTATTATCAGCATATTCCTAGTGAAGGCAGGCAAAAAGGCGGATATGGGGTCCCTGCTCAACGCCCTCCGCCGAGGTAGTTTCTCAGCATCAGCCTTAACTGCAGGGTTCGCTTTCTTAGCCGTCCACTTCCTTCAAGCTGACATAGGTATATTCTGGGCTATTCTGGCCGGTCTCATTGCCGGCATATTAATAGGAGAGAGCACCAACTATTTTACCTCCTATGCCTATAAACCAACCCTCCAGGTCGCAAAATCATCTCAAACCGGAGCGGGGACACTTTTAACCAGTGGCTTTGCCAATGGTCTGATGAGCACCCTACCCCCTATTATCATAGTGGCAGTTGCCATCATCGTTGCCCATCACTTCGCTGATATCTACGGCATCGCTATCGCCGGCGCTAGCATGCTATCAACTCTGGGCATACAGGATGCCACTGATGCTTACGGACCCGTAGCCGACAACGCTGGCGGGATAGTTGAGATGTCAGGGCTACCTCCAGAAATCAGGGAGCGGACCGATGCCCTAGATTCACTAGGTAACACTACAGCGGCAACCGGTAAAGGATTTGCCATCGGCGCCGCCGGGCTAACCGCCTTAGCCCTGCTACTATCTTATGCCCAGGCAGCAGGCATTAAGTTTGCTGCGATTAGCTTACTTGACCCCCATGTTATTGTCGGTATCCTCCTAGGAGTTATGCTGCCAGCCATTTTCTGCGCCATGACCCTGAATGCCGTAGGCAAGACCAGTTTTTCCATAGTTAACGAGGTTCGCCGCCAATTTCGCGAGATAAAGGGGCTGATGGAGGGAGAGGCAAAACCTGAGTATAGTAAATGTGTAGCTATCTGCGCTACAGACGCCATAAAGCAAATGGTTGCTCCCGGCATAATGACAATAGTGGTACCTATCGCTATAGGCATCGTATTGGGACCACTTGCCCTTGGCGGGTTCCTAATCGGAGCTGTCGGTTGTGGCTTTGTTCTGGCTGTTACCTTCGCCAATGCTGGTGGCTCCTGGGACAATGCCAAGAAGTGGATAGAAAAAGGCGCTTTCGGGGGTAAGGGCTCAGACGCTCATAAAGCAGCAGTTATTGGTGATACAGTGGGTGACCCCATGAAAGACACATCAGGACCGTCCTTGAATATCATGATAAAGCTAATGTCAATAGTAGCACTGGTTATAGCGCCGATGTTAGTTGCCTTTGGTGGGTTAATCTAAGGGCAAGGTCAACCTTGAAGGTAAGGGTTGCCACTGCGCTCAGCGCCAATGGTGGTTTCATCGCCGTGACCGGGGTAAACAACAGTATTATCGGGTAGCGTCATCAGCTTGGTCTGGATACTGTTCATCAGTTGATTATCATTACCGCCGGGTAAGTCAGCCCTGCCGATACTATAACGGAATAATGTATCCCCACTGAATACCACCCCCTGCCCCAACAGGCAGATACCACCCGGCGTGTGACCCGGGGTATGGAGAACCTCGAAGTGCAAATCAGCAAAGTCTATGCTATCTCCCTCCCTCAATAATCTGTCCGGGGGAGGGGGGGCAGGATAAAAAAGACCGAACACCGCAGCTAAAGGCTGCGTCTTGAGAGAGCCAGCGTCATCGCCATGTACAGCCAATTCAGCACCGGTTGCCTCCTTGACCTCTTTTAAGGCACCGATATGGTCCATATGGCCATGGGTCAACACGATAAGCTTTATGTCAAGTCCGAGCTCATCCACCTTCTTCAAAATCTCCTTAGCCCTGTCAGCGGGGTCAATTATCATCCCTTCCCTATTAGATTGAGAGCCCACAATATAGCAGTTAGTTTCTAAAGGTCCTAATACCAGTCTCTCAACAATCACTTTTATACCCCCTAGCCGAAATAGTTTTACATTCTAACATTAAACAAAAGCCTATGCCAAGAGTTAAAGGACATACCAACTAAAACCGAGCAGTACCTCTGCTTTGCAAAGCTCACTATTTTAGGCTACAATGCTTACCAGCAATACTTGCTAAAAATACCAGGGAGCGATAGCATTGACTGAACAGGCACAATCAAAGGTTGACATGGAAAAAATCGTGTCGCTCTGCCAGCGGCGCGGTTTCATTTTCCCCAGCAGTGAAATCTACGGCGGTTTATCCAGTTGCTGGGACTATGGGCCACTGGGAGTAGAGCTGAAGAGGAATATCAAACAAGCCTGGTGGCGAGCCGTGGTTCAGGAACGCGATGACATGGTGGGGCTGGACGCCAGCATCCTGATGCACCCACAAGTATGGGCAGCCAGCGGACACCTCGAAGGATTTGCCGACCCTCTGGTCGAGTGCAAGAACTGCCACCTGAGATGGCGAGGCGACGACTTAAATAACGAGACCTGCCCCTCCTGCGGCGGAGAATTAACCGAGCCCCGCATGTTCAACCTGATGTTCAAGACCTTTATGGGGCCTGTCGAGGATGAAGCAAGTGTAGTTTATCTCCGCCCCGAAACCGCCCAGGGTATGTTCGTCAACTTCCAGAATGTGCTCAATACCACCAGAAAGAGGCTGCCCTTCGGCATCGCCCAGATAGGCAAAGCCTTCCGCAACGAAATCACCACCGGCAACTTCATCTTCCGCAGTCGGGAATTCGAGCAGATGGAGATTGAATACTTCGTTAAGCCGGATACCGACAAGAAGTGGTTCGACTACTGGCTCCAGGAACGGTTCAACTGGTATCTGAAACTGGGCATTAAAAAGGAGAACCTCAAGCTGCGCCAACATATGTCACGAGAGCTGGCCCACTATGCCAAAGACTGCTATGACATTGATTATCTGTTCCCTATGGGCTGGTCTGAATTAGAGGGCATCGCCAACCGCAGCGATTTCGACCTTGTTCAGCACACCAAGCACAGCGGCAGGGCTCTAAGCTACTTCGATGAAGAGAGTAAAGAGCATATCACCCCCTATATCATCGAGCCGTCAGCAGGGGTAGACCGCTCAGCCCTGGCTTTTCTCTGCGATGCCTACGACGAGGACATAGCCGAGGGGGAACCGAGGGTGGTCCTCCGCTTCCACCCCGACCTCGCCCCCATCAAGGTGGCGGTACTGCCGTTAAGCAGGAAGGAGACACTGGCGACGCCGGCCAAACAGATATATGCCGACCTGCGCCAGTGCTGGATGGCAAGCTATGACGATGCCCAGAGCATCGGGCGCCGTTACCGCCGCCAGGACGAGATAGGCACCCCCTTCTCCATTACCATCGACTTCCAAACACTTGAAGATGAACAGGTCACCATCCGAGAACGGGACAGCATGAACCAGATACGAGTCCCGATAAGCGAGCTGAAGACAACACTGGCAGCCAAGCTCGGCGGGGAAGACCTCTTCGTCCTGCCCCCTGGCGGGAAGGTGTGGAAGGAAGGGGAAAATGGGTAAAAACCCTTTAGCGAGATTTGAGGAACAATCCGAGGCTAAATAGACGCCGGTCAGGCGCGAATTGTTTCTAATGTTATGCCAAGATGGTAACCTAGCCCCTCTCTTTACTTTGTGGGGGATGCTGTAAATTATAATACCTTACTATCGTAATGATCGTTAATGTAGTATAATGGTTATAAAACTGGGGTAGTCGTAAGATGGTAATTGAAGAGGCGGTAATATTTCGAGAATTGATGCCTGAAATACCTTCGACCACGTACGCTACCTTCGGCCTTTACAAGTATCCAGCCAAATTCATTCCCCAAGTTATTGCCTACGCACTGAAGACTTATGGTCGTTCTGGCATGAGTATATTTGACCCATTTGCGGGTTATGGGACAGTGGGAACAGTAGCCAGACTTTGCGGAAACAGCTATGAACTTTGGGACTTAAATCCTCTTCTCAAATATCTCCATTCTATTGCTATCATGTGTCCCGTAACAGTGGATTCAGACGCCCTTGTACGAAACATGATGGCACACAGGGAATCTTTTAGACCGGATTGGTCAAATATTGCTTACTGGTATCCCGAAGAATTTCTGCCGATGTTATCTAATGCTTGGGGATTCTATCATTCCTTAGAGGATGAAGAATTAAGACGGCTTCTCCTTATTCCGCTTCTTAAAACAACCCGCTATTTTTCTTATAACGATGAGAAACGCCAGAAGCTGTCTCGGTCACCCTTAGCAGAGAAAAGAGTAAATAGACTAGAGTGCCAGGATTGGCAACAAATGTTTTCTAGTATGGTCTTAAAGGCTATAAACCAAATACTAATCAGATTGGAGGAATATCAGAGGCTAGAACCAAAACCAGTCGAGCATACTATTCGGGCTGGCATCAATGCTCTTACGACTGACCTTGAGGAAGAGCGTGACATCCTAATTACGTCTCCACCTTACTTGCAGGCTCAGGAATATATTCGTGCTTCAAAAATGGACCTTTTCTGGCTCGGCTATTCAGAGGTCAACATCAAGGAACTAGGTAAAAAGGAATTCCCCTATCAAGATGTCTCCAGTATTCCCATTCATTCAAGTACCTATTTCCGATGTTTAGAAGACATCGAGGAACCACATATGATTCGGCTCTACCAACAATACTTTTTTGGTGTTTTAGGAACACTTTCCCATCTTCAAGAACACATATCCAAAAATCTTCTTCTATTCCTTGGGCCAGCTACCATTAGAACAAATCCAGTACCTATTGACCGTATATTTGCTGAGCACTTCGAGGCTCTGGGGTGGAAACATGAAGCCACTCTGGTTGACACAATTGTCGCACGGGCGATGTTCTTTTATAAGCTTAATCCAGCAACAGGGGTAAAAGATAGGCGTATGTCAACAGAGCATTTGGTAGTTCTTTCAAGGAAGTGAGTATCTAAAGCGAGGTTAGTGCGAACATGGCTGACGCTGAAAAACGAGGTCGGGACGCCGCAATCAGTGGTTTTGCCCATGAACATATTGCGGCTGGAATACTAATGAAGCGTTACGGCAATGTATCTCTAGTAGACTTGCCCTTATCTCCATATGACATTGTGATTGTGTACAAAAAAGACCGTGGAGAAGATATTGTACGAGCACAAGTCAAGACGGCAAAGGATTCAATCTCATTCACAGGCGGTACCCGTGGCGGAGTTGATAGAACATATAAGTCTGGCGTTAAGACTTACACACAATCAACCGAGACGTGCGATGTAGTTATAGGATTACATCCCTATGATGATTCCTACGATTTGTATATTGTCCCAACTATCCTGATAGAGAAATTAGGGCAAAGTAGTATATCCCTAAGCAAGATAGATGCCCTCAAAAATAACTACGAGATGTTAGACAACTGCAAGAACTCAGAATTCGTTATTTCTAACGCCAAGAAGTATGGCATCATTACTTGAAGCGAAGGGGTAAGGGCAGTCCAAGAGGGGCTTCGCCCCTCTTTTTAATATCGTTTCCCCCTTCCCCTCGGGAAGGGGGATAAAGGGGGAGGGGGTAGATAAGAAGAGATTGCTTCGGGCTGCGCCCTCGCAATGACAAGGAGGGGGTATGAAAATCCTTCACTTTTCCGACCTCCACCTCGGTGTGGAAAGCTACGGGCGAATTGACCCAGCCACCGGGTTGTCCTCGCGCCTGTTCGACTTCCTCGGCGCCCTCGACCAGCTAATAGATTATGCCCTGGAGAACAAGGTAGACCTGCTCCTCTTCTGCGGCGATGCCTATAAGAGCCGCGAGCCGAGCCAGACCCAGCAGCGGGAGTTCGCCAAACGAATCAACCGCCTCTCCACCAGCGGCATCCCCATCTTCCTCCTTATCGGCAACCACGACCTGCCCAACGCCATATGTCGGGCGACCACCACCGAGATTTTCGACACCCTGACCATCAAAAACGTCTATGTGGCTAATCGCCCCGGTCTCTACCATATCCCCACCAACGGCGGGACGGTGCAGATAGTCGCCCTGCCCTGGCTGAGACGAAGCGCCCTGCTGAGCCAAGACGACAGCAAGAACCTCAACTTCGAGCAGATAAATGCGCGACTGCGGGAGGTGCTGACCAAAATCATCTCCACTAATATTCCAAAGCTCGACCCCGACCTGCCGGCGATACTGGCTGCCCATGTCTGGGTCTCGGAGGCAAAGGCAGGCTCGGAACGGTCGATGACCATAGGGCAGGAACATGCCCTGCTCATCAGCAATGTAGCCAATCCTGCCTTCGACTATGTTGCCCTGGGGCATATTCACAAGCACCAGGTTCTATCTGAAAATCCGCCGGTGGTCTACGCCGGCAGCATAGAGCGCCTGGACTTCAGCGAGGAAAAGGATGACAAGGGGTTCTATATTGTAGAGATTGAGCCAGACAAAGAAACGGGTGAAAGGCGAGTCTCCTACCACTTCCACCCCATAAGCGGGCGGCGCTTCATCACCATTGATGTCGCCGTTGGGCCGGAGGACTCCAACCCGACCTCGACCATACTCCAGGCAATCGCTGAACACGAAGACGAGAGCAGGGACGCCATAGTGCGACTAAACATCAGCCTGCCAGCAGAGACCGAGGGACAGCTCAGAGATAACGACATCAGGGACGCCCTGAAGGAAGCCCACTACTTCACCATCGCCAAGGACATAAAAAGAGAGACACGGCTCAGGCTGGGGGAATGGACAGCCGAAGAAGTAACCCCCCTTGACGCCCTCAAAGCCTACCTGGAGGCGAAGAAGGTATCCCAGGAGCGAGCTACGCTCCTCCTCCAATACGGGGAGAAGCTCATCCAAGAGCAGAGAACCGGGTGAGAATAGTATAATCGGTGGACGGGGAAGAAGCCTTGATACGACAAACCGCAGGTTCTATAATGCTGATAAAGGAAACAGCAATAAGCAATCGGAGGAGGAGAGCGACGCAATATGATAAGGGTGATTATAGAGCGACACTTGAGGGCAGGCAAGCGAAGAGAATTTATTGACCTCCTCAACAAATTCAGGGCGGCGGTTATCAAACAGCCGGGCTATATAAGCGGGGAAACCCTAGCCAGCATTGAAGATGCCTTCATCATCTCGGTGCTGAGCACATGGCGCAGCATGGATGACTGGAAGAGATGGGAAGATTCCGAGCAACGACTCAAGCTGGAACAGGAAATCGAGCCCCTGCTGCTGGAAAGCCCAAAGATTATAATCTACCAGGTAATGGCAGCTGAAGATTAAAAACAGTCCGATATGCTGTTACAATCGAAGGAGGCAGTAACATGGCACAAGGGAAGTCGCCTAAAAAAGAACCCCAGATTGTAGAAATGCCATCCCAGAAGATGGCGGTGGTCCGTGGCAAGGGCGCCCCAGACAAGGTCTTCGCCGAGCTTATGCCCGCCCTATATGGTTCGGCTTATACCCTGAAATTCGACCTCAAGAAAAAGGGGCTGCCCACCTTCAAGGCCAGCGGACTCCGCGCCCGCTACCCCGATGCCCACCTCGTCCCCCGAGAGGAATGGACACATATCATCGGTCTGCCCATCCCCGAGGACACCACCTCCCTACCCCAGAAAGTGTCCGGCATTGAGGTCAAAATCGAGAACTGGGAATACGGCACCGTAGCCCAAGTTCTCTACATCGGAAGCTACGCCGAAGAGGGACCTACCATTAAGCGCCTGCACCAGTTCATTGAGGAGAACGGCTACCAGATAGCCGGCGACCACGAGGAGGAATACCTCACCACCCCCGACGCCAAAAACCCCAAGACCATCATCCGATATCAGGTGAGGAAGAGGTAGTCACAGACAAAAAGTGCAAAGTGCAAGGAAGGGGTTATGAGATATCGCGAACTTCTCGAGTATGCCCAGTTGCAATATAAATTTGCCCTTGCTGTGAGTACAAATATTCAATTTCATAAGTTTCCCGATCTCGTGTACCACGATGCCTTCGCGTATGGACCTCATGTGTTTGAGAAAGAAGAGTTAATGTTAAGCAAGGAACAAGAGCAATTAGCAGCCATTTTGCTTGTTCACTCAGCTACCTATTTGTGTGCTGTTCAGGCAGATACCGTGCTTCAAGCTACGATCCCCGACCGCTTTAAACACTCTGATCCGAATATTCGTTCTGCTTCATGGATCGCACGACTCATTAGAAACGCTTTTGCCCACAATCCATTTGCACCCGTTTGGAAGACCTATTCGGAGTGCGAAAACCAGACTTACGCCGTGGAAAACGTGATTTCGTTGAAGACAAGCGGTCTCGACGGCAAGCCAGTCCAGAGGCTGGACTACGGTGGGCCACTCGCATTATTACGCTTGCTAGACTTCGTCAAACAAGTCGCCACAAAGGCAGAAACCACCCCATGAAACCTGAGCGAGGTTCTTTAAGCCCAATCCTCATCCAATCACCCTGAACTCGTTCACATCCACCAAGCCCAGGTCGGTGAGGCGGAGTTCGGGGATTACCGGTAGAGCCAAAAAGGAAAGGGTGGAGAAGGGGGAGGGGAGGGTCGTTCCTAAACCTTTAGCAACCTGCTCCAACTTCTCCAGTTTAGCCACCACTACTTCCAACGGCTCGTCCGATAATAGCCCGGCGATGGGGAGGGGGAGGCTGGCTAGCACCCTGCCCCCAGCAGCCACCACCAGACCGCCATGCAGCCGCTCAACCTCCTCGACGGCAACGAGTATGTCGTTATCATCCGCGCCGACGGCGACGATATTATGAGAATCGTGGGCGATGGAGGAGGCTAAAGCGCCCTTCTTTAAGCCGAAGCCCCTGACCAGCCCCCGACCGATATTGCCGATTGCCTGGTGCCTCTCCACCACCACCACCTTGAGGATATCCCTCTCGGTGTCAGGGACAACAACCCCGTCCGACGTCTTAACCCTCTCCATCCTTTTCCTGGTGATTATCTGGCCGGGGACAACCTCAATCACCGGCATCGTCGTCCCCGATGGGGAAAGCTTCAGCGCTTCTACACCGAAGGGCTTAATCTTCACCGTATTGTCCATGCCCCCGACATCAGCCTGAGGCAAAGAAAACAAGGGTTTACCCTCCTCAGCTACCAGCCGACCCCGATAAAAGACCATGCCGATGGACAGGTTGGATAGCTCATCGATGACGAGCAGGTTAGCATAATAGCCAGGGGCGATAGCCCCCAGTTTATCCAGCCTGAAATACTCGGCGGGGTTAATGGTAGCCAGCTGAATAGCCCGCACCGGGTCGAGACCCTTGCCGATTGCCCTGCGCACCACGGCGTCAATATCCCCGTCCCGAAGGAGGTCTAGGCAACTGCGGTCATCAACCACGAACAGGCACCTCTTATAGGTCTTATCGGTAACCAGAGGCAGTAAAGCGTCCAGATTTTTCTCTGAAGAGCCCTCACGGAGCATGACATACATACCCCGCCTCAACTTCTCCCTCGCCTCCCCCAGGGAGGTAGATTCATGGTCGGAGAGGATACCAGCGGCAACGTAGGCATTGAGGTCTTTCCCGCCTACACCGGGGGCATGACCATCAATAATCTTACGTCGAGCGAGGCTGAGCTTACGCAAAACATCCTCATCGCCACCGAGCACACCGGGGAAATTCATTACCTCCCCCAGCCCGATACAACCCCTCCACCTGAGCAGGCGACCGATGTCCTCAAACCCAATGCCGGCACCGGAGGTCTCCAGATGAGTGGCGGGGACACAGGAGGGAGCCATAAGAAACAGGTCCAGGGGCAAACGGCGGGCACAGTCGAGCACATACCTGATGCCGTCCAGCCCGCAGACATTAGCTATCTCATGGAGGTCAGTCACCACCGCCGAGGTGCCCCGCGGCACCACCGCCCAAGCATACTGCCCTACATCAAGCATAGAGCTTTCCAGATGGGTATGCCCATTGATAAGGCCGGGGGCAAGGTATCTGCCCCCTAAATCCAGCACCCGCTTTGCCCGATGGTAGTCCCCCACCCCAGCGATGCTATCCCCGCAAATAGCCACATTCCCCGGCTCAACCTCGCCGGAAAAGACATTCACCACCCTAGCGTTAGCCAGGATAAGGTCGGCAGGAAGTTCACCTTTCGCCACCGAGACCAGACGGGACAGTTTGGATAGCATCAGTCTTCGACCTCAACAAAACACATCTCAGGAAGGTAACGAAATCTCTCATCCCAATCTATGCCATAGCCAACTATGAACCTATTGGGAACGGTGAAACCGAGGTAGTCAATATTAACCGGAACCTCACGCCGCGAGGGCTTATCAGTCAGGACACAGAGTTTCAAGGAAGCAGGTTTCTTCTTCCTCAGATAATCCATGAGGAAAGAAACGGTGCGCCCAGAGTCCACGATGTCCTCAATGACCACCACATCCCTCCCCTTAACCTCAGCACAAAGCCCCTTGACCACCTTGAGTTCCCCCGGAGTGCTCCTACCCCGCCCATAGCTGGAGAGGGTGACAAACTCCACCTCCAGGGGGAAATCAAGAAGTCGAATCAGGTCAGCCATAAAGACAAAGGAACCCTTGAGAATGCCTATCAACAGGGGGCACTTACCCTGATAATCTCTCCTAATCTCCCCCGCCAGTCTACTGACAGTAGATGCCACCTCTTCCCGGGTAAAAAGGATGTGGGTTTTGGGTTCAATATTCATAGAGCTATCTGAGATTATAGCCCTTAACTCCAATGCTGTCCAACCCACCTCGCCTTGTCCTCATCACC